>JBJTMU010000027.1:0-50553 GCA_046070685.1 Flavobacteriales bacterium | reverse complement strand
GATGGCTATGAGTCACATTGGGATGGCTATCACCTCAATCGCATTTGGTGTCTAAATGGCATGTTGAAATCGCTGCCAGCTGGAACCTTAGATGATGCAACGAAGAAAGAATGGGTGAGTGCCATGAACGACATGTGGGACTATGCACAGGAAAGTATTGGGAAAGGAAATTACGACATCGACCATTGGTTGTCTTCTTTCTCCGTTTTCGCCCTAATTGGCTACGAGTAAAGCAATTTTTGAAAGTACCCAATTCAATTGTTCTTCTTTACTCAATTCAGAATTGTCTAGAACGAGCGCATCCGGCACTTGGATTAAAGGACTCTCTGCACGAGTGGAATCCAAGTAATCTCTTTCGGTGAGATTCTGTCGAACTTCTTCCAAACTCAATTGAATCCCCTTCGCTTGCATTTCTGCAAGACGTCTGTTCGCACGGATTTCAGGGTCAGCAGTGACAAATAATTTCAATTCGGCATTCGGAAATACGACTGATCCAATGTCGCGGCCATCCATCACCATTCCGCCACGTGCTCCCATTTTTTGCTGTGCTTCCACCAGTTTTTTTCGAATAGGAGGATAAGCAGCAACTATTGATACGATGTCGGCAATTTTGGGTTCACGTATTTCATTCGACACATCTTCACCGTTAAGAAAAATGTGTGACGCTGAATTTATCGTCCCGAAATGAATATCCATTTCTGATAAGTGCGCATCAACAGCTTCTTGGTGTAAGATTCCATCTTGAATGAATTTATTTTTCAGACAGAATAAAGCAGCGGCACGATACATGGCGCCTGAATCGATAAAGACGTAGCCCAATTTTTTGGCAATATCCTTCGCGAGGGTACTTTTCCCGCATGCTGAAAAACCATCAATGGCAATCGTGATTCTTTTTTGATTCATGTTTCAAAAATAATTCTTTTGGAATGATTCCATCTTCCTTCCGAGGAAACTTTGTCGAAAAGACATAAAAAAAGCCTCCCGAAGGAGGCTTTCTATTAATAATAAATCGCTCGTCGTACTTTTGAAATGTATTTGGCGAGTCGAATAACTTGTTTCGTATAACCGAATTCGTTGTCGTACCATGCGTATAAAACCACATTTTTTCCGTCAACAGAAGTAATCGTAGCATTCGAGTCGAAAACCGAACAACATGTGTTACCAATGATGTCACTCGATACAAGCTCTGGGTCGAAAGCATAGAAAATTTGGTTCACTAATTCGCCATTTAACGCGGCATCTTTGATGGCTGCATTGACTTCTTCTACACTCGTTCCTTTCCCTAATTCAAGACTTAAGATAGCCAATGAACCATTTGGAGTTGGGACACGAACCGCATTCGCTGTTAATTTATCTTTCAAGTCTGGAATCACTTTCGTTACAGCGCTACCAGCACCTGTTGATGTGATCACCATGTTAATCGCAGCCGAACGTCCACGTCGCACTTTTTTGTGCATGTTGTCCAATAAATTTTGGTCGTTCGTGTATGCGTGAACTGTTTCGATGTGTCCTTTAATCACGCCAAATTGATCATTCACCACTTTTAAAATAGGGGAGATTGCATTCGTTGTACATGAAGCAGCGGAGAAAATATTCTCATTTTCAATATCCAACGTTCCTTGGTTGATGCCGTAAACGATGTTTGGCACTTCTTTTCCTGGAGCTGTTAAAAGCACTTTGGAAACACCTTTTGCTTGTAAGTGACGAGACAATTGCTCTCTGTTCGTGAAGACGCCGGTATTGTCAATAATCAAGGCGTTATTGATTCCGAATTGTGTGTAGTCGATGTCTTCTGGATTTGCCGCATCGATCATGTGTACAATTTGACCATTAATCACAAGGCTTTTGTTCGCTAAGTCTTCGATTACGGTTCCTTTGAATGCTCCGTGAACAGAATCATTTCGCAATAAGGAAGCACGTTTGATGATGTCAGCATCACTTGATCCACGTGTTACAATCGCTCGTAATCTCAATTGTTGTCCTTTTCCAGCTTGCTTGATTAACTCTCTCGCTGCTAGACGTCCAATTCGTCCGAATCCGTATAAAACGACATCACGTGGTTCGATCGCTTGTTGTGCAGGAAGTTGACCTAATTTTTTTGTTAAAAAATCAGCTTTCGATGCATAGTTGCCTTGTTCAGCCAACCATTCACTTGCTAATTTTCCGATGTCCAATTTAGATGCGGCAACATCTAATGTCATTAATGTTTCTGCAAGTTCAGAGGTAGTAAACACATCAATGGGTTTATTCACCACTTTCTTTGCATATTCGTGTAAATTAAGAATTTCAGAAATGGTCACATCCGTTAAATGATTACGGAATAATACCAACTCAATTCCTTTGTCGTACAATAACTCGCCGACCTTGCTTTGCAACTTTACAGCTGCGCGCTCCTGCTCAATGTGCGAGTGGAGCTCTTTTTCATAGCCATCTTTCGATTCCATTTTTTTTACTTGTTTTTATGTTGATTGATTGTTGATTTCAAAAAATATTGGAAGAAAAAAAGGCTGTCCACTTTCGCAGACAGCCTCACAATGATTATCCTAAGTAGGACTTCAGTAATTTGTTTCGAGATGTGTGTCGCAGTCGTCGAATCGCTTTTTCTTTGATTTGACGAACACGCTCACGGGTCAAGTTGAATTTCGCTCCAATCTCTTCAAGTGTTAATCCGTGGTTCATTCCAATTCCAAAGAACAAACGAATGATTTCACGTTCTTTGTCAGTTAAGGTACTTAATGAACGCTCGATTTCTTTTTGAAGTGACTCAGCCATTAACGCTTGATCTGTTCGAGGTGCATCGGTATTTGCCATGACATCCATCAATGTTCCACCATCTTCATTGGAAGATAAAGGGGCATCCATCGATACGTGACGACCAGATACATTCAAACTTTCCTTGATTTTATCTTCCGGAACCTCTAATGCTTCTGCTAATTCTTCAGCAGATGGTGGACGTTCGAATTCTTGCTCAAGACGAGAGAATGCTTTATTGATTTTATTCAAGGATCCTACTTGATTCAGCGGAAGGCGTACGATACGCGCTTGCTCAGCCAATGCTTGCAAGATGGATTGACGAATCCACCATACAGCGTATGAAATAAATTTGAATCCACGTGTTTCATCAAATTTCTGTGCTGCTTTAATTAAGCCTAGGTTACCTTCATTAATTAAGTCTGGAAGTGTTAAACCTTGATTTTGGTATTGTTTAGCTACGGAAACAACAAAACGTAAATTCGCTCTTGTCAGTTTTTCCAAAGCTTTTTGATCACCGGCTTTAATCTTTCTGGCTAATTCTACTTCTTCCTCCGCAGTAATTAATTCTTCACGACCAATGTCTTGAAGATATTTATCTAAGGATTGACTCTCTCTATTGGTTATCGATTTGGTGATTTTAAGCTGTCTCATGCTACTGAATACCTCTCTCTTTTTAATTAATAATCTAAATTCTAATCAGTCGTAACTGAAGGCAAAGTAACGTCAAAAAATGGGATTGAAAAAATTAAGTTTCCACATTTTATTAACTTTTATCAACGAGTTCTCAACCCTTGATTTTGCCCGCGTCTATCTACTAGAGTCCGAGTCCTTTGTACTCGCGTTTTCCACTCTCAGTCATGATTTCAAGCAAAACACCACGATTCACACCGCTGAGTTTTCCGGTCAATTCTTCGATGGTTTCAATGGGTTCATTGTTCACTTTTAAGATAATATCACCTTCGTTTAATCCGACTGCTTTCAACTTGCCTGTTCCAAGACTTTTAACTTTTACTCCATACGCAATGTTCAGCTCTCTTTTTTCTTTGTCACTTAACTCGGAAAATGTAGCACCCAAAGCTTGACTTTTATTGATTTCTTCTTTGGACATCAACGAAGTCTCACCTTCTTTGTTACGCAAGACCAATTCTCGTATTACTTCTTCTCCGTCTTTTTTGCGGACAGTCAAAGAAACTTTGTCGCCTGGTCTGCGTTTTCCGATTTCTTCCTGTAGGGATGATACTGAATTTACTTCCTTCGTGCCAATTTTAAGAATGACATCACCATCTTTTAACCCAGCTTTGTCGGCACTTCCGTCCTCAATGACTTTCGCTACAAAAACACCTTTTAAATTTGGTAATTTGTTTTTCTCCTTGATTTCTTGCGAAACATCCGAAATTTGAACACCTAAATAGCCGCGTTGCACAATTCCATAGTCGATTAAGTCACTCATTACTTTTTGCACTAAGTTGACCGGTACAGCAAAGGAGTAACCGCTGTAACTTCCGGTTTGAGATGCAATTGCTGTGTTGATTCCAACAAGCTGACCTTGTGTATTCACCAAAGCACCTCCACTATTTCCTGGATTTACTGCTGCATCGGTTTGAATAAACGATTCAATTGGGACAATGTCCTGTCCACTTCGTTCGCTTAATAAATTGATGTTTCTCGCTTTCGCAGATACGATTCCCGCTGTAACTGTTGACGTTAAATTGAATGGATTTCCAACGGCTAGCACCCATTCACCGATTTTTAAATCATCACTGTTTCCTAGTGGAATCGGGGTGAAACCAGAACCATCGATTTTTAATACCGCAATATCTGTCGCTGGATCTGCTCCAATGATTTTAGCTGTGTATTTTGAATTGTCGTTCAGGATGACTTCAATTTCACTCGCGTTTTCGATCACGTGATTATTCGTAACGATGTATCCTTCAGAGGAAACAATGACTCCCGATCCAGAACTAGCGCCATATTGTTTGAATTCACGTCCCCCAGCTCCTGGACCATAAAACAATTCTTGAAAGGGATCGCGTTGAAAAGTGGTTTGAACAACTTTTGTAGTAATGTGCACAACAGAGTTGATCGTATTTGCGGAAGCTTCCGTAAAATCCGCGCCAGCTGGAACGCCACTCATGGAAACTTGACGTGCAAATCGATTTCCATCTAATACCTGCTCAGAAAGTTTTGTGGACGAATGTTCTATAATGACATAAGTAGCTAAAGGTAAGGTCCCGCCAAGTATGCCTAATCCCAACATTTTAAAGTAACCTAAGAATTTCATAATAAAACAATTTTAAAGATCTTCCTTCCAAACGCAAATTGTATTCCAAAAATTGCTCAAAAAATGTTAAATTTTGTTAAGAAATGATATCAATTTATTCGATACTTTTGTTCAAGCTTTATGCAGATTGAATTTTCGAAATATCAGGGTACTGGAAACGATTTTATTTTAATCGATAATCGTTCGGGAGAATGTGACAATTTGTCTCAGTCTGACATACAATTTTATTGTGACAGACGCTTTGGCATCGGCGCTGATGGATTGATATTAATTCAATTAAGTCAAGATGCGGCATTTGAAATGGTCTATTTTAACGCAGATGGATCGCAGTCATTTTGTGGCAATGGCGCTCGATGTGCTGTGCATTTTGCTCAAACGCTCGGAGTTGATACGCGTTCAGTGGTTTTTAAAGCTATTGATGGACTACACGAGGCTGCGCAATGCGATGACGAAGTGCGTATTCACATGCAGGATGTGCAAGAAATCCGTTCGGATGGAAATGATTTTGTCTTGAATACTGGTTCTCCTCATTACGTAACCTTCGATTCAGATCATTCACCTGAACATGTATTTTCTTTTGGTAAATTGATTCGGCATTCGAATGCGTACCATCAAGATGGAATTAATGTGAATTTATGTCACATTACATCAGATGGGATTCAAGTCGCAACTTACGAGCGAGGTGTAGAAGATGAAACCTTGTCCTGCGGAACAGGTGTGACAGCTTGCGCTTTGGTGTATGCGTTGCAATGTTCGACGGAAATCAATCGTGTGAAAGTGGGGACTAAAGGTGGTCCATTAGAAGTGAGTTGGAAAAGAATCGAACAGGGATTTCATGATATTTTCCTGATTGGTCCGGCTACTTTTGTTTTTAAAGGAAAAATAGAGCGATGTTAGTAGGTGAAAAGGTGTATTTGCGTGCAGTGGAAAAATCCGATGCAACAACCATCTACATGTGGGAGAATAACCCGGATAATTGGAAGGTGTCGAATACAGAAGTGCCTTTTTCCATGTTTGATATCATGGCGCTCATTGAACACCAAGCAGATTTAAGAAAATCAGGACAACTTCGTTTTGTGATTATAGAGAAGGAAGAAGAGCGTCCGGTTGGAGTGATTGATTTGTACGAGGTAAATTTCAAGCATGGTTACGCGTCAGTCGGTATTTTAATTGCGATGGATGCAGATCGTGGTAAAGGATACGCTGCAGATGCCTTGAATGAACTCATTAAATACACAAGGGATTACTTGGAGTTACGCAATTTACAATGTGCTATACATGGTGATAATCCAGCAAGCATTGCGTTGTTTGAGCGAATGAATTTTAGAAAGGTGGGCGTGAGAAAAGGTTGGTTGCGCTACAAGGGAAGTGAAATAGATGAAATAAGTTATCAATTATGTCTAAAGGGAAATTAATTATTGTTGGCGGTGTTTTAGCGCTTATTGGCTTGGTGGTCATTGGTCCAAAAGCACTTGTTTATTTGGCGGGAAGCCATCAAACAATCAACACGCAAGATCAAAATTTTTACATCACCGGCTCACTTGAGTTGTCCGAATTAGCGGATAAATTAGTAACGGAAAAAGTCATTGATGATGTTGAATCATTTGTTTCGGTAGGTGAGTACAAGGAATTGAATAGCAAAACAATAGCTAGCGGAAAATACATCATTAAACCGGGGACAAATTACCGAACTTTGTTGAATGGTTTTACTAAAAATGCGAACGGAAACGGTAATGCGGAAGTGGAAGTAGAAGTGACATTTAACAACTGTCGGGATATTTATCAACTCGCATCAAAAGTTTCCAAATGCATCGATGTCGATAGTGCTCAACTGATTACATATCTTCAATCGGGTTCCACGCTTTCTAAGCTTGGTTTTACCATGGAACAATTGCCGGCATTGTTTATTCCAGATAGTTACCAAATGTATTGGGATTCGAATGAGGAAATGTTTGTGGATCGCATGGCAAGTGAGTTTAAAAACTTTTGGACATCTGAACGAAAAAATAGTTTAAGTAAAATTGGATTGGAATCTCCTAGTCAAGCAGTTACATTGGCAAGTATTGTGTATTCTGAACAATCAAAAAATGCGGATGAGTGGCCGATTATTGCCGGATTGTACCTAAATCGTGTCAACAAAGGAATGAAATTACAATCGGATCCAACCTTCAAATTCTGTTGGGGAGATCAACTAAAAGGTGTGGAACGCTTATTAGCCATTCATCGTGATGTCGATTGTCCTTACAACACTTACAAAATAACAGGATTGCCTCCAGGTCCGATTTGTCTGCCATCGCCAAAAGTAGTCGATGCGGTCTTGAATCGAGCGAATGTTGATTACATTTTTATGTGTGCCAAACCTGATTATTCGGGAAGACATAATTTCGCGGTAAGAGGAGCAGAGCACATGCGTAATGCCGATGCATTTCAAGCTTGGTTGACCATTGAACAACGAAAAAAGAAGAATTAATGGAAAGAAGAAATTTCATCAAGTTAGGTGCGGTAACTGGACTCTTAGGTCTCGTTAAACCCGCTAAAGCAGCAAATGTGATCGCAAGTTCTGCTAGTGGAAAAGTAACGGGGCCAATTGTACTTTCTACCTGGATTCATGGCTTAGATGCCAATAAAGCAGCGTGGGAAGTATTGAAAAATGGTGGTTCTGCTTTAGATGCCGTCGAAAAAGGAGTTCGTGTAACGGAATCCGATATTACGAATCGCAGTGTTGGAATTGGAGGACGACCAGACAGAGATGGACACGTGACATTGGATGCGTGTATCATGGACGAGCGCTCGCGCTGTGGTTCTGTGGCTTGTTTGGAAGGGATCGCTCATCCGATTTCTGTTGCACGTGCGGTGATGGAAAAAACACAACACGTGATGTTGGTCGGCGATGGTGCGCGTCAATTCGCTCTAGACTATGGCTTTGACACGATTAAAACGCCGATTCCAGAAGTGAAAAAAGACTATGAAAAGTGGAAAAAAGAAAACAAAGACGTTTTCAAAAAACCAGAAATAAATCATGAGAATCACGATACCATTGGGATGATTGCGATGGATGCCAAAGGAAATTTTAGTGGCGCTTGCACGACAAGTGGATGGGCATACAAAATGCATGGACGTGTCGGAGATTCACCTATAATTGGAGCTGGATTATTTATCGACCAAGAAGTCGGTGCAGCTACCTCAACTGGATTAGGTGAAGCAATCATTCGCGTGGCAGGAAGTCATACCGTGGTTGAGTTAATGCGTCATGGTTATTCGCCGATGGATGCGTGTAAAGAAGCTTGTATGCGCATCATCAAAAAACACGATGATTTAACTGGATTGCAATGTGGATTTATTGCCTTGGATAAAGATGGAAACTATGGTGCTTATTCCATTTATGCTGGATTCAATTTTGCGTTGAGAACCATGGAAGAAGAGAAAATGGTGGATGCGAAATTTGACCGCAACTGGTAAGGATGAAATGGCTTAGTTTACTTTTTTGTAGCATGTTCGGACTTATTCAAGCTCAAACAATCCTTACGTGGTCTTATAAAAATCCAAAGACAAATGAATGGAAGTCCTTTGGGGAAAAGGGTAGTATTCAAGAGGTCTTATTTCATTCCGGAGAATTACCAGATCCATTTTATGGTAAAAATGAAGAGTTGTATCAGTGGATTGAAGATTATCAATGGGAGTTCAAAGCTCAGTTTTACTTAACTGAAGCGCAATTTTTAGCCAACAGTGTTGAACTTTATTTTCCGAATATCGATACGTATGCAACGATTGAAGTCAATGGTAAATGGCTTGGGAATTCAGCGAATTTTTTCCATCCTCATACCTTTGAAGTCAAATCTCATTTAAATTGTGGTTACAACGAAGTTCGTGTTGTGATTACTCCACCAATCTTGTATCATAAATCAAAGTATGAATCGGAGGCTTTTCATTATCCGGCACCGAATGATCCATCGAAATGGAAAGTTGCTCCACTAACAAGAAAACCGCAATATCAGTTTGGATGGGACTGGGCGCTACGGATGAATACCATCGGTTTTGCCAAACCAGTAGAAGTGCGCATTGGAAAAACACAGTTCATTCATTCCTGTAACATTCAGACCTTGTCTATTCCAAAGGAGGAACTTTTTGCTCGGTTAAAATACGTCATCGATATTGCTCATCCAACTTCCAACTTTCAATTGAAGTCAGACTTATATGGCGCGCTTTCGCTTGAACGAAATGCACGTTCTGGGTATTACGAAGCGGAGGTGCGTCAATACAATCCTCAATTATGGTGGCCTGCAGGAATCAGTGATCCAAATCTTTATCACGATACACTTCGATTGTTTGTGGAAGGAAAGTTGGTCGATGAAAAGGTGCTTACTTTTGGTATTCGAACGGCAGAATTGGTGCAGCAGAAGGATCAATGGGGGACATCTTATGAATTTCACATCAATGGCGTTCCCGTATTTTGTAAAGGTGCTGATTTCATTCCTCCTTCTGTCTTTCCGGCGTCCATTACAGACGAAGATTGGAAAAATCAAGTCGAACAAATGTCCGCAGCGAATTTTAATATGGTCCGCATTTGGGGCGGTGGATTTTATCCAGATGATACCTTTTATCAAGCCTGCGACGAAAAAGGAATCATGGTTTGGCAAGATTTGATGTTTGCTTGTGCCATGTATCCAGGAGATGAATCTTTTTTAAAAACAGTTGAAACGGAATTAAATTACCAGATCCCTCGTATTTCTATTCATCCATCAGTGGTTCTTTTTAATGGCAACAACGAAGTCGATGTGGCGTGGAAAAACTGGGGTTTTCAAAGTCAATATCAATTGTCAGATTCGGCACAAGAAACCATTTTAAACGCATACAACGACTTATTCAAGGACCTAGCGCCAAAATTGGTGTCACAATGGACAAACACCGCATATATTCATACTTCTCCTTTGAGTAATTGGGGAAATGATGATTTCTATAACCATGGTTCTCAACATTATTGGGGTGTTTGGCATGGAAAAGATCCGATGTCTAATTTTGCGACAAAAATTGGACGCTTTAATGCTGAATATGGTTTTCAAAGTTTTCCGGAATTCTCAACCTTGCACGCGTTCGCTGAGTTGAAGGATCTGAGTTTGAATAGTTCTGTCATGAAACATCACCAGAAAAGTTATGTTGGAAATGGGATGATTCAAAAGCATTCAGACCTACTGTTTGGTTCAACAAAGGACTTTAATCGTTTTGTCTATTATTCGCAGTTGACACAACGTTATGCAGTATCTAGTGCGGTTTCCGGTCATCGTTTGGATGCGCCAAGATGCATGGGGACTTTATACTGGCAATTAAATGATTGTTGGCCTGCTCCGACTTGGTCCAGTATTGATTATCACGGGAATTGGAAAGCATTGCACTATGCGATGCGTGACGATTATCAGCCACTCGCTATTTTGTTGAAGACAACAGAACAAGGAGTAGCAAGCATATTTGTGAAGTCTGATGTCATGGAAAATCAAGTGTTTTCTTACCAAATTTCAATTCTAAATACGGATGGAAAACGAGCATTATCACCCCTTCATGTGGACCATTTAGAGAATGATACCTTATCCTATCAAGAAAGTAAGTTGATTTGGTCTGAAATTCCGAAGCAAGAAAAATGGATTCGGGTTGAATTGTCGAATGGCTTAACACGTGATTTTTTGATAGGTCCTTCGCCTAAAAAACGGGAAGTGAAAATTGAGTTGTCGGTCAAAAATATCGATGAATTGACTAAAACGGCTGAAATTTGGGTGAAAAATGATGCGTTTTGTGCAGATTTTTGGCTTTTTTCACAAAAATCAGGAATTTCCTTTGATCGCAACTTCATTCATTTACTTCCTGGTGAACACCGCATTCGCATGCATTATACAGGGGAAATCCCGGTACTTTCTGATTTTTCATTTCTATACCATTAATGTGGTATTTTTAGGCTGATTCATTTTGAAGTGGTCCTTGAATCATACCTTTGCAAAAAAAAATGAAATGAAAAAATTCTCCACTTTTCTTTTTCTATCCCTTTTTCACCTCAATTTGGTGGCACAAAAGGAGGTAATCATTCCAAATTTACCTTCGATTAAAACGCTGACCTTAAATGATATTATCATTACAGGACGTGGTAATCCGTTAGATTACTTCCAACGCAATCAATCCATGACATTATTGCGAGCAGATAAATTGTCTGCCTTGCCAGCAAGAAGTTTGAGTGAAGCCTTGAGTTACACTTCCGGGGTGGATGTTCGTCAACGTGGCTTAAACGGCATGCAGGCAGATATTGGCATCCGTGGTGGAAGTTTTGAGCAGACCTTAATTTTGGTGAATGGATTCAAAATGGTAGATCCACAGACAGGTCATCATGCGATGAATATTCCATTTACCATCAATGCTGTGGATCAAATCGAAATTATTAAAGGTCCAGGTACGCATATTTTTGGACAAAGTGCCTTGGCTGGTGCGGTGAATTTCGTTTCCTTATTGAATAACAAAACGTTTGTCAAAGCGCAGTCTTACGCGGGCTCATTTGGGACTGCTGGTGTCAATGTGACCTTGAGCGCGCCGATCAAAAAATGGAATCAAAAAATTTCAATGGGGTATGATCGTTCAAATGGACATTGGTATAATTCGGATTTTGAGAATAAACAAATTTCCTACGAAGGGGGAATATCGTTTAAAAAACAATATATCTTGTTCATGCTGGCTTACTCTGATCGTCAATTCGGAGCGAATGGATTTTATTCCAATAAATTCCCTGATCAATGGGAAAGTACACAAAATGCTTTTGCAGGATTGCGATATAACATTCAAATTAAAAAAGCGACATGGGTGAATCGATTGAGTACGCGTACGAATCGTGATGAGTTCCGTTTAAAACGCAATGATCCTGGGTTTTATACGAATCGTCATTTTTCGGAGACTTACAGTATTGAGAGTATTTTAAACGGAAAGTTTGGGAAAGATTGGAATTATCACATCGGATTAGAACAACGATTTGAGGACTTGAATAGTTCCAATCTAGGACTTAGAAACAGGCAATATTCCAGTACTTTTGCCGATCTGAAAAAATCATTTGGCGCTTTTACTTCGAGTGCCAGTTTACTTCTTTTCAAGTATTCATCCGTTGCGGTCAAGTGTTTGCCAAGCGTACAATTAGCCTATCAACTCAATGAGCAACAGCGCATGTATGTGAATGTTGCAAAGAGCAACCGCGTACCCACATACACAGAATTGTATTATGCTGATCCAACAAGCCAAGGCAATGCTAATTTAAAACCGGAATTTGCCAATGCAGCTGAGCTGGGATGGTTTAAAAATGGAAAATTGTATATGGAAGCGAATGTGTTTTATCGTCAAACTTATAATTTAATTGATTGGGTGCGTGATACTTCTAGCATCGTGCCGAATCCCAATAAATGGCAACCTGTCAATATTGCTGAAGTTCGTTTTTATGGGCTGGAAACATGTGTTCGCAAAACGTTCCAAATCGATGCCAAGTTTAAACCCAATTTCATTGATGTTTCCTACACGTACATTGAAGCGAGTCATGTTTTTGATGCCAATTTAGAATCGCGTTATGCTTATTCGAATTTAAAGCAACAGTTGATTGCGAAATTCAGCTTTCAGTTTTCTAAATTCGCTGATCTGCAATTGAATTATCGCTTCATACAACGTGTGTCCAATCCAGCTTATCAATTGCTTGATTTAAAAGTAAATAGTGGTTTCGTCAACGGATTTAATCTCTTTGCTGAAGTCAATAACGTGTTGAACACCAATTATGTGGAAGCTGGTTTTGTTCAAATGCCAGGAAGATGGTTTAAGTTAGGATTGAACTATGTGTTCAAGAAATAATTCAATATCCGACTTTCGTTCGTACGCGTTTGAGCACTTCGTCTGCAACTAATTTCGCTTTTTGAGCACCGATAAGTAAAGCTTCGTCAATTTCTGCTGGATTCGCCATTAATTCATCAAAGCGTTGACGTTGTGTCGCAAATTTGCTTAAAATCAATTCAAAAAGAGCTTGTTTGGCATGACCATAACCATAGCCACCTCGCGCGTAATTTTCAAGCATTGATTGAACTTCTGTTTCCGATGCCAAAAGTTTGTAAAGTGCAAACGTGTGACACGTATCCGGATTTTTTGGTTCTTCCAATGGGGTGCTATCGGAAACAATCGACATAATTTGTTTTCTCAATTGTTTCTCTGGCAAGAAAATATCAATGAAATTCCCTCTGGATTTGCTCATTTTTTCGCCATCTGTACCAGGGATCAACATGGTGTCTTCACGCAATTGTTCTTCCGGAAGAATCAGGGAATCACCGTAGGCTAGGTTGAATCGATTGGCCACATCTCTCGTCATTTCAATATGCTGCTTTTGGTCTTTGCCAACGGGAACAATTTCCGCATCAAACAACAAAATATCAGCTGCCATGAGAATCGGGTAGGAGAAGAGTCCACCATTGACATCGTCTAAACGATCTGATTTATCCTTGAAACTATGCGCTAGGGTCAAACGGTTATATGGATACATACATAGTAAATACCACATTAACTCAGTTACTTGCGGGATGTCACTTTGGCGATAAAAAACCGTTTTCGAACTATCTAACCCGAACGCAAGCCAAGTCGCAGCAGTCGCATACGTATTGTTTCGTAAGGTTTGTCCATCTTTGATTTGCGTCAAGGAATGCATGTCTGCAATAAACAAGAAGGACTCATTTGCTGGATTGGAAGCCAATTCAATTGCAGGAAGTATTGCCCCTAGAATATTTCCTAAATGAGGTGTTCCTGTACTTTGAATTCCGGTTAAAATGCGCGCCATTGTTCGATTCTTTTTTTCAAAATTAGTCATTTCTCCCGAAAGGAAGGATTCAAAAGTTCATTGAAAAGCGTATCTTTGACTATGCATAAAATGTCGGGCATCTTTGGATTGGTTTGGAAACTCTACATCGCTGTGGTGTTTGCCATCATCGCCATTCTGTTTTACCCCTTCTTTCGTGTACTCATCATGAATCCAAAGTGGAAGAAGTTTAGCTTCAAGTTATTCACTGTTTGGAGTTGGTTGATGCGCATTTTTTGTTTTTACGGTGTCCGGGTTATGGAAAAAGCGACCTTGCCGGAAGGACCCTACATTATTGTCGCAAATCATACTTCGTACCTTGATATCTTTTTGATGCATTCCATTCTTCCTAAATACCCCTTTGTATTCCTAGGAAAAAGTGAAATCTTGAAGTATCCAATTCTTGGTACGTATTTTAAAAACCTCAACATTCCGGTGTATCGCAAAGACAAAAGCAAAGCTGGTCAAGCGTATTCTCTAGCGAATAAAGCAGTTGCCGATGGATGGTCGATCGTCATTTTTCCGGAAGGAACCATTCCAGATCACCAATGTCCGAAAATGATTCCCTTTAAAGATGGTGCTTTTAAAATGGCTAAATCAATGGGGATTCCATTGTTGCCATTGACGTTTACCAATAATTTCAAGCTATTCTCTGATCCAACGGAAATTTTAGGTCCGGCGCAGCCAGGTATTTCACGTGTGTACATTCATCCGTATTTCACGGTAGAAGAATTAAATCAGATGGAAATTAGTGAGATTCGTCAAGCTTGTTTCGACCGCATCAATGCACCAATTTTAAAAGAATATCCACATTTAATGGATGAAAATAAATAATTTTGCCTCATGAAAATCACGGAAGAAATCATCGATCACATTGCACACCTTTCTCGCTTAGAATTTCAAGGAGAGGATAAAGTTTCGATTCAAAAAGACATGGAACGCATGATCGAGTTTGTCGATAAATTATCTGAAGTAGATACCAGTAATGTGGAACCATTGATTTTTATGTCTGAGGAAATCAATCGTTTGCGTGAAGATGAACCGCAAGTAACGGTATCTCATGAAGAGGCGTTAATGAACGCACCGAAAAAAGATTCTGACTATTTCCGTATTCCAAAAGTATTGGATAAATAAAGGTGAAAGTATCTGGTTTTACGTTTATTCGAAATGCCATTAAATTGGATTATCCCATCGTGGAGGCAATTCAATCCATTTTACCTTTGTGTGATGAAGTTGTCGTTGCAGTTGGAAACTCCGAAGACGCGACACTCGAACTCATTCAATCCATCGATCCTTTAAAAATCAAGATTATTGAAACGATTTGGGACGATTCCTTGCGAGAAAATGGAGCAGTTCTTGCTGATGAAACCAATAAGGCTTTTCGTGCCATCTCTTCTGATAGCGATTGGGCTTTTTACATTCAAGGTGATGAGGTGATTCATGAAAAAGATCATGCGGAAATTCGTTCGAAAATGGAACTGTTTCTGAACGACCAAGAAGTGGACGGACTTTTGTTTGACTACCAGCATTTTTATGGTTCCTATGATTTTATTGGTGCTTCCAATAATTGGTACAAGCATGAAATTCGGGTCATTCGAAATCGTTCGAATATTTACTCTTACCGTGACGCACAGGGATTTCGGAAAGATGATAATCAAAAGTTGAACGTCGCAAAATTGAACGCAAGTGTGTATCATTACGGCTGGGTGAAGGATCCAAGAGCCATGCAAGCGAAACAAACGTCCTTTCACAAACTTTGGCATGATGATGAATGGATGGAAAAAAACATCGAAGACGTGGAGTTCTTTCCGTATGAAGATCACATCAATGGACTCGCACGTTTCCAGGGGACGCATCCGCAGATTATGCAAGCACGAATTGAACGCCTAAATTGGACTTTCAAAGTGGATCCGAGTCGAAATAAAAAATCCCTCAAAAATAAATTGAAGGATTTGTTGAAGTTTATTGGAATTGACACCAATTATCGCAATTACAAGCAGATTCGCTGATTAGGAAATCTTGAATTTACAGTATTTGATTTTAAATCCTCGGGATGAAAATAGTTTCTCGTAATGTGTTTTGATGTGAAATATCTCACGTGTGTCGGGATCTAAATCCTCCGGCAAATTCGCATATAAATCCCAAGTTGATTCGAGGCATTCGTAGTTGTTTTCTTCGATTTGCTCCAAGGTATATTCAAATAATATGTCGCTATCGGTCTTCATGTGTATAATCCCGCCGGGTTTTAATATTTTCTTATAACGATCGATGAAAAGCGGAGACGAAAGGCGTTTGCGGGCCTTGTTTGGTTGAGGATCTGAAAAGGTTAACCAAATCTCATCAACTTCATGTTCTCCAAAATAATCAAGGATAAAGTCGATACGCGTGCGTAAAAATGCCACGTTTGTCAGGTTCGTTTCTAAAGCTTCCTTCGCGCCGATGTAAATGCGGTTTCCTTTCAAATCGACACCAATAAAATTTTTATCTGGGTATTTTCGTCCGAGTCCAACGGAATATTCGCCCTTCCCACAACCAAGTTCTAAAACGATGGGATGATCGTTCTGAAATACATCTTTTCGCCAATTTCCTTGAATTGGAAAAGGTTCTCGGAATACTGGCTCATATACATTAGCGAATGATTTGATGGCCTCAAATCGCAAAAGTTTGTCTTTTCCCACGTGATCGTTGTTTGGTTGATGGTTTTTCTTCAAAAGAAAACGCGAAATTATAACTTATTTTAAATTATTAAGGTGTTGTCTCGGATTCGTGCTTTAAATTTGTCCATGCATTTTGTCGAACCCTATTTCAACTGGCGTGGCTATTACGTCGCATCCGAAGATCCACTTTCTCCTTTTTTCGAGCGAGAGTATAGCGAATTTGAATTCACGAACAGCATTTATGATTTTTACATTCATCCACAGTGGGATTCGATTGGTTCGCCAACGCTGTTTGTTAAAATCCTCATGGTTGACTACGATGCGGCTTATGCGATCATCGAATTAATCGGAGAATGGAACGATGCTATTGAAAATGACATCATGATTTTAAAACGCGATATCATCGATGTGTTGATTGAACAAGGAGTGAACCAGTTTATTTTAATTGGTGAAAATGTCCTCAATTTCCATTATTCCGATGACTGTTATTACGAAGAATGGTTTGATGATGTCGAAGAGGGATGGATTGCTATGGTGAACTTTCACGATCATGTAGTGCGCGAATTTGAACGCATCAATATCGATCATTATTTTGTCATGGGTGGAGAACTGGAGGACATCGAATGGAGAACGTACAAGCCCCAGCACTTTTATGAAAAAGTAGAGGCGCTTGTCACCAAGCGCCTCGGATAGCATGAAGTAATGCGTCATTTGCTATTCAGCATTATCTGTAATCAATCGATTTAATACGTAAGACAATAACATCACGACCAATCCTGTAATGAGGGCGTAAATGGCAAGTTGATGGTATCCATCGGTATAAGCCAACATTCGTTCCATTGGACTTGCATCTTTTTTAGGGCTAGCCATTCCAGCACCTAAAATCCCGGCAACATATTGTCCGTAAGCAGAGGCTAAAAACCACATTCCCATCATGACACCCCATAAATGTTTGGGTGATAATTTTGTCATTAAGGAAAGTCCAATGGGAGATAAAAATAATTCCCCAACAGATATTACGACATAAGCAAAGGTAAATAGTCCAAGAGATGCCAATCCTGCATCATCTAACATAAATCGTGTGTAGTAAAACAAGTAAAAGGAAATACTGAGGAAAATAAATGCCATTCCAAATTTCATGAAGTAATTCGGTTCCAATTTGCGTTTCGCTAGCCAAATCCACATCAAGCCTATAAAGACACTAAGGATGATAACAAAAAAGGAATTAGCTGAATTATTCACCACGTTTGGATCAAATTTCATTCCGAGCATATCATGTGAAATCAGCTTTTCAGCATACAAACTTAAAGATCCGCCACTTTGTTCAAAGAAAGACCAAAAAACGATGGAGAGAAAAATGAAAATGATGGCGCCAAACAATTTTCTGTTTTGATCACGGTCCAATTTGCTCATTTCATAAATTAAATAGAGTAGGGTGGCTGGTCCGATAATGAACATGAATAAATCGGTATAAGCGGTATTTTTGATCATGATGTAAATCAATGGAATACAAACGATGCTTCCGATATAAACCAAGTAGCGATTCTTTTTCGCTTTTTTCTCATCTGTTTTCTCAGGTGTTTGACCAATTGGACCGAGGTTTTTACGAGTCATTAAAAAGTTAAGCAAGCCGATGAACATAAAAATACCTGATAATCCAAAGGCCATATTCCATGAATATGTTTTTCCAACATACACACAGATTGCACCACCAAATAAGGCACCTAAGTTAATTCCGGCATAGAACAAACTGAATCCTGCATCGCGACGCGGATCCCCGGCACGGTATAGTTCTCCTACCATGGTTGAGATATTTGGTTTGAAGAATCCCGTTCCAATTATGATCAAGCAAATACCAACGTAAAAATTTGCTTCGGCATTTATTCCGAGTATCAAACTACCCGTAATCATCAAAATACCACCCCACAGAAGTGATTTTTGAAATCCTAGAATTTTATCCGCAAAAAGTCCGCCGATAAAGGTGAATGCGTACACAAAGGCTTGAATCGCACCATATTTCAAATTGGCTTTTTGATCCGAAAAGAAAAGGATATTGGTCATAAAAACAACCAGCATTCCGCGATTTCCGTAAAAACAAAAACGTTCCCACATTTCTGTAAAAAACAAGCTCCAAATTTGCTTTGGGTATTTTCCTTCAAAACTTTGTATTTGTTCAATCGTTTGCATGTTCAATGAGTTAAATGAAAAAGCCTCTGAATTCAGAGGCTTTGAAAGATATTATTGTACGTTGTTTTCGCGCATAACGCTGTTCAACCAACGAAGCATCAAGAATAAAATGATCGCAGCTGCCATCACCAATCCAAAATTCAAATAGAAGAAATTTTGTTTTTCAGGAATGGTTTCCCACAAGCTTGATAGCATTCCGGATAATTTATTCCCTACAGAAATCGCTAAAAAGAATCCACCCATCATTAATGCAGTGATACGTGGAGGAGAAAGTTTAGAAACCAAAGAAAGTCCCATTGGCGATAAACAAAGTTCACCGATTGTGATCACCCCGTAAGAAGCAATCAACCAAATAGAACCAGCTTTTGCTGACATACCGTTCGTTGCGAACACAGCTCCAACCATTACCAATGCGGATAAAGCAGTAATCACTAGTCCAATGGCAATTTTAGTCGGTGTACTTGGTTCTCTTTTACGACGACGCATCCATCCGAAGAATCCAACAACGATTGGCGTTAATGTAACGACCCAGAATGGATTAATCGATTGATATAACTCCGTTGAGTACAATTTCATGTCCTTTCCTTTCGCTGGAACTTCATCTTTCGGTAACGTAGAAAAGTATTTACGAGAGCTTTCTAATTGTGAAATTTTTCCAGAATAATCCGCTTTTGCTTTTAACTCTGCTTTCGAAACTTTCGGCATGTTTTCTTCCACTTTTCTCATGGAATCAATGGTTGCTTTGAATTCACTATCTGAAGAAGAAACGATATCATTATTGATGACCACTTGCGCCATTCCTACACTTCCGGCAACTTTTGCAACACCTTCAGACATTTCACGGTTGGTGTGGTCTTCAGCCCAAACAGTTAACGCATCTCCATTTTGGTGGAAAATCGCGAAGAATAAAATTACACATGAGAATACCGCTAACAAGGCTTTAATCGCACGGCTTTCTTTGGCTTCAGAAGTGAATGCCAAATAAATAAAGAAGGCAATAACGGGTAAACAACCAATGATAAAGGCATCATTCGTATCAGAACCTAAGAAATTCCCTGGAATTAAATATCCCAAGATTCCGAAAATAAACATCGGTACAACAGTCATGGAGAAAATACGTACAGTTGACATATCTCCTTCTTGCACTGGCTTCACAACATCCACATGTTTGATGTGTTTTGTACCTAGGATAAAGATGGCAACACCAACTAACATTCCAACACCTGCTGCAGCGAAAGCATGCCCCCAACCATAGTTGATGCGCATGTATGCAGCAACGAAATTACAAATGAAGGCTCCAATGTTAATCCCCATATAGAAAATGTTGTAACCCGCATCTTTTTTGTCTTTCATATCATCCGAACTATACAGATTTCCAACAAGCGTAGAAATATTCGGTTTGAAGAAGCCATTTCCAAGAATGATCAACATTAATGCGACATAAAAGGATGTTTCGTTGTGAATAGATAAACAGAAATATCCAGCAGACATCATTAATCCACCCATGATGATGGAACGACGGTATCCTAAAATACGATCCGCTAAAAGTCCACCAATGAATGGCGTTAAATACACTAATCCAAGGTAAGTTCCATAGATGTCGGATTTTTTCTCTGGATCAAAGCCCATTCCGCCATTGTTCCACCCGTCGATCATGTAGAGGGAGAAAATTCCAAGCATCAAGTAGTAGCCAAAGCGCTCCCACATTTCCGTTCCGAACAAGTACCAAAGTCCTTTCGGGTGTCCTTTTTGTGTATTGTTTTCCATAAAAATAGTTTAGTTTACCTGCCGAATATACTAAAAAATCATGTTATGGTTTCAATTATCCGCTTCATCGTTCGAAAAACACTTCTTAGATTGAACGAGAATGAAATATCTTTGCGGAAAAAAAGATGATGGTAAATTGGTTGGAGCGCACTGAGTTGTTATTCTCAGAAGAACAAATGAATCGATTGAAAAACGCACATGTCCTGATTGTTGGACTCGGTGGAATTGGCTCTTTTGCTGGTGAATTCATCGCACGTGCAGGCATTGGAAAAATGACCATTATCGATGGAGATGTTTTTGATCCTACCAATAAAAATCGTCAATTAACTGCTTTGGATAGTACCATTGGAATCAATAAAGCAGTGGTTCTGGCACAGAGAATAAAGGACATTCATCCCGACATTGAATTAAATGTGGTGGAAGAATTTGTACTTCCGGAACGTGTGTGGGAATTGTTGGAAACCTATCAGCCAGACTACGTGATGGATTGCATCGACTCTGTAACCCCTAAATTGGAATGGCTCATTGCTTGTAAGCGTAAAAAAGTGAAGATCATTAGTCACATGGGTGCTGGAGGTAAAATTGACCCGAGTAAAATCAAGGTCACCAATATTCAACATGTTTCTGGATGTAAACTTGGTGCGCACATGAAAAAACGCTTGAAGCGAAAAAACATATCTTATCGTGGAATCAAAGCCGTTTACTCTACTGAAATTCAAAAAAAGGACTCCCTAAAAATGACCAATGGCGCCAATTATAAAAAGTCTTTTTACGGAACCATTTCCTACATGCCTGCTTTATTTGGACTCGTTGGAGCAGCTGAAGTGATTCAGTATCTTGCAAATAATACCGGTGAAAACGACTAAAATTCCTCGAATTTTTGTACTTTTCCTTCGCTAAATCATAAAATTATTCAACAATATGAAAAAAACTACTTTATTCATTGCTTCTGTTCTCTTGTGCAGCCAATCCTTTGCGCAATTGTTTTCAGATAATTTTGATTCCTACGCCGCTGGATCATTCTTGGGTCCTCAATCTACTTCTTGGTCAACATGGAGTGGGACTGAAGGAGCAACAGAGGATGTGACCATCACCAATAACAATGCGAACTCGGCGCCAAATGCTATTTATTTGGCTTCATCTGCTGCATCTGGTGGACCTCAAGATGTGGTCTTGAAATTCGGCCAGGCTTACAATAGTGGAATTTTTACTCTACAATCTGATTTTTACATCAACGCAGGAAAAAATGCCTATTTCAACTTGCAAGGTGCCGTGACTTTAGGTCAAATTTGGGCCTTGAATGTAAACATGGATGCTGGTCAAGTTTCTATTGATGATGGCAATACACCAAATCTTGCGGTTGGATCCTACACGGATGCAACTTGGTTTACATTAAAGATTGAGGCGAACTTAACGTTGCATGTGTGGAAAGCCTATATAAATAATGTCTTAATCGGGACATGGATGAATGGGGTAAATACAGTTGCAGCTGCGGATTTTTATCCTGTTCAAAATAGTCAATTCTATATGGACAATGTAAGTTTTGATCACCAAACATACACCTTGCCAAATTTAAATGCCATGATTGCCAATGTCAACATGGGCGGAGAAATTGCAGGTCAAAACGTAACACCTACGGTGAAAGTATTAAATGCGGGTGCTACAGCCATTACTTCATTTGATGTGAATTTATCCTACAATAGTCAAAACTTCCCATTCTCTGTGACGGGAGTAAATATCGCGAGTATTGGAACATACACGGTGAATATGCCGGCAAATGTATTGGTTCCAGGAAATCAAACGTACACAGCAACTATTTCCAATATCAACGGAGGAAATGATGACATCGCGGGTGATAATACCTTGAGTGGTCAAATTGATCCAGTTGTTCCAGCTGTTGGAAAAATGGTTGTGGGTGAAGAAGCAACAGGTACGTGGTGTCAATGGTGTCCACGTGGTGCGGTTTTCATGGATTTATTCGAAACAAAATACAATCAATACTGGGCAGGAATTGCCGTTCATAATGGTGATCCAATGACAAATACCGATTATGATGCCGGAATGGGAGGACTAATCAGTGGTTACCCTAGTGCAGTGGTTGATCGTTTAGGGGATGTTGATCCATCTGGAATGACACCTGATTTCTTTACGCGTTTGCAAACGCCGCCAGTTGCAACAATCGTGAATGGAGCAACTTGGGACGCCTCCACAAGAGTGTTGAATGTATCTGTGACTTCTCATTTTGCATTGCCTGCGAATAGTAACTATAAAGCAGCGTGTGTATTGACAGAAGATGAGGTTACTGGAACAGGAACAGGATGGAGTCAAGCAAATGCGTACGCTGGTGGTAACAATGGTGTGATGGGTGGATTTGAAGCACTATCTAATCCAGTTCCTGCAGCAACAATGGTGTACAATCACGTTGCTCGAGCAATTGCTCCAAGTTTCAATGGTATGACGAATAGTTACCCTGCGACAGTGAATGCTGGAGATACGTATACAATGTGTGTTAGTTTTACCTTGCCTGCTGATTGGGATGAGACAAAAATCAACATTATCGGAATGATTTTAGATCCAACTGGTAAAATTGATAATGCCGGACGTGCAAGTATCGCAGAGGCTGTTGCAAATGGTTATGTAGCTGGTTTGACAGAAATGTCAGGAACAGATTTGACACAAGTGATGACGGTTTATCCTAATCCTGCAACGACTTCAGCTACAGTGAATCTTCACGTGGCGCAAGCAACACTTGTTTCATTGCAATTAATCGATTTCACTGGAAAAATTGTGAGTGAAAAATCGTTTGAAGCAACACAAGGTGAACACCAATTGAATGTTCAAACAAGTGCATTAAAAGCGGGTGTTTATTTTGTTCAATTGAACATGAATGGACAAACGATCTCGAAAAAATTGATCGTTGAATAAGAACCTCGATAACTAAAATAAAGGAAAGGACTGCTGAAAAGTGGTCCTTTTTTTATGCGATGACGCGAATCAATCCTTGAACGGTTTTGGTTTTTTCACGAACCTCGTTCAGGTCCTTTCCGGTAATCGTCACATGACCCATCTTGCGGAAAGATTTGGTGATTTCTTTGCCGTAAATATGAGGATAAACTCCAGGAATGGCTAAGATTTCTGTTAGTCCATCGTAAATGGCAGGACCTTCAAATCCTTTTTCACCAACAAGATTAATCATCGACCCACATTGAATGAGTGAAGTGTCGCCTAGAGGCAAATTGAGGATGGCTCTCAGGTGTTGCGCAAATTGAGAAGTGTGACAAATTTCAATGGTGTGATGTCCACTGTTGTGCGGTCGAGGAGCAATTTCGTTCACCAATAAACTGCCATCATTCGTGAGGAAAAACTCCACAGCTAATAGTCCAACCATGTCCAATTTCTGTATGACATCTTTGGCAATTTCTTCCGCTTTTCGTTCAATAGTCGAATCCACATCCGCAGGAGAAAACAAGAATTCCACCAAATTGGCTTCTGGATTAAATTCACATTCGACACAAGGAAAAGTGGACATTTCCCCACGTTCATTTCGTGCAACAATCACCGATAGTTCTTTTTGAAATGGAATTTTATTTTCAATGATGCTTGGTGCTTCAAAAGAAGTGAGTGCATCTTCCACGGATGTCAAAATGTTCACCCCTTTTCCATCGTAACCACCCGTTCGCAGTTTATGCACAATGGGGTAGCTAGCTTTCGTCAGCAAATCATCGCGATTCTCCACGAAAGAGAAAGGAGCGGTCGGAATGGCTTGGTCAATGTAAAATTGTTTTTGAAGACCTTTGTCTCTTATGATGCGCAAAACGCGAGGCTGTGGATAAATTTTCACGCCTTCTTTTTCCAAGGCTTCTAATGCTTCGATGGAAACATTTTCAATCTCGACAGTCATTAAATTTTTATCCTTGCCAAATGCATATACAACATCGTAGTCGGTGATCGAGCCACAGGTGAAAGAATGAGCGAGATGCGCACAAGGAGCAGAAGGGTCACTGTCCATCATGTGTAGTTGAATATTCAGGTTCGTTGCTTCTTGAATCAGCATGCGACCAAGTTGACCTCCACCAAGAACACCAACTTTCATTTTGTTACCGTACCAAATTGCTTCCATGCAACAAAGATACAGCAAGGAAATTAAACCAATGGAATTCAAAGAAAATTTTCAATTGCATCTGCAAAATCGTACCTTTGTACTCAGATGAAAGACGTACGCACCCTTCACGATAAACAATTTCAACCGTACATTGGTGAGGAAGAAATTCTATCCGCCGTGAAAAGACTGGCGAAAGTATTAGAAGAAGATTACCGAGGTAAAGACCTGGTTTTCTTGTCGGTTTTGAATGGTTCTTTTATGTTTACATCGGATTTAATGAAGCACTTTCAATTAGATGCAGAAGTTTCTTTTGTGAAAGTAAGTTCGTATCAAGGGACCACCACCACTGGAAGGGTGGATGAATTAATTGGATTAAACACGGATTTAAAGAATAAATCTGTGGTGATTTTGGAGGATATCGTTGATACTGGAATTACCATCGATAAAGTCTTGACTTTATTAAAGATACAAAACCTTGAATCCATTGAAATTTGTACCCTGTTATTCAAACCAGAAGCGTATTTAGGTAAAAATAAACCAAAATACATCGGTATGGAAATCCCGAACAAGTTTGTCGTTGGATATGGCCTCGATTTCAATGAATTGGGAAGAAATTTGAAAGAAATTTATCAATTAATAGACTGACATATGTTAAATATTGTACTATTTGGACCTCCAGGAGCAGGAAAAGGAACACAATCAGAACGTTTGATTGAAAAGTATGGATTGGTTCACCTTTCAACGGGTGATGTTTTTCGTGCGAATATCAAAGGGGAAACCGCACTTGGTACCTTAGCGAAAAGTTATATGGATCAAGGACAATTAGTACCAGATTCGGTAACAATTGATATGTTGCGTTCAGAAGTAGTGAAACATGAGTCGCCACGTGGATTTATCTTTGATGGCTTTCCACGAACGAATGCGCAAGCAGAAGCATTGGATACTTTCTTGAATGAATTGGGAACAGGTATTAGTGTCATGTTGGCATTGGAAGTGGAAGAAAATGAATTGAAAACGCGCTTGTTAAAACGTGCCGAAGTAAGTGGTCGTGCGGATGATGCGAATCCAGAAGTGATTCAAAATCGAATCAACGTGTACAACCAAGAAACAGCTCCAGTAAAATCGTTTTACCAAGCTCAAAATAAATTCATCTCTATCAATGGAATTGGTAGTATTGATGAAATTACAAACCGTTTGTATCAAGCAATTAATACAATTTAAAGCCTAAGAATGGCCTCTGACAATTTCGTTGATTACGTAAAAATCCATTGTACTTCCGGAAACGGTGGTGGAGGTTCAACTCACTTTCGCCGTGAAAAATACATCCCAAAAGGTGGTCCCGATGGTGGCGATGGGGGTAGAGGTGGACACATCTATTTGCGTGGAAATAAGCAACTTTGGACTTTGCTTCACTTGAAGTTTCAGAAACACATCAAGGCTGGACACGGTGCACATGGATCAGGAAATTTGAAGACTGGATCTCAGGGAGAAGATAAATACATTGATGTGCCACTTGGTACCTTAGCCAAAGATGGTGAGACCGGCGAGGTTTTGTTTGAAATAACAGAGGAAGGGGAAACAGTGATCATCCAGCCAGGAGGTCGCGGTGGACTCGGAAATAACAATTTTAAATCGCCGACCAATCAAACACCTCGTTTTGCTCAACCGGGAGAATCAGGTCAAGAAGGGTGGAAAGTTTTGGAATTAAAGCTGTTAGCAGACGTTGGACTTGTTGGATTTCCAAATGCAGGAAAAAGCACCTTGCTTTCCGTTGTTTCTGAAGCGAAACCTGAAATTGGTGATTATGCATTTACCACCTTGCGTCCAAATTTAGGAATCGTTTCTTACCGCGATCATCGTTCTTTTGTGATGGCGGATATTCCAGGAATCATTGAGGGAGCGCATGAGGGTAAAGGACTTGGACTACGATTTTTGCGTCACATTGAACGAAATTCCTTGTTGCTATTCATGATTCCAGCAGATAGTGACGATATCCAAAAAGAATACAATGTACTCTTGAATGAGTTAAAACAATACAATCCTGAATTGTTGCACAAGGAACGCTTATTGGCGATTACGAAAAGTGATATGTTGGATGAAGAACTCATCGCTCAAATGAAACCGGATCTACCTAAAGTTCCGTATGTTTTCATTTCTGCCGTTGCTCAAAAAGGAATTGTTGAGTTGAAAGATTTGATTTGGAAGCACTTAACCAATGATAGCGCAGATTAATCACTGGGATCAACAAGTCGTTTTGTGGGTTAACGCCCATCACAATGCCTTTCTTGATTTGCTGATGTGGGGACTTTCCTCGAAAATGTTGAGTCTTCCATTGTTGCTCATTCTGTTCATGTTGTTCCGAAATCAACAACGCACTTGGAAAGAAATTGGCCTCATTTTTCTCGTTGGTACCTTGATGATTGTCCTTTGTGATGTCATTTCTACACAACTGTTTAAGGAAGTTTTTCATCGCTTACGTCCTTCCCACACAGTTGGAATCGCGGAACAACTTCATTATCATGTGTTTTCGGATGGATCACCTTATCTCGGAGGAAAGTACGGATTCGTTTCTTCTCATGCCGCTAATTTTGCTGGATTCTTGGCTTTTTTCTGGCCCTTCTTTGGTGCAAGATGGATGAAAGTCATTCTCACGATTTTGGTGCTATTGATTATGTATAGTCGCATCTATTTAGGGGTTCATTTTTTTACGGATGTCTTTGTTGGCGCTTTATTGGGCGTAATCATCGCCTTAGTAATGCGTCGATTTGTTTTAAATCGATTTGTCAAAATTACGAAGGAATGAATTGGTTACTTGTTTTTATAGGCGGTGGACTCGGGAGTATTTCACGATTTGGTTTGGGGAAGATCTTTCCATACAAACAAGGATTTCCATGGTCAACCTTCTGGAGTAACCTCCTCGCTTGCCTGATTTTTTCGATCGTGCTATTGATCATTCCAAAAATGAGCAAAGCGGATTGGATGCAAGCACTTTTAATAGCCGGATTCTGCGGTGGATTCAGCACCTACAGTACTTTTTCTTACGAGAATTACCAACTTCTCACAAACGGTCAATACACCATTTTTGCCTTAAATGTCCTTGTTTCCTTGTGTGCTGGAATCGCCGTGTTCGCCGTGGTGTCGCGTTTAAACCCGTAAAGTCGATAAGCCACCATCGACAGCAATGACCTGACCTGTAATCCACGAAGCGTCCTCGGATCGTAAAAGTGCGGCGTAGGCTGCCATGTCTTCTACGGTTCCCACACGTTTCATCTTTTAAGCGTTAGACCTTTTTGTTACTTTTTGGGGCAATGCCAAAAAGTAAAAGAATAAAAAATAATTTCCGATACTATATCATTTTGACATGGTACATAAATTTAGCTACATTTATCAAAAATTAAAAGACATGAACTTCTTTAAAACACACGCAGCAACCATCATCATCGCTTTGGCAGTGATCGTAACCGGATACATTTTAGGCCATTCTTATTTGTCCAAAGGGAAACCAGACCCCGTTATTAGTGTGACAGGTTTAGGTGAGCAATCGTTCGACTCGGATTTAATTGTTTGGCGAGCAAATTTTTCCCGTAACAACATGGAATTGAAGCAAGCGTATGCGGATTTGAATAATGACGTGAAACGTGTAAAAGCTTATTTAAAGTCGAAAGGAATTTCAGAGGATGAAATCGTCTTCGAAGCAGCAGATATCCAAAAAATGTTCCACACAGAATACGACAGTGAAGGAAATGAAATCGGATCGTATTTTACTGGTTACAATTTGACACAAAGTTTAAAAGTTCGTTCTAAAAAAGTAGATACAGTAGAGAAAACATCGCGTGAAGTATCACAATTAATTGATGCTGGAATTGAGTTGAATTCCAATGCACCAGAATATTACTACACGAAGTTGGCGGAGTTGAAAATCAAAATGATTGAAGAAGCGACGAAGGATGCGTATAACCGCGCGCAAAAAATCGCTGAAAACGCGGGTGGCACGCTTGGTGGATTGAAAACAGCGGACATGGGTGTGTTCCAAATTACGGCAGAAAATTCTTCAGAGGATTATTCGTGGGGTGGAAGTTTTAATACCTCTTCACGACGCAAAACTGCGAATATCACCATGCGCTTGGAATATAAAATCGACTAAATAAACAGCGATTTATCTAAATTCAACCATTCCAAGGTAGCATTCGAAAAGATGTTTTCTTTGTCCTGCGCGGATAAATCACTTTCTTCGATGAATTTTCCGATCTCCAAATCTCCCAAAGGGAAGGGGTAATCCGATCCTAAGCAAACGCGATTTGACCCTTGCATCTTCAAAATGTATTTCAAGGCGTCGATGTCATGTGTGATGCAATCCACCCAAAATTTCCCCACGTAATTTCTTGGATTCACGTCATTGTCAATCGCGACTAAATCGGGACGACAATTGAATCCATGTTCGATGCGTCCTAAAGTGGGAAGAAAAGAGCCACCGGCATGTGAAAAGCACACGCGTAGGTTTGGCAAGCGTTCTAAAATCCCACCAAAAATCATCGAGCATGCAGCGCGCGAAGTTTCAGCAGGCATTCCCACTAACCAAGGCAACCAATATTTTTTCATGCTGTCAAAGCCCATCATTTGCCATGGATGAATCATCACTGCCATTCCGAGACGTTCACATGCTTCAAAAATAGGGAAGAAACGTTCCTCGCTTAAATTCTCATCATTGATATTCGATCCAATCTGAATACCGACATGACCAATTGACTTGGCACGTTCCAATTCTTTGATGGCCAATTCGGTATCTTGCATTGGGATCGTTGCCAGTCCAATGTAATTTTTCGGATATTTCGTTACCAATTCGGCAATATGGTCATTCAAATATTCGGATAATTCCAGTCCATGTTTCGGTTCCGCCCAGTAGGAGAAAAGCACCGGAATGGTACAAACCACTTGTGTTTGCGTTTGAAATTGTTCGTATTCACCTAAGCGCAGCTCTTCATCCCAGCAATTTTCTTTGATGCGTCTAAAAAACTGTCCACCTTGCATCATATCCGCCGTTTTGTCCTCGTTGTGATTCAAATAAATGAATTTCCCGTAACCAAATTTTTCTGTCCAATTCGGTAAATTCTTCGGAATGATGTGGGAGTGCATGTCAATTTTCAGCATAGCTCAGGTTTTGGGAGCGAAGATAAGGAAAATGTAGCGATTGTGAGTGCTTATATCAGTTTCAGCTCCATCACATAATCATCCATGAAATAACCATTTCCGATGTCGAATTTCTCTTCTTTTCGAATCGTGAATCCCAGTTTTTCATAAAAGAATTTCGCTTTATTAGCCCGATTCACTTGAAGAAATAGCTGAGTGCAATCTTTTGCTTTTGCCCGTTCGATGGCTTTATCCATCAATTTTTTACCAGCACCAAGTCCTTGGGCGCTTGGCAGGACATATACTTTATTCACCTTCAATTCATCGCCAATTTGTGCAATCGCAAGAAAACCAATCGCTCTATTTTCTTTACGAATCAAATAGAATTCGTGTCCATCCGCTTGTTGTTTTTCCAATGTTTCCGTGGAATACATCCAATTCAACATGAAGTCCATTTGATCCCTTGAAATGATGTCAGCGTAGGTGTCTGGCCAAATTTCACGTGCCAAGGATTCAAGAATCGGTAATTCGAGTGCGCTTGCGAGACGAATGTCCATTTACTGTTTGATAAATCGTTCTTGTTGCACCTTCCCGTCGATGATTAATCGCACAAAATAAGTTCCTGCTGGTAGGTCAGAAACGTAAAGCTTTCCGTCGTAGATGTTTTTTTCGTAGATATTTCCTTCCATATCAATGATGTCTGCTGTCTTCGGCAATTCAACTATCGTGAAATGCAATTCATTCATCACTGGATTTGGATATACATTCCAATCGATTTCATGTGGTACTTTTTCAAATCCAAGTGTCTGCAGCGCTAGTTTAACCGCTGCGTATGCATTTATTTTTCCAGCTCCCCAAACCGGACTTCCTTCTGCAGGAATGACACCCGTTAAATTATCTTGTCGTGCTGTTAGCAAAATGATTTCTTTCACTTGACGAGCGGACAAATAAGGATTTGCTTCCAGAATCAAAGCGGCAACTCCCGCCACCATTGGAGACGCCATAGATGTTCCGGACATTTTGGCAAAATGATAAACTTTATTGTTAAACGACACATTGTCAACAGAGGTAAAGGATGCATCGGTAAAGGAAGACATCGCAGAGATGACCGATACTCCAGGGGCTGAAATATCTGGTTTCATCACGCCGTCGTATCGCGGTCCAACAGAGGAGAAAGAAGCAATTCCACCGCCAACAGGATTGCCACTTGTGTTTAAATATTGTGAGGCATATGCCGCTACACTAATCACATCTTCAGAACAAGATGGTTCGCTGATTCCATTTAAATTATCCCCGGAAATAGTTCCTCCATACGAAAAGGAAAAAGGCATTCCCCAATTTCCAACATCATTCGATAACTCGGTCACATTCCAATAATGAACCGTGCCTGAATCAGCTTGCGATTTTAGCAACACACGTAAGGAAGTGTTGGTGTTTTTGACACGTAAGCGCATTTGTGGTCGACCATTCAAGGGATGGGCTGCATCCGCTGAAATATTGAACCAAATTGTGTCAATTCCAGTAACTAAAAAGGAGTCAATGTAATTACTAACGGTTGCCGTATTGTAATATGGACTTTCAATCAAGGTACTTCCCGCGTTGTTGGTGACAATGATTCCGTTGGAAAATGATTGACCAGGTTCTCCCCATGCATGCACACTTTGTCCCCACATATTCGCATTGGCAGCATAGGAATAAAACTCAATTCGTGATTTGAATTGATCTTGTTGAAACGTTTTTTTAATGTGGAAATTCACATTTCCATTATTACCTCCTGAATTTGCGAACACTACTCCTAAGTCCGTGTAGGCTGTAATTGCTTGACTTAAAATAGAGCTTCCATCCAATGTTCCAAAATGATAAAGTCCCCAAGACATATTGATCACCAATCGCTTGCCATCCGCTTGCGCTTTTTGATACATCCATTCCCACGCATCCAACACGGCAGCTTCATCAACTAAGAAGGTCACAAATAAAAAGTTTGCTCCAGAAGCCACTCCTTTATAAGGTGTTCCAGCGCCTCCGCCCCCTGCAATGCAGGAAACATGTGTTCCATGGGTAGCATAAGAATAAATATTAGCGGTATCGCTTCCTGCGGCAAATAATTCTCCTAAAGTGGTGTACTCTGTACCGTAGGCAAATCCTTGCGGATGTGGCCCACTTGTTTTGTATTGATCCCAGGCTGCCACGATGCGCGATTGTTGCATGGCCGTATCATAAAATACAGGTGAGGTGTAATCAAATCCCCAGTCGGTCACGCCAATGTAAACATTCGTTCCGTCGTATCCTTGTGGAAGTCCGATTCCTTGATGTACACTATCAGCACGAATATCTACGACCGCTTTATCCAGCGAATTGTGAATCTTTGAGGCAATTTCAAGGTATTCAAGTCCGGGAATTGAACTCAACTGATTGATTTTGTTTAACGGAACTTTAATACTAACCAAATGTGCAATTGGTGTTCCAACAATCAATTGTTTTTTCAATAAATCAGCGCGATTAAATCCTTCCGTTGTTTTACCCAGAAAGGACAAATAATAGTTGCCTTTCAATTGGTAAATCGGATAACGTGACAGCAGGTCTGCACTTACGGTTCCTTTATTCACCATCAATTGATGATGGATGTTTGCTAAATCCACTCGATTGCTTGCACTCATTTTTACCTGAGCGAAATATGATTCAGCGCGGAAGATAAAGGCAAAAAGAATGGCAAGCGTGTATTTAAGAGAAAAGTGCATTCTCAAATATAGCGATTATCCAAAAAATGGCGTGCGCGAAAGAAGGAATAAATGTCGCTTATTTATCCACGTAAATATGTGGAAAAACTATAGGATTTCAATCAGTTGTTCACTTGCTTTTCGAACCTTCGGTAAGGTGTGATAGACATCATCTTCGGCGCGGAATCCGATTGGACATAACAATACGCTTTTTAATCCTTGGGATGATAGATTTAAGTATTCATCCAGTTTCTGAGCATCAAATCCTTCCATCGGCGTTGCATCTAAACGTAGGCTAGCACACGTGTGAAGCACTTGCCCCAACGCAATGTATGCTTGACGCACGTTCCAGGGTTCCACATGTTCTGCAGGAATGGCCAATACATTTTTCTTTAAAAAATCACCAAAAGCAGCCGCTCTCTCTGGAGGTGTGTTTCTAACTTCTGTGACGCGATCTACATATTTATCCAAATATGCTTCGTCGATTGATGTGTGCGCACAAATGATGAGTAGGTGAGAGGCATCTACGACTTGTGCTTGTCCATGTGCAATATTTTTGATCTCCGCTCGTGTTTCTGGTGTCTCAACAAACAGAAATTTAAGGGGTTGTAATCCGTAAGCAGAGGGAGTCAATCGCAACGATTCACGGATGGTAAAAAGTTGTTCCTCGCTTAATTTTTTGGTAGGATCGTATTTCTTTGCGGCGTAACGCCAATTCAAATCTTCAATTATTTTTTTCATGTCTAAAATTCCATTGGTACTTCAATAACTAATAAGCGTGCTTTTTGTTTGCTGTGAATCTGGATTTCATTTGTTTCCCAAATTCCGATGGCATCTCGTCGGTTAATTTGTTCTTCCGCTACTTCAAAAACGCCATCAATATTCATGAGGTACACGCCGTTTCCTGGTGATTTGACTTCATACGTCAAGGTGCTATCTTCGGAGAGAGTCGCCATGTGAATCCATGCATTTTGATGTATCCAAACAGACTGCTCTGATGGGGAAGGAGTCACTAAGGGTAAAAAGTGATTCTCTGTATCTAAAATATTGTAGGATTTCTGTTCATAACGTGGTGTGACTCCTTGTTGATTCGGGAAAATCCAAATTTGAAACAAATTGATTTCTTCGTGATGACTCGCATTCATTTCGCTGTGGAAAATGCCCGTACCTGCGGACATGACTTGAACTTCTCCTGCCGAAACGACTTCCGTGAATCCCATGCTATCTTGATGGCGCAGTGCTCCACTCAAGGGAATGGTAATGATTTCCATGTTGTCGTGAGGATGTTTTCCAAAACCCATGGATGGCGCAACAATATCGTCGTTGAGAACGCGCAAAGCACCAAAATGGATGCGACTAGGATCATACCATTGCGCAAAACTAAACGAATGCTTGGCGTTCAACCATCCGTGATTGGCATGACCTCTACTTTCTGCTGTGTGAACTACTTTTTTCATCGCTCGATTATTTATACAAAGTTACTGACTATCCTCTGGCTGAATTGATTTTTAAGCAAATTATAGCAATTCAATAACCTGTGTTAATTCTTTTTTCTCCAGGTTGAATCATATTGACAATAAAATGATGATCTTCGTTACATGGTACTAAGTAGATTTTGGCTGGTTATTTTTATCAGCTCTGTGTTATTTGTCTTTGCAGGACTTTTTTTATCACAATCGTATTCCATTGAATATGTGTTAAATGGAAAAAAGGACAATCCAATTTTAAGGGGTGAACGATACCTGAAATCCTATTCAACGGCATTTCAAGAGAAACTTAAAAATGCTCCAGATGGAACATTGGTTTTAAATGTCAATCCGGAAGATATCGATACGACCTATATTTTAAAGAGTCAAACGGTTCAAATCTTTAAAGGAACGCAAAAAGCGGATGGACTTTTGGAAACATGTAAGTCTAGTTTGTTCGATTTAATTCTCCCATTAATGGCTTATTTAGCCTTTTTCTGTGGGATCATGCAATTACTGATCGATTCCGGTGCAACGGAGCGTTTAGCGAAAAAATTGAGTCCATTTTTTGTGAAAGTATTTCCATCTGTGCCAGAAAACCATGAGTCCATTTCGTACATGACTTTAAATTTCTCGGCAAATTTTCTAGGTTTAGATTCTGCTGCAACTCCGTTTGGATTAAAAGCGATGCAAAGTTTACAAGAAATTAACCCGGAAAAGGACCGTGCTTCGGATGCTCAAATCATGTTTTTATGTTTGCATGCCGCCGGACTCACCTTGATTCCCACATCCATTATTGGTTACCGAGCAGCAGCAAATGCCGCAAATCCAGCTGATGTCATGCTTCCTTGTATCGTCACTTCGTTGATTGGAACGTTGGCTGCCTTTTTTATTGTGGGCATTCGCCAACGCATTCAATTTAGAAGTGCAACGCTTTTAATCGCATTGACTTCTATTATTGCTGCAATTATTGGATTGCTCTTGTATGTGAATAGCTTGGATCTCATTGGAAAAAATTTCTTTTCAAGTAATTTTTCAAGTGTTCTTTTACTTGGGATCATCGTGGCGACATTGATATTTGCCTTCGTTCATGAGAAAAAATTCAAAGAAAAGGAAACCACCGTTTTTGATTCCTTCGTGGTAGGAGCGAAAAGTGGGATCAATACAGGAGTAGCAATTTTTCCGTATGTCCTGGGAATGTTGGCTGCCATTTCCCTCTTTCGAAATAGTGGCTTGTTTGAAATCATTAGTAATTGGATTGCGACTGGATTTCATTTCATTGGTGTTTCAAAAGAAATCACCGATTCCTTGCCTGTTGCGTTGTTGCGTCCGTTTAGTTCAAGCGGTTCACGTGGATTTATGTTAGATGCGATGAACAACTTTGGACCGGATTCCTTAGCGGGGAGATTAAGTAGTATATTTCAATGTAGCGCAGAAACGACGTTTTATGTGATTGCCGTTTATTTTGGTTCCATTCAGGTGCGAAACACGCGTTATGCATTGGGAACCATGCTATTGGTTGATTTTATTTGTGTGTTGACGGCAATATTTGTCGCACTTTGGTTTTTCTAAATTTAAATTGAAAAATGTTACGAAAATTATTTGGTGGCGGTCAGAAAACGGCTGAAGAGACAAAAAATCCAATTGCTGCGGCGCCACTTCAAGATTTAAATTATCCGTCGTTGGTCTATATTGCTTGGGCTAAAGCGGTAGAAGGAGACACGAACATTCAAGAATGGTTGAAAAACAATGGGTATCCGGAACTCTACATGGCGACTTTTGCCATTTTACTAAAGGATGAAGCCCGAAATTGGCTTATCGCGAATGGATATGCGCATTTGATGGCGATGATCAACGGAGCAGAAGGAAATTTAAAAGCACAAGAATGGTTGCTCAAAAATGAATTTGAATTGTTGTATCACATGTCGCTAGCGATCGATCATGAAGACAATAGCTGGTTTTGGCTCAGCAAATATGCATCACAAGAAATACGCATTCTAACCAAATGCATTCAACGAGTGAAGGATGAAATTGAGGAAAACCACAATGACATGCACTCGATTGGAAAAGATGTCTAGGTAATTGCTTACAATAGCATGGCAGCAGGATTCTCCATGTACGTTTTAAACGTTTGAAGGAATGCTGCACCAGTTGCACCATCTACGACACGGTGGTCACAAGACAAGGTCACTTTCATCACATTACCCGGTACCACTTGTCCATTCTTCACGACGGGAACTTCTTTGATTCCGCCAATGGCAAGGATACAGCTATCCGGTGGATTCACAATTGCTGTAAACGATTCGATTCCGAACATTCCAAGATTTGAAATGGTGAAAGTGTTACCTTCCCAATCGCTTGGTTGTAGTTTTTTATCTTTTGCTTTTTGAGCGTATTCACGAACTTCAGCAGAGATTTGAACAAGTCCTTTGGTATCTGCGTGACGGATAACGGGAACCAATAGTCCATCTTCCACAGCTACAGCTACACCAATATGTACATGTTGGTTTCGACGAATAAAATCACCCATCCATGAGCTATTTACTCCTGGATTTTGTTTTAATGCCATTGCAACCGCTTTGACTACTAAGTCATTGAAGGAAACTTTTACACCATCCAAACTATTCAAGGCTTTGCGTGAAGCAATTGCTTGATCCATGTTGATGTCCATGGTTAAGTAAAAATGTGGCGCAGTAAATTTACTTTCTGCCAAACGACGAGCAATCGTTTTACGCATTTGACTTACAGGCTCATCTGTGAACGATTCCACACCACTTGGTGCTGCTGAAAAAGTTCGTTCTGCAGGCGTATATGGCGTGTAATGATCCACATCACGTTTAACGATGCGTCCACTTTCTCCTGTTCCAGCAATGGATTGAATATCGATTCCTTTTTCATTCGCTAATTTTTTAGCAAGAGGGGATGCGAAAACTCTTCCAGCTGTATTGGCTGCAACCGGCGTGCTTGCTGCTACAGCAACTGGTGCTGGAGTAGGTGTGCTCGCAACTGGAGTGGCTGCCGGAGCCGGTGTAGGTTCTGCTTTAGGCGCTTCCGTTGTTTGTCCTGGCGCATTGGCACCAGCATTTGCCAATGCAGCAGAGATATCTTCACCTGCTTGACCAATAATGGCTAATACACTATTGACTGGCGCTGCTTTTCCTGTTTCCACACCAATGTGTAAAAGGACACCATCAAAAAATGATTCGAATTCCATGGTTGCTTTATCCGTTTCAATTTCAGCAAGCACTTCACCTGCCTTAACGGTATCACCCACATTTTTATTCCAAGTTGCAACAACCCCTTCGGTCATTGTATCACTCAATTTCGGCATGTAAACGATTTCAGCCATGGATTCTTTTATTTTAAGTTTTTAATATTCTTTAATGTAAGGATAGTCAGTTTGTGTGTACACATCTTCGTACAATTCGTGTGCTTCTGGATATGGAGAGTTTTCAGCAAATTCAACCGATTCATCTACTTCCTTTTTCACCCAAACAGAAATTTCTTCAATTTCCTTTTCACTTAACCAACGATTATCTTGAATTGTTCGCAAGCAATGTTCAATTGGATCTTGTTCCATCCATTCCGAAACTTCTTCTTTCGTGCGGTATTTTTGAGGATCGGACATCGAGTGTCCTTTGTAACGATACGTGCGAATGTCTAATAACGTTGGGCCATCACCTCTACGAGCGCGGTTACAAGCTTCCTCAATTGCTTCATGTACACTTTCTGGACGCATTCCATTCACCACTTTAGAAGGCATTTCATAAGAAAGTCCAATTTTCGATAAATCAGTTACATTAGTGGTGCGTTCCACCGATGTTCCCATAGCGTAATTATTGTTTTCAATGATGAAAATCACGGGCAATTTCCAATTCATTGCCATGTTAAATGTTTCGTGAAGTGCACCTTGACGAACAGCACCATCACCCATTGAAACAAAGGCCACGTTATCTGTTCCGTTATATTTTTCAGCAAAGCCAACACCTGCACCCATAGCAATTTGCGCACCTACGATTCCGTGTCCACCCATGAAGTTTTTCTCTTTATCGAAGAAGTGCATAGATCCACCTTTTCCTTTCGAACAACCGGTCGTTCTTCCATACAATTCCGCCATCAACACACGAGGATCTGTTCCTAATGCAATTGGATGCGCGTGATCACGGTAAGCAGTCATGTGTTTGTCGCCTGGTTGACAAGCGCTTGCTGTTCCAGCAACGATGGCTTCTTGACCAATATAAAGGTGACAGAATCCACCAAATTTTTGTTGGATATATAATTGACCTGTTTTCTCTTCGAAACGACGAATCAATAACATGTCTTTGTACCATTTGATGTACGTTTCTTTGGAAAACTTAGGTTTTCCGGCAGATTTCGAAGCAGTGCTTGCTTTTTTTGTGCTTGTTGTCGCTTTTGCTGGCATAATACGTCCGTTATTTTCGGTCACAAATATAAGAATGAATTTGAATATAATTACAAAATGTCATTATTACACTAAGTGAGTTTTTTGTTTAATGTCGTTTTAGTAAATGTTCTATTTTTTTCAATGGAACACTGAATTCAATGGTTCCCACCGCATAATTGGAAATTTCATACGGCATATACATGAAATGGATGCTATTTTCATCCAAATAAAAATTATCATTACAGGCAAATTGGTCGTTTTCAAACCAAAAATCAAAGGAATAATCTTTGGAACCAACGCTCACATTTGAAGGAATTCCTTGTGATTTTTTGAAGTACTTTTCCGCAATGCGATTGAATTCCTTCACATCAGTAATAAAATCAGTTAATTTTAATTCTTTTCCTGTTTGCTTGTCGATTTGGAAATAGCCTGTTCCGTAATCCCCATGTGCCCCACCTTCGTAGAAGCTAGTAACAGAAGTTAAGGTCACAAAGTCTTGATGAGATTCATCAATTGTGTATGCATCCGACATGGTGTAAGTCATTTCATACGTTGAATGATTTCGATTGGCATAGCGTTTAAAATCGTTCATTGATTTTTCAATCATGTTGACAGAAAGCGGATCTGAGGATACCTTTGATCCTTCAGGTCGATATAAACTTTTTTTAATGAAATCATTAATGGCTTTTTGCCAAAGAGTTAGTTGACCATCATCCTCATAAAACACGTAGGAAATTTTACTTGTGGCAGTATCTTGTCCTTTTCCTGCAACAATCGCGTAAGACCCCTTGATTAATTTTGCTGCATGATCCGAAGGAACTTCCTTATTGGATTCGCTTTTAGTTGGGGTGGAAATCGATTTCTTGTTGGCTTGTTTCGGCGCTTCTGTCGTTTGACAAGCGAAAAGCACCAGGACTAAGCTAGCGAAGATTAAGGAATTTTTTTTCATGCTTCTTGTTTCTTTCTTGTGGATCGATAAACTAAATAAATGCCAGTCAGAACGAAAGGAATACTCAACAGCTGTCCCGTATTAAGCGCCCATTGAAAGTCTCTCGCAGTTTGACCGATCTTCACGAATTCAATCAAGAAGCGTGCCCCAAAAATGAGGATTAAAAATGTGCCGAAAATAAATCCTTGTTGTTTCCATTTTTCTTTCTTCCAAAATAAGAATAGCAGGATAAAGAAGGCAATGAAATAACAAATAGCTTCGTACAATTGTGCTGGATGTCTTGGTGTTGGATCGTACATGTGTAATTGATCATTCCAGTAATTCTGAAATTTGAAAGCCCAAGGAAGGTTTGTTGGATCACCCACCATTTCATGGTTGACCAAATTTCCCAATCGAATAAACGCGCCACCAATGGCTACTGGAGCTGAAATACGATCGAGCATCCATAAATATGGACGGTGAATGACGTATCTTGAATAATACCATAAGGCCAACAAAATGGCAAAAGCAGCGCCATGACTGGCCAAGCCACCTTCCCAAATTTTAAAAATATCTGCAGGATGAGATAAATAACCACGATCAACCACCACTCCATGTTGAATTTCGTCGAACAGTGGACCATAAAAGAAAACGTGTCCGAGCCGAGCACCTATCACAGTTGCCGGAATCATGAACCAAACCAATTTATCCAATAATTCATCACTGATTTGTTCTTTTTTGAACATGCGTTTCACGACGAAGTATCCGAGGATAAGTCCGGTTACAAATAATAATCCGTAGAGGTTAGGTGTTCTCCAACCATCAATAATTTCCGAGTCAACGGTCCAGTTTATTGCTAAAATCACTTCTTTTCTTTGCTTGTAAGTTCAATCAAAGATAAGGGTTTTTCAGGATTGTGTTTAAAGGGAAGTTTATTTGATCGACCTTTTTTGAAAATTAAATTACTGTTCTCTTTTCCTTTGCGCATTTCTTTCTGAACTTCGGCTGGTAAATGTATGGTTTCCAGGCATTCATCTGAACAACAATTTTCCATTTTTGCCTTACATGAATCGCATTGTATGAAGAGTAAATGACATGCATCGTTCACACAATTCGTATGCGTATCAGCGGGTTCTCCACATTGATGACATACAGCAATGATGTCCTCGGAAATGCGCTCACCACGACGTTCATCGAACACGAAATTCTTCCCAATAAATTTGTTTTCAATCCCTTGTTCTTTGGCGTCGTTGGCATATTTAATGATACCGCCTTCTAATTGGTGTACGTTATTAAATCCTCTGTGCTTAAACCAAGCGGAGGCCTTTTCGCAACGAACTCCCCCCGTGCAATACATGACGATGTTTTTGTCTTCGTTGCCTTTTAAATAGGTCTCTTCAATATATGGCAAAGATTCTCTGAACGTATCCACATCTGGAAGTATAGCACCTTTAAAATGACCAACTTCAGATTCATAATGGTTCCGGAAATCTATGAGAATGGTATCCTCTTGATCGGTTAAGGCATTAAATTCTTCCGCATTGAGGTGTTTTCCTTTGTTGGTAACATCGAAGGTTTCATCTTCGAGTCCATCAGCGAGGATTTTATCTCGAACTTTGATTTTCAATTTTAAAAAGGGGAATTCCGCTTCAGAATCGTCCACCGCAAAATTCAATCGAACACCATTCAGGAAATCGATCGCGTACAGTTCTTCTCGAAATTGACTAAGATTGTTTTTGGGGACCGCTATTTGGGCATTGATTCCTTCACGAGCGACATAGGTTCTACCTACGACTTCTAAGTCTGACCACATTTTAAATAGTTGATCTCTGAATAAGCGAGGATCTTGAATTTGCGCATATTGGTAAAAAGAAATCGTGATAAAATCATGACCAACTTCTCTCAAATGGGCTTCAAGTTCCTCCTTATTTAATGTATTCCACAGTTGCATGCTATGTTGAATTAAATAAATTTGACTGTAAAGATAGTAGATTTGAATGGATTAAAGGAATTCACCTGCATCCACTATGGTTCTTTCTGAAGGTACACCTTTAAAATATCGCCCTGCCATGTATATACCTTTCCGACGAATTTCTGTTGGTCATCGGAAAGTTGAAACAGATAGAAATTGGTGATGTGATTCGCGTCCATTTGAAAACTTAATATTGCGCCATCAAATTTCACATTGTAAAAGTGTGGCTGCCAATCCTCCTGTAAATTATGTAGGGAAATCGATAACAAGTTGTTCGATTCAGCTATTTTCAAAGTGTCGATGTAGTCGATGTCACTGTCAATCCAATGTTCGGACCAGAGTCCAGAAATCGTCGGTTCAGCTTTTTTAACGGAAGTAAAAACGAAGAATCCAACGGTGGAGAATAAAATCAGCGTGAAATAACGCATGACTTAAACCGCCACGTTGTGTTCGCGTAAGGCATCGTTCAAAGACGTTTTCAAATCGGTAGATGCTTTGCGTTGACCAATGATCAGAGCACAAGGAACTTGGTAAGATCCAGCGGGAAAATCCTTGCTGTACGATCCTGGAATAACGACACTTCGTTCGGGTACATAACCGCGATGTTCAACTGGTTCAGGTCCGGTAACGTCAATGATTTTGGTAGATTTCGTTAATACGACATTCGCGCCTAAAACAGCTTGTTTTCCGACACGAACTCCTTCCACAACAATGCAACGAGAACCAATAAAAGCATCATCTTCAATGATAACAGGAGCTGCTTGTAATGGTTCTAACACACCGCCGATACCAACTCCACCACTCAAGTGAACATTTTTTCCTATTTGCGCACAACTTCCCACGGTTGCCCACGTATCCACCATCGTTCCTGAATCCACATACGCACCAATGTTTACATAGGAAGGCATCATAATCACACCTGGTGCAACATACGCGCCATAGCGTGCAATCGCATGCGGAACCACACGAACACCTAATTCTTTATAGTTTCGTTTCAGTGCCATTTTATCGTGAAACTCAAACGGACCAACCTCAATGGTTTCCATTTGACGAATCGGGAAATACATGACCACAGCTTTTTTCACCCATTCATTGACAGTCCATTCCCCATTTTCACTTGGTTCAGCCACACGAAGTAGTCCTTTGTCCAGGTCTTCGATCACTGTTTCAATGGCATCAATTGTTTCTTTTTCTTTCAGTAATTCACGGTTTTCCCATGCTGCTTCAATCTGCTGTCTCATGTTGTAATTGTCTTGTTTTTGGAATAAATAGAAGGATGATTAATCCAATGGTAAAAAAGATTACTAAGGATAAAATGGAGGTGCGAATGTCTAAAAGTCCTTCAATCAGACCGAATGTTAATGTGCCCACTGCAAGTCCGATTTTCTCGGCTAAATCATAAAAACTGAAATAGGAAGTTAGGTCCTTGGTCTCTGGTAATAATTTAGAATAAGTCGAACGAGATAAAGATTGAATTCCTCCCATGACCAATCCAACAACTGCAGCAGCGATGTAAAACTGCCATGGTTCGTACACGAGGTAATAAACACCAAGACATAGTCCAATCCAAATAACAATGGCAATGCCAATGGACTGTAAATTACCAATTTTACTGGATACTTTCGAAAGCAAAAAGGCTCCCAGCATTCCGATAAATTGGATGATTAAAATCGAGATGATCAAGTCTTGTGATTTAATGCCACGCACTTCTTTATTCGCAAATGCAACCGCCATCACCATCACGGTTTGAACAGCCATGTTGAACATGAAAAAGGAAAATAAATAGCGTTTCAAGGGTATGTTTAGTTTGATTTCTTGCCAAACTTTGTACACTTCACGGTATCCTTTCCAAACAATATTTCCTTCAATTTTACTGGTAGCTTTCGATTTTGGCAGACGAATAAATGAATATGTAGCGAAGCTAATCCACCAGATACTCACAAGCGGGAAGGCAAATCGAATGGGGATTAATTTCGTAAAAACGGTTAATGTCAAAATGAGGATTAACAAAATAGAGCTTCCTAAATAGCCCATTGAATAGCCTCGTGCGCTAATTCGATCGTGATCAATTGGGTCGGCAATTTCAGGTAAATAAGAATTGTAATAAACCAAACTTGCCCAGAATCCAATGGATCCAAAAAAGAGAGGGAGAATGCTCCAATCAATTAGGAATGGACTTCCTTCTACGGAACAACGATCCGAATGAAAGAAATATAAAAGTCCACTTGAAATTGCTCCTAAGTAACAAAAAAACTGCATGAACAATTTTCGTTTTCCTCCTGCATCTGCGATTCCAGATAAAATAGGGGAGAGAATGGCTACCACAATGTAAGATAGGCAGATTAAGTAGGCATAGAATTCGGTATTCTTAAATTCCATTCCAAGTACAGAAACAGTGTCAAAAACGGTCGTTTTCGTCACCGGGTTTTTCACGCTTGTTTGCGTTTCATACAAAATCGGGAAAATAGCCGAACTGATAATTAATGGGTAAACAGAATTTGCCCAATCGTACATCACCCAACCTCGGATGACTGTTTTATCTCCTTTTTCAATCATACACGAATGTAGAAAATTATTCTAATCCAGCAACATAGTTGCTCAAATAGCGGAATCCTTCCGTTAATTCACCTTGCAGGTTTGTTTGAGATCCGCGTTCAATAACACGATCAGGATCAGCACCAAATAAACAAGGAAGAACATGTTTCAATAATTCATTTCCAAAATCCTCCGATGCATCTTTCGGTAATTCACACGGAAGATTGTCGATGGCCATCACAGCAATGGCACCTTCTTGCATAAAATCGACTTCTGTCTGTGTTTTTGGATCATAACCATAAATACCATTTCCAATTTTACTTGGACGAATCGTACATGCAACAGGGCCTGCAATATCACAAGAGATATCAGCAACCACTTGAATGCGATTGCTCGGATGCATTAAATCTGCATTTGTTAAGATAAATGGGGATTTTGCACTCCAAAAATGACAAGGAATATACATATCTGATTTTGGTGCGTATCGACCGAAAGTTGAGACATAATTTTCTGGTGCCGTATAAAATGCTTTTTTATCAAAAGCAGTTCCATCCGCAGGGGCAAAATAATCTTCTGCTTCTAAATGAGTAAATACAGGACCGTCAAATGCTTGCGAAAGGTATTCATCCGGACTAACTTCCGTGATTGGCAATAAATCCATGATTTCACGAGCACCATGTCCCACGCGGCCAAATCCGGTTAATACAACCCGAAAATCAGCTGGTAAATCCACTTTTTTCAACTCTTCTTCTACTTCTTTGCGATCGTAGCATTCATGTGCTGGTTTTAAGTGAAATCTACCTGATTTCAACCCATAGGTAAGGAAAGCATTGTAACATCCAACAATTCCGGCGTATCGTCCAAAACCAATGATGCGTTTATTGTTTTTGTCTTTTAATACTTCGTAATCGACCAACGCAATTTTTTGGTCTAAAATCTCCTTTAACAAGGGACGATTGTAGGGTTGTTTTTTGAAGGTATGTGAAAAGAAGAAAAATGTCTTGTCCGGCAATAAATCCGTTAAAGGCACTTCTTTCACTCCGAAAATATAATCGCAATCTTCAAGTGAATCGACCAACTCAATTCCTTGCTCCGCATAAGCGTTGTCCGGATAGGTTCGAATTGGACTTCGTTGCACAACGACTTTTACCTCGGGGTATAATACCTCAATCGCTTTACATTGTTTGGGTGTTAAGGGAACACGAAAATCTGGTGGTACTTTTCCTTCTCGGATGACACCTAATTGAATCGTTTTCATAAGTTTAGATCGCTTGAGGAAGTAAGTAATGATCGATGAATTCTCGTACACATGCGTCTCCTCCTTTTCGAGAAAGTATGATGTGACATGCGGATTTAACTGAATTCACAGCGGATGAAGGACATACGGCTAATCCAACAGCCTTCATGACTGCTAAATCATTGACATCATCCCCAATTATTCCGACATCTTGCAATTCAATTCCCAGTTCGGCACACCAATTTTTAAGAATCTCCAGTTTTGGTTCTCTTCCCACATACACTCGCTCAATACCCAAAACGGCTGCGCGATCTTGAACCATGTGTTCCGTGAATCCAGAAGAAATAATGCCTAATTGAACAGGTCCGTTTTTCACCACATGCATAATGGCAAGTCCGTCTTGTGTGTGGTAACGCTTTAACTGATCACCTTTCTCACTCATAAACATGCCGCCATCCGTTAGCACACCATCTACATCTAAAATGAGTAATTTCAAACGGTCGATTTGTTTTTTGAATTGATTGTTTCGAAACATCGGTTTGAAAAGAAGCGCAACAAGATCTACTTCGTATTCTTCACATACCGCTTCTAAATCATACACGGAGAGTTCGTTGACATGTTCAACGTCCAGGTCTGACAAAAAATCATCGAAGTCGATGCCGTTTTTTTTACAAAGTCCTTTTATATTTTGTTCTAATAACATCTTAGATCATTTTGTATCCAACACTTGTAGCAACTGCTTGAAGGTCTTTTTGTAATTGTTTGAATTCCTCGTAATTTAACTGCTGTGACGCATCTGATTTTGCAACTTTTGGATTTGGATGTGCTTCAATTAAGAGTCCATCAATACCCATAGCAACACAAGCCCGAGCCAATGGATTCACTCCATATGCATATCCCATGGCGTGAGAAGGGTCCAAAATAATTGGTAAATTCGTGTGTTCTTGTAACCAAGCAACACCACATAAATCTAAGGTAAATCGTGTTCCCGTCTCAAAGGTGCGAATCCCACGTTCACAAAGAATGACATTTTCATTTCCGCCTGAAAGGACAAATTCAGCCGCTTGAACAAATTCTTGTAATGTTGTCCCAAATCCACGTTTGATTAATACCGGTTTTTTAATTTTGGCACAAGCACGAAGAATTCCTTGATCGTACATTGCTTTCGCTCCCACTTGAATGATATCTGTGTGTTCAATGATTTCATCAATGTGTGTTGCATCTCTGGCTTCCGTGATGACATTTAATCCATATTCGGATCTCATTTTTGCCAATAATTGCAATCCTTCTAATCCCAGTCCTTGAAATGAGTATGGACTCGTTCTAGGTTTGTAACACCCACCACGTAATGTGCTTAATCCCATTTCAACGAGTAATTCAGCAGAAGAGCGAATTTGTTCTTCGGATTCCACTGAACAGGGTCCACCAATTAAAATGGTATGTTTTGTATTTCCTCCGATGCGGACATTTCCGAAATTAACTTCTCGCTTGTCGGAACGAAATTTTTTGGAAGCTAATTGGATGTCGTTCGCAAAAACCCAATGTTCAGCACTAACAGATGCTAAGTCCTCAGGAAGTTCTTTGACTCCAGATCCTGTGATGAGGTAATTTTTTCCTTCGTAACTAATGTGAAAAGCTTTGTGTTTTTCAGCGTAAATTGCGCCATCTTGTGCGCTAATGGTTGATTTTAATTCAATGATCATAATTCTCCCTTGATGAGGTTGACAAAATTAATGATTCCGACTGCCTGTCCCTCCTCGTTGATGACTGGGAGATACATGACAGGGAAATGTGATTTTTTCAAAAGTTGTAATAATTCGATAACTGTCGCTTTTTCTTGAATGCAAAGCGGATGCGGGTTGATGAAATCTGTCGCGTTAATGTTCGTTGGATCTTCGAGGTGCTTTAGAAACGTTTTGCGGATGTCTGCACTCGAAACCAATCCAAAAAGTTGTTTGTCTTTTTGAATCGCCAGTGCAAAGCCCATTTGTCCGTATTCGACTGCCTCCAGTATTTTTCTCGTGTTACAATCGGCCACCTCAAATGTTGGTGTTTCTTCCAATGGAATCATGAAATCTCCCATAGTAAAAGTTGATTCAATTTCCCGTTTGGTTAAATTCATTAAAGCGTGACCAATACTTGGACCATTGAATAAATAAGATCCGGAAACCGCTGAGCTCACGCCCATATTTCTTAAAATAAAGGACACTTCCCCATTGACACCGCCATCGACATGGATCGATTTGCTTGGGTACTTGGCTCTAAATTGACGAATTTTCGAAAAGTTTAATCGGTCAAACTTCCCTCCACTTTGACCTGGAATCGTTGCCATGATTAGAATGAAATCAAAATCAGAAAACGGTTCAAATGCGGAAATAGGAGTAGGGGTGATAATGGCTAATCCTTTTTTACCGCTCACGCTTGGTGGAATCTCAAGTTTTTCTTTTAGATTTTCGACTTGAAACGTCAGGTATTCAACGGGATGTTGCTCTAATAACGTGTAATACTTTGATGGGTGTTCTGTAATGATGTGCAAATCAATGGGTAAATCACACCACGTTCTGATTTGGGCAATATCCTCGAAAACGCTCAAATCATCGTTGCAATCCACATGTAATAAATCAACTTGATGTGCGACTAAATCGAGAATCACTTCGTTTAAATCGCGTGATTTATCACTGTAAATGGATGCGGAAATCTTCATGTAACAAAGATATGTTTTTTATCCTGATTGTTTCGAAGAAAGTAAAAGTTGCTGTGAATGGGAAATCGAAAGTTGTACCCAAAAAAAGAGGGGTAAGCTACTCTTATCGCACCGCTCAACCTCATACCTTTGCTACATTCCTGTCCTGGAGGATTCAGAGGGAGCTGGTCGTAAAAGACTTACCCCGTGCAAATGTAGGGATTTCTTTTTATTCAAACGAAATTTTTATGCAATTCCTAGTCGATTATGGCGCGATTCATCAAGGAAATCATGGCCATCGTAACGATAAACAATTGTGTCGCTGTTTCTTCGTCCAATTTGCTGCCATCAACATCTTCCGTTGAAACTTCCATTTCCATAAATTGATACAAGAAAGGTTGGTCGCAAAAAGATTCAATGATTTCTTCGTCTTCTTCGTCGAAATATTGCTCGAGCATATCGAAATACGGCTCTTCAATTTCATCGATGTCTTCTTCCGTTACCGCACGTAATTTTATGCCTTCTTGCGTGAAGCACTCTGAGATGACACAGAAATAATAGATCAACAAGCCTTCTAAATCTTCATTTTCGTATTCTGCCGGTGCAGTCATCACATAATTCAATAAGTCTTGCTGAACCAACGCGTATTTTTCGGAAATGCTTTCCAGTTGTTCATCTGTTAAATGATCAACGATGTCAACGGCTTTTTCAATGGATGCTAGGCTTACGTGTTTCATGTGTGTTTTTTTTACAAAAGTAAGAAGAAATTGTGGCGCTTGACGATAATGTAACAATTGCTACAATCAAGTTTGAAAAGTCGTGATACATTTGCTGAAAAATCACATCATGCTAAAAACACGAACATTTTGGACCATCATGGGATATGCTTTGGGTGCATTGGGCGGATATATTTATTTTCTGAATGTCAAATGTGAAACAGGCTGTTACATGAAAACAAGTCCGACATACAATGTTATTTTCGGGTTTTTCATTGGTGGATTTCTTTTTCAATTTATTCACGAACTATTTATTGCTAAACAAAAGTAATTATGTCAGATTTCCCAACAATTATTGATGTGCGCACGCACGCAGAGTACAGTGGTGGACACGTTGCAGGATCCATTAATATTCCTTTACAAGAGATCGCAAATCGCGTAGAAGAGGTGAAGGCATTTCCTCAACCTATTTTATTTTGTTGTGCATCAGGAATGCGTTCTGGTCAGGCAACGCAGTATTTCAAATCCATTGGAGTGGACTGCGAAAACGGTGGTGGCTGGATGGAAGTCAATGGTCGAATTTAATTTCACTTTAAAACAAAGCAAATGTCATTATTAGGAAAATTATTTGGAATGAAATCGGTTGATTTTAAACAATTAGTTCAAAATGGAGCGGTGATCGTTGACGTGCGTACTCCGGCAGAATTTCAAGGTGGACATATCAAAGGTTCGATCAATGTACCACTACAAAGTTTACAAGGATCGATGAGTAAAATCCCTAAAAATAAAACCGTGATTACCTGTTGTGCTTCAGGTATGCGAAGTGCCAGTGCGAAAAGTTTGTTGAAATCTGCAGGTTATTCAGAAGTTCACAATGGAGGTGGATGGATGAGTTTAAAAGGTAAAATTTAAACAAAGACCAAGATAAAAAGGAAAAGGATTAATCCGAAGGTTCTGAGTAGATTACCAATAATCATTTGCTTTAAATACCAACGAGGGAATCCTTCGAATTGAAGTTTTTGATGTGCTTTGTACACCGAAACAAAAGCTAGGATTAATAGTATGCCAAGAGCGATGTAACTAGATAGCTCAAAGGGACACCATAAAAATTTCATATTCAATAAGAAAATAACAAGAATCGCTGCAACTACACCTAGTTGCAGCGATTTGTCTTTTGTACCAATTTCAATTAATTTCAATTTGTAGGCATCATCTAAACGACGAATAGCAGCTTGAAGCATTCTCCTGCTGAGAAAAATGCTTAAAATCAATGGAATATAGGCAATCAGTAGTTTGTCCATCCTTACTTGTTGTTTTCAAGGATGTATAATAATACTTTCTCCATTAAATGAGCACGGTCTTTACCCGTCACATTGTGTTTGTGCATCGGGTAAATAAAATCATCTACCTGAACGCCATTTTCAATGAAAGATTTTAATAACGTTTCGTTGTGTTGCATCACTACGACATCATCAATAGAACCGTGGATCAATAATAAATCTCCTTTTAAGTTCTTGGTATAATTCATCAATGAATTGGCTTCATAACCAGCTTTGTTTTGCTCTGGTCGGTCCATGTAACGCTCGCCATACATGATTTCATAATATTTCCAATCTGTAACGGGTCCACCTGCAACGCCAACTTGAAACACACCTGCTTGACGCAACATCAGGGAAGTTGTCATGAATCCACCGAAGGACCAACCATGTACTGCTAATCGATTTGCATCAACATAATTCAATGATTTCAAGAAATCAACACCTGTTAATTGGTCTTCCATTTCTACGGTACCCAATTGACGGTGAATTTGAGATTCGAAGGCAAATCCACGCTCGCCAGATCCGCGGTTATCTAAAGTGAAAATGATATAACCTTGATTCGCCATCCAATGCATCCAAAGATTGGCGCCTGCCATCCAAGAATTCGTTACCATTTGAGCGTGAGGTCCACCATAAACATAGACAAGAACTGGGTATTTTTTCGATGGATCGAAATTACTTGGCTTGATCATTCGGTAATATAAGTCCGAACCATCTTTTCCTTTAATGGAGCCAATTTCCGTTGTCCCAACAAGATAATCAACCAGTTTATCTTTGGAATCCATTAACAACTTCGCCATTTTACCGTTGTTGGTCCAAAGCATGGATTTATAGGGAACCGTTAAACTAGAATAA
>JBJTMU010000026.1:0-7810 GCA_046070685.1 Flavobacteriales bacterium | reverse complement strand
CTACCATTTTGTGATCAATTAATTGCTCTGCCATTTTTCGAACACCTTGACCATAATGTCCAGTTAAGGAATTTAAATTCACTTGAATTTGAATATTTCGATCTCTGAGTTCTTCCACTTTTTTTAGATCGCCGAAAAAATAAGGGTAGCGTTCAAAATGAGCGATTACTGGTGTATAACCGGCCACTTGCAAATTAAATAAGGCTTGTGCTTCGTATTGCGAAGGACTCAAAAATCCAAATTCGATTAACACTAAATTTGGCCCAAAAGAAAGAATCTCGTCGTTTTCAATCAACGGAAGAAACGTTTCATCACAATAATATTCGGCAGCGGCCTCCAATTCAATATTCATTCCTAGTCGTTGCATTTCGGCTTTTACTTTTGCTAATCCGTCTAAGATGATTTTTGGGGTATTTGGATGAACGTCATTTAATATGTGAGGAGTCGTAATCACTTTTCGGTAACCCAATTGTTCAAATTTTGCTAACATCGCGATGGTATGATCCATAGACGGGGATCCATCATCAATTCCCGGAATGAGATGGCTGTGCATGTCAACCCCTAATTGACCAAGTTCAAATTGAATTGGTGATGTTGACTTGAAAAGTTTTGATAAAAAGCTCATTGATTATTGATTACATTTTTTAATCGATTTCCCAATGATCGAAATAGCACCCTCGCACTTTATCCCATCACCTATTTCCGTACATGGTTTGATAATATTCCTGATATGCTCCACTCGTTACTTGATTCACCCAATCTTGATTCGTTAAATACCAATCAACTGTTTTAGAAAGCCCCTCTTCAAAAGTGATGGAAGGCTTCCATCCCAAGTCTGTAGAGATTTTCGTTGCATCAATTGCATAGCGTTTGTCATGACCAGCACGATCTGTGACAAATGTGATTAATTTTTCGGATGTTCCTGCTTCCCGACCTAGTTTTTCGTCCATCAATTGACAAAGAAAACGCACCAATTTTAGGTTGGTCCATTCGTTTAATCCGCCGACATTATAAGATTCGCCTAATTTTCCCTGGTGAAAAATGGCATCGATTGCACTCGCATGATCTTCCACCCACAACCAATCGCGCACATTGTCTCCCTTACCATAGACAGGAAGTTGTTTGTTCTGTTGAATGTGGTGAATCATTAAAGGAATTAATTTCTCAGGAAAATGATGGCTTCCATAATTATTGGAGCAATTCGACATTTTAATCGGAAGTCCATAAGTATGGTAAAATGCCATGACAAAGTGATCTGAAGATGCTTTTGATGCGGAGTACGGACTTCTCGGATCATAAGGAGTTTGTTCTGTAAAAAGACCCTCTTCACCTAGGCTACCATAAACTTCATCTGTGGATACATGGTGAAAAACATGGTTTGATTCTCCCTTCCAATATTCTTTGGCAATCTGTAGTAAATTAACCGTTCCAACGACATTGGTCATCACGAAATCCATCGGTCCTTCAATCGATCGGTCAACATGGGATTCTGCAGCAAGGTGAATGACATCAGTTACGTTATATTTCGTAAATATAGCTCGAATGGCTTGATCATCAACGATGTCGGCGCGTTCAAAACGATAATTGGGATGATTGGCAACATCCTTTAGGTTTTCTAAATTTCCTGCATACGTTAATTTATCAACGTTAATGATGAGGTAATCAGGATAATTTGTCAAAAAACGTCTGACAACATGTGAGCCAATAAATCCAGCTCCTCCGGTAATGATGATCGTTTTTTTCATGTAATAATTTAATCAATAATCGTAAATCAGGAGATGAAGTGATTTCGATGGTGTTTAACTATAAAGACCAATAATTTAATTCATTTATCTGACCTCTGTAAATTCCTTTCACATCAACGAAGACTCCTTTTCCGTCTTTCATGATTCCTTTGAAATAGGCTTCGTCGAATTGACAATATTCTTTGTGATTAACAGCCACGATGATGGCATCGTAGTCTGAACGGATGTTTGTTGTCAAAGAAACGCCATATTCATGTTCCATTTCAGACGAATCGGCATGAGGATCGATGACATCGACGTTAATTTGAAACGACTTCAATTCATTCACCACATCAATCACTTTTGAGTTGCGAATGTCACTTACGTTTTCCTTGAATGTTGCTCCCATTACCAACACATGGGACTCTTGGATTATTTTACCTTGCGCGATAATTTTTTTCGCTGTTTGCTTTCCAATATAAAAGCCCATCGAATCATTCACATAACGTCCGGAGTTAATGACTTTCGAATGATAACCTAATTGCATGGCTTTGTGCACCAAATAGTAAGGATCCACACCAATACAATGTCCGCCAACTAGTCCCGGGTAAAATTTCAAGAAATTCCATTTCGTTCCAGCAGCTTCGAGTACATCAAATGTATTGATTCCCATTTTATTAAAAATGATCGAAAGTTCATTGACGAGAGAGATATTGACATCACGTTGCGTGTTCTCCACAATTTTTGCAGCTTCGGCAACTTTGATACTTGTAGCACGATGAACGCCAGCAGCAACCACTAATTCGTAGGTTTTAGCAATTTGATCTAATGCTTCATCATCGCATCCGGAAACAATCTTGATGACATTTTGCAAGGTGTGTTCTTTGTCTCCTGGATTGATGCGTTCAGGTGAATAGCCCACTTTAAAGTCTTCCGGGAATTTGAGTCCAGATTCCTCTTCTAAAATTGGAATACAGTCTTCTTCAGTACATCCGGGATAAACAGTCGATTCGAACACAACATAATCTCCCTTTTTCAGCACTTTACCTACCGTTCTACTTGCACCTTGAAGAGGTTTAAGATCAGGTAGATTCGTTTCATCAATTGGTGTAGGCACAGCAACGATAAAGAAACGTACATCCTTCAAGTCTTCTATATTCGCCGTAAATTCAATGTCTCTATTTTCAAAATCACTTGCCTCTAATTCGCGGCTTGGATCAATGCTGTTTCGCATCATATCCACTCGTTGTTGATTGATGTCGAATCCAACTACTTTTACTCTCTTGGCAAATTCCAATGCAATTGGTAATCCGACATATCCAAGTCCTACTAAAGCTAGTTTGGCATTTTTATCGAGAAGATCTTCGTAAATCATTTTAACTATTTTATGCTGTGTGTTAGTTTACAATATTCATCTGTTCATCTCGCACTTTGTAAATTCGCTCGATGATTTCAACCACTTTCATTCCTTCTAATGCATTGGTAGTTGGAGAAGTTCTTCCTTTCAATGTGTCAATGACATTCGTGATGACGTAATTGTGGTTAGCAGCAGAACCTTTATATGGACCATAATCATTCCCAGGATTCGTTGGTGCCAGTTCAGGCATTTGGTAATCGGAAATTTGACATACCTCCACTTCATTCATGTATTGTCCACCAATTTTCACTGAACCATTTTTTCCGATGATGGTCATCGATGATTCTAAATTTTGATTAGCTACGGAAGTCGAGTAATTGAGTGAACCCATTCCACCGTTAATAAAATCGAAGCTAACAAATCCGGAATCTTCAAAGTCTGTATAATCTTTGTGATTAAAATCGGCAAATTTCCCTTGAATATTGTCAATGTCTCCGAATAACCAATACATGATATCGATGAAGTGACTGAATTGTGTAAAGAGTGTTCCGCCATCTAAATCATGTGTTCCTTTCCAGCCTCCTGCTTTATAATAACGTTCATCACGGTTCCAATAACAGTTCAATTGTACCATGTAAATATCACCAAGAACTTTGCTGTCAATCAAGTCTTTGATCCAAACTGAAGGAGGGGAGTAGCGATTTTGCATCACGCAAAATACTTGTTTAGAAACTTGAAGTGATTTATAAATGATGCGTTCGCAACTTTCTTTGGATAAACCCATAGGTTTTTCACAGACTACATGTTTTTTATGTTCCAAAGCGAGGAGTGCCTGTTCTGCATGAAGTCCGTTGGGTGTACACACGTTGATGACATCGAATTCAAGTCCACTTGCGAACAGATCTTCCATATTCGTAAAGAACGGCACATCGAAATCCAACGCTTGACAAGCTTCTTTCCCGCGGATGTCCACCATCGCAACTAATTCTCCTTCTGCGTCACGTCGAATCATCTCAGCATGACGTTTTCCAATATGACCCGCGCCAATTACGGCAAATTTAATTTTAGACATACTTTATTTTAAACATTATTCCATCCTTTGTGGAAACGATATTATTTATTTTCATCCATTTGCACGACCTGGACATTACCTGATCCTGTCAAACGGTATTTTTGACCACTCTCTGGACACTCTGCCACGCCATTTTCATCGAAATTTAAGCGATGTCCATATTCGGACATCCATCCAATTTGCCGTGCTGGATTTCCAACAACGAGCGCATAGTCTGGAACATGCTTAGTTACCACTGCGCCTGCACCAATAAAGGCAAAACGTCCAATGTCATGTCCGCAAACAATAGTCGCGTTGGCTCCAATACTAGCGCCTTTTTTGACCATTGTTTTTAAGTAGCTATCCCGTCGATTAACGGCACTTCGAGGATTCATCACATTGGTAAATACCATGGAAGGACCTAAAAACACATCATCTTCGCAAATGACACCGGTATAAATAGATACGTTATTTTGCACTTTCACATTATTCCCAAGGATGACCTCCGGTGAAATGACAACATTTTGACCAATATTGCAAGATTTTCCAATTTGGCAATTCGGCATAATATGTGAAAAATGCCAGATTTTCGTTCCTTCTCCAATCAGACATCCCTCATCGATCACCGCTGTTTCATGTGCAAAGTATTCCATTTATTTCGTAATGTATTTATCAAAATTATAATGATCAGTTTCTAGTAATTCTTCTTTACTTAGACTTTGAAAATAAGCATAAGTGCGTTTTAATCCTTCGCTGCGATCAATTTTTGGTTCCCACTGAAGAATTTCCTTTGCTTTTGAAATATCTGGTTGACGTTGTTTCGGATCGTCAACAGGTAAATCTTTGTAAATAACCTTTTGTGATGTTCCGGTTAAGGCAATGATTTCCTCCGCAAATTGAGAAATCGTTATTTCCGAAGGATTTCCAATATTTACAGGATACGGATAGTCACTTTTAAGCAAGCGAACAATTCCTTCTACTAAATCATCTACGTAACAAAAGGATCTTGTTTGAGAACCATCGCCGAATACTGTTAAATCTTCTCCACGTAATGCTTGACCAATAAATGCAGGTAATACACGCCCGTCATTTAAGCGCATACGTGGACCATAGGTATTGAAAATACGAACAATTCGTGTTTCTAAGCCATGGAAATTATGATAGGCCATGGTCATCGCTTCTTGAAAACGTTTTGCTTCATCGTAAACACCTCGAGGACCAACAGGATTTACATTCCCCCAATAATCTTCCGTTTGAGGATGAACTGTAGGGTCACCATATACTTCTGAAGTAGAAGCAATAATCAATCGAGCACCTTTCGCTTTTGCTAATCCAAGGCAATTGTGAATTCCAAGCGATCCAACTTTCAGTGTTTGAATGGGAATTTTTAAGTAATCGATTGGACTTGCGGGTGAGGCGAAATGTAAGATGTAATCAAGTTTTCCGGGAACATGAATAAATTTGGAAACATCATGATGATGAAATTCGAAATGTTCCAATGGAAATAAATGTTCGATGTTTTTTAGTCTTCCGGTAATCAGGTTATCCATCGCAATGACATGAAAACCATCCTTCATAAAACGATCACAAAGGTGGGATCCTAAAAATCCGGCTGCACCGGTTATGAGTACACGTTTCATGGTTGAACTAAATTTCGACCAATGCTCGAATAATAAAATCCTTTCTCGTTCATTTCGTCTGTTTCATATAAATTTCTACCATCAAAGATAACGGCATCTTTCATTCGATGCTTCATATCTTCAAAATTTGGATTTCTAAAAATGCTCCATTCCGTACAAATGAGCAAGGCATCTACATTATCCAATGCTTGATATTCATCAGCAGCGAAAGTAATTTTTTCGCCTAGGATGCGCTGTACGTTTGGCATGGCTTCAGGATCGTAAGCGCAAATCGTTGCACCTGCTTGAATTAATTCCTCAATCATATATAAAGCTGGAGCTTCACGAATATCGTCAGTATCGGGTTTAAATGCTAATCCCCACACGGCGATGTGTTTCCCGGTTAAATCTCCTCTGAAGAAATTCTTCATTTTTGGAAACAACTTCGTTTTTTGATCTTGATTGACTTCCATCACAGCTGAAAGAATCTTGAATTCATACTGGTGTTCTTTCCCTGATTTCGCTAAGGCCTGTACATCTTTTGGGAAGCAAGATCCTCCATAGCCAATTCCTGGGAATAAAAATCGTTTACCAATGCGGTTATCCGAACCAATTCCAATGCGAACTTTATCAATATCTGCCCCAACTAATTCACAAAAATTAGCGATTTCATTCATGAACGTAATTTTCGTCGCCAAGAACGCATTTGCTGCATATTTGGTTAACTCAGCCGATTTTTCATCCATAAAGTAGATCGGATTACCCTGGCGTAAAAATGGTTTATAAAGTCCATCCATGATTTTACGAGCACGCTCATTCGAGGTCCCGATCACAACGCGGTCTGGTTTCATAAAATCACTCACGGCGAATCCTTCTCGTAAAAATTCAGGATTAGAAACGACCGCAAAATCTACCTGAGCAAATTCAGCAATGGCAGCTTGTACTTTATCAGATGTACCAACAGGAACCGTGCTTTTATCAACGATTACCTTAAACTCCGTGATCATTTTTCCTAATTCTTTGGCAACGCCTAAAATGTAGGATAAATCGGCAGAACCATCTTCTCCCGGTGGAGTGGGTAAGGCCAAAAAGATTATTTCGGCTTGTTGAATACCTTTTTCGAGGTCGGTAGTAAAGGATAATCTTCCTGCTTTGATGTTTCTTTCAAAAAGCACGTCTAATTCTGGTTCGTAAATTGGAATTTCACCTTGCTGCATTTTGCGCACTTTTTCAGCGTCAATATCAATGCACACAACGTTGTTACCTGTTTCGGCAAAACATGTACCGGTAACCAATCCAACGTATCCTGTTCCAACGACTGCTATATTTGTCATGTTCTTCAATTAATTCGTTTTGTTCAAATGAGACGAAAGAAATTTAGCTAAAAAACGATTTCACTGTCTCAATAATAAATGCTTGTTGTTCCTCATCCATTTCGGTATGAATAGGAAAAGAAATAACACGTTCGGTTAACCAATCAGTTGTTGGCAGTTCAGTATTCCTGGCACCAAATTGTGCAAACATTTTTTGTTTGTGAGCTGGAATAGGGTAGTAGATCATACTAGGAATATCGTGTGCACTTAAATGTTCTTGAAGCGCATTTCGATTGCCCTTTTCTAAAACAATCGTATATTGATGAAATACATGCTTCGAGTCATCTGCTCGGTATGGAATATGGACTCCGGGAATTGATGCAAAAGCAGCATCATATTTTGCGGCTACTTCTCGTCTTGCGTCAATATAGTTATCCAATTGTCGTAATTTAACTTCGAGCACAGCTGCTTGAATTGTGTCTAAACGCGAATTACATCCCACAACATCATGGACATATTTCTGCTCTTGTCCATGGTTGGCAATCATTCTGATTTTTTTGGCGAGTTGATCATCGTTGGTACAAAGTGCTCCCCCATCACCATAGCAACCTAGATTCTTGGATGGAAAAAAAGAAGTACATCCGATATCTCCAATGGTTCCTGTTTTTACTTTCTTGCCATTCGTTAAATGGTAATCAGATCCAATGGCTTGCGCATTGTCTTCAATGACAAATAATGCATGTTTT
>JBJTMU010000025.1:0-16479 GCA_046070685.1 Flavobacteriales bacterium | reverse complement strand
TTCACTTGGACAGAAGATCAAGATCGCATTTTAAATCGTTCGTTTGTTGATTATATTTTTAACTCAACAGAAGCCCCCGTACAAAACTGGCTTGGAAAATTCGGTGCATGGTCCTCGCATTTATTGATCTACCGCCTCTTTGGAATTACTTCCTTTGGAATATGTTTTCTACTCTTCATTTCAGGTATTCGCATTTTATTTGACTATGCGATTGTTCCCCTCGGAAAAGCCTTTACCATCACTATTGCATACATGCTTTGGGGATCTCTATTTCTTGGTTTTTTTAGTGATCAACTAAACTATTTAGGCGGAACATTTGGTTATTATATCAATGAATGGTTAATGTTAACTCTTGGAAGCTTTGGTGCTTTTGCCTTGAGTCTTGTGTTGTTATACATCATTACTACACTCATTTTTAATCCAAATTATTCCCGTTGGTTGGACTTCATATTTAGTCGCGAAAAGGAGGACATTGAAGAAGCTGATGAACAAGTCTCAAGAACTGCTGATGCAAAGCATTCATTTGAGGATATTTTTGTGGTAAACACCATCAAAGACGAAGAAATTCAATCGGATGTAATTTCTGAAACAGTTGATTTTTCTGCCAAAGATGAAGACGAAGAAGATGTTTTCTACGACGAAAGCGAATTAATTGTCAGCACGAAAGTGCCGATAGAAGAAGATGAATCAAGCGATGATTTTGAAATCGAGGTCGCTACGGAACCGGTCATCAACACACCTCCACCAGTGGTGAAACCTATCCCAAATCCATCCCAATCACCAAAATCAGACGATGATGATTTAGCGAAGCGTCTCGTGAGCGAATATGGCGAATATGATCCAACAAAAGATTTGGAGGGTTATGTACTTCCACCATTGGATTTAATGGTTGACTACGGAAACAGTGGAGTTTCGGTGAGTAAAGAAGAGTTAGAAACGAACAAAGATAAAATTGTTCAAACGCTACAGCATTACAAAATCGAAATTGCGAAAATCAAAGCAACTGTTGGTCCTACCGTTACGCTTTACGAAATTGTACCAGCACCGGGTGTTCGTATTTCCAAAATTAAAAATTTAGAGGATGACATTGCCTTAAGTTTATCCGCTTTAGGAATTCGTATCATTGCACCTATTCCAGGAAAAGGAACGATTGGTATTGAGGTGCCAAATTCGAATCCAGAAATGGTGAGTATGCGCTCCCTTATTGCTTCGGATAAATTCCAACATTTTGATGGCGAGCTTCCAATTGTGATGGGAAAAACGATTACCAACGAGACGTATGTGTTCGACCTCACGAAGATGCCCCATTTATTGGTTGCTGGTGCTACCGGACAAGGTAAGTCCGTTGGATTAAATGCCATTTTAATTTCCATTTTATACAAAAAACATCCTGCACAAGTAAAGTTTGTGTTGGTGGATCCGAAAAAAGTAGAGTTAACGCTTTACAATAAAATCGAACGTCACTTCCTTGCGAAATTACCAGGTGAAGAAGATGCCATCATCACAGACACATCGAAGGTTGTAAATACCTTGAATTCTTTGTGTATTGAGATGGATGAACGCTATGAACTATTGAAAGATGCGGGAGTTCGAACGATTAAAGAGTACAATGCGAAATTCATTGCCCGACGCTTAAATCCAGAAAAAGGACACCGTTACTTGCCTTACATTGTTGTGTTGATCGATGAGTTTGCCGATTTGATTATGACTGCCGGAAAAGAAGTCGAACATCCGATTGCGCGAATTGCGCAACTTGCTCGTGCCATTGGTATTCACCTCATTGTCGCAACTCAGCGTCCTTCCGTGAATGTCATCACCGGAATGATCAAAGCCAATTTTCCCGCTCGTATTGCCTTCAGAGTACTTTCAAAAATTGACTCAAGAACAATCCTTGACGCATCCGGTGCCGATCAATTAATTGGACGTGGAGACATGCTGATTTCAACTGGCTCAGATATCAAACGTTTGCAATGTGGATTTGTAGATACGCCAGAGGTGGAAGAAATTTGTAGTTTTATTGGTGATCAACGCGCATATCCTGAAGCACTCATTCTGCCTGAATACACTCCTGATGGAAGTGATTTGGGTGGAGATATTGACATGAACGAAATTGACCCTATGTTTGTGGATTCAGCACGCATCGTGGTCATCAATCAACAGGGCTCTGCAAGTTTATTGCAACGAAAATTAAAGCTTGGATACAACCGTGCAGGTCGAATTGTAGATCAATTAGAAGGAATGGGTATCATCGGTTCCTTCCAAGGCTCAAAAGCAAGAGAAGTGTTGTTTGGAGATATTGAAAGCCTAGATGAATTCTTGAAGACGAAAGGTCTGATTTAATCTTTTACCCGATTAAATTTAAGTGCCAACAACATCCATTTTGGCAAGTGTTTCCACTTTCTTTTCGGATGTAACTTGACATACCAACCGATTTTCTTCACGATGGGAACTTTATGCGTTTCAACAAACTCAATCCAAGCACCATCTGGATCTTCAATGTAAGAGAATCGACCGCTAGCTTCACCCATTTGAAAGGAGTTTTTACTGTCAACTGTAAAGTTAAAACCATGTGTTTTACATGCCAACTCTAATGCGTCCATTCCTTGCACGTCGAAGCACAAATGAATGTATCCCCAATCACCCCAAAATCGATTCTCAAAGATTTTTTTTACATCTGTTCGATCCAACGATTGAATTAATTCAATTTCCGTTATTCCTAATAATTCAGAAAAGGAACCATTTTTAACAGTTGGATGCGTTAATCGAACTCGACGAAAACGTCCGTTGGAACCTGGCAAATGTATCAAATCATTAAAGTGACTCGTCACATCCATTTCCTCTAACTCGTAGCCCAAAATATCACGGTAGAGTTTCATGGATTTTTCCATGTCCGAAACACCAATCAATACCCCAGCAACTCCTCCGCAATGGGAAGGATGATTCGTATGACTAAACCAGGATCTACCATCAACAATTTGAAAGATATTCCCGTTTGGATCCTTTACGAAGAATGAAAGCTTGCCATTCGGATCAGGAGTGGGTTCGTTCAGAATGTCCAATTCGAGTGCTTGCATATATTGAAATGAAGCCATTACATCGCTCGATTTTATTTTACAACTGTACAATCCTAAATCACCAAGTTGAATATCGAATATTGCTTTCTCCGTTGCTCTGCTCGTAAATTGCCAAATTTCAAATCCACCTCCACCATTTAAGGACATGGCTAAAGTTGCTGTTCGACTATGGATTTCACCACCGGTATATCTCGTCATCAGTGGCGCTGGAGCTGCTTCTTCAAAAATTCGAAGATCCATTCCAAAAGACCTTCTGTACCAACTCCATATTTCTTGCACATCGGGCACACCAATTCCAACTTGTTGAATTCCCGCAATCAAATAATCTCTCTTCATCATCGAATGGCTCTTTCATTAAACAAAATATATCCGAAACTCAATTGAAAGAACAAGGGTTTTTCTTGTCTTGGAAAATAATTTAAAGTTGCTCTAACTGGACCAATTGGCGTATCATATAAGATGGAACTTGAAGCAACAAATGAATGGACTTGTAATGGTTTGCCGTACTGAATTGTTCCATCCGGATTTTGTTGAAGTTGAAGAATGGGTTGAAAATAATAGAGGTCCAGACGATAATCTAATTTATTCATGATTTCAATTATCAGATTTGTTCCAAGTCCAACATATTGCGTAGCGCGGTATTCAGGCAAAAAGAAGGTCTCCATATCTGGAATTAAATTGAATGCAGGCATAGATAAAAGACTTGCCGTGTAATTCGCAAATAAGGACTGACTGTTCATGACCGTCTTTCCATGAAAACCAATGTGAATTGGTCCATTTTTAATAAAATACGACTGAAATTCTGCTTGTAAGCTCAACCATTGATGCGCTTGTTCTACGGTATCCTTTAAAATCGAAGTTGTCCCTGGAACGGTGCGTTCAAATCCATTGACATAACGCGCCTTAATCTGAAAAAAATGACCTTCTGTGGCAAATTGTTTTTTGTTCAAGCTATTCTTTGTGTACTCCAAACAAAGCGCTGTTCCGTAAAAACGTGTGTAATCTGCCGTATCTTTATTTGTAAATTGACTTGATTGATAATAATCATCTTCCAAACTAAAATACCGTGCATCAAAAGACCATCGTGCATTGTTTCCCACTGGCAATTTAACTTTAAGTCCAGTATATGCCTCATATTGCACTAAAAAGGATGGTTTAACATCCTCAAAAAAAGTAGCAAAACTGCGAAAATAATCCCAACGATTTAGGGTGAAATAACCGGAAATTGAAATGGGATATAATGAAGGTAAGACCAATTCGTAGTTGGTGCGAACGGAACCATAAAATTTCCCGAAATAGGATTCTGCATTCACTTTATGAGAAACGCGTCCAATATTGCGGTAACTTAAGTTAATGTACCCAGTATTGACTGCGCGAGAGGAAATCAATCCACCAAAATCTACACGGAATTCTTTTGATTTTTTGACTTTCAATTGTAAGGCAAAGGTACCATCCGATTTTTTGGACAAATTCGGATAAATAAAATCAATTTGAGGGGTGGACGCCAAACGAAAATAACGTTTTTCCAATAGCGATTCCCCTAGAATTTGCGAACGCTTCGCTGGAAGCATGAACAAATTAGCATATTTAAATTCTTTGTTTTTATCCGTTGTTGACACCACCGATGAAATGTGAAGCACGTTTATTTTTTGTTTAAACTCTGCTCTTCGCTTAGCCAAGGAATCTGGATTTTCGCGAACAGAAATAAACTGTTCAAGGGAATCTAATTTTTTCAGGGTCGCTTCATACCCATCCGCGATAGCTTGTTTGACATCCGCAAAATCGAAGGTCCCAACTTTTGTCGGAGGCTCAATGATCAATCCATCCTGACAAGGCAATTGATAATTCGTTGGCGTAGTCATCATACTTGAAATCATACCAAAAAAATCATTTTCGTTGGCTCGAATATCATTTTTAGTTACGTTACTCCCAATAATAAAATCCGCAGGAAACGACTCATACATGACATTCAAGGGGAAGTTATTGTACAAACCACCATCGAAAAATAGGACACCATTTATTCGAATGGGATTCAAATAAAGAGGAAATGTCATGGAAGCACGAACTGCTTCATTGAGGTGACCAGAAGAAAAGACGATACTTTGTTTCTTGACAACATCAGAAGCTACACAGCGAAAAGGAATAAAAAGCTGATCAAAATTATCTCCAACAGATGCGCTGGTCAGACCAAGTATTCGAAGCATTTCAAAATCGAAATAAGTCGGACTCACAAAGGACATTGGAATGGATTTCTGTAAAACACTATCCTTGGAAAGAGGAATGTTAAACATACTACTTGTATTGGATTCATCGAAGAAATAGAATTTTTTTTCTGCTTCCACATCACCTTTTACCATTAATTGAAAAGGTTCACTTAAAATGTACGCTTCAATCTCCGCAGGCGAATACCCACAAGCATACATACTAGCGACTAATGCTCCGGCAGATGTGCCTGTAATAAAGTCAATGGGAATATGTCTTTCTTCCAATGCTTTTAAGACACCAACGTGAGCAACACCCGCTGCTCCACCCCCACTTAATACCAGCCCAATTTTCTGTTGGGCGAAACATTCTGTACTCAGAATGAAAAAAAGTGAAAAAATAAGTGTCCAGAAACTTCGCAAATTCGTTCTTTTGTACAAAGTTAGACCTTATCACGAGAAAATGGAAAAGAAGAGCAGCGGAAATAAAGAAGAGTTGAAAATAACCTTAAAATGTTTGTTTGGATTTGAGCAAACCTTAGCAGAAGAATTAGCGGAGCTTGGTTATCCAAAAACTGAAATCCTTAATCGTGCGGTGCGCATCACAGGATCTTGGAGAGATGTCTATTATCTGAATCTATATGCACGATGTGCGATCTCTATTCTAGTTGAAATTGATAAGTTTTTCATCAACTCAGAGGAGGACTTGTATCGTCGTTCCTTAAAAATTAAATGGCCCGAAATCTTTGATGTTTCGAAAACTTTTGCCGTGAAAGGAGCTGTTTTCTCGACTTTATTCAACAATACGCAATATCCTTATTTGGTAGTCAAAGATGCCATTGTGGATTCTTTCCGTAATGCTTTTGATGAGCGTCCAGATGTTGAATTGAAGCGTCCACAAGTGTTATTTGACTTGTACATAAAAGAACGGGAAGTCACCATTTCGTTGAATACGAGTGGAATTCCTTTATTTCAACGTGGTTACCGAGAGGCAGTTGGGGATGCACCAATGAATGAAGTAGTGGCAGCGAGTTTAATTCGTTTATCGAAATGGGATCGCAAAACAACATTTCTCGATCCATTCTGTGGATCTGGCACACTTCTCATGGAAGCGGCGCTCTTAGCATCTGGGATTCCATCCAACATTGAACGACAACACTATGCCTTTAAAAATTTAAAGAATTTTGATGCCGAGGTATGGAATGAAATCTATGACAATGCACCGAGAAATGTTCGAACATTACCATGTAAAATTATGGGGTCTGATTTATCAGATGAAATGATTTTAAAAACGCGACGAAATCTTAGACAGATGAGTTTTGGACGATTTATTGAAACCAAAGCCTGTTCATTTGAAGAAAATACGAAAGCAGAGGACGAAGCTATTTTTATTTTAACCAATCCACCTTATGGTGAGCGCTTGGCGGCTAATACGCACGAATTGTATGAAAACATCGGGAATTGGCTGAAGCATACCATGACGAATTCGAAAGCATGGATCATCACCTCTAGTGAAGACGGACTCAAATCCATCGGTCTTCGTCCAAGTGAAAAACACAAAGTCTTTAACGGCGATTTAGAATGTAGTTTCCGAATGTTCGAAACGTATGCAGGATCTAAAAGAACACATTTTCCAGCTGAAGAAAAGGAAGGAAATTAAAAACAAAAAGAAAGCCCTGACGTTGATGTCAGGGCTTTCTTTTTATTATCTTTTCGAGATATCTACATATTCTCGGTTTGTTTCACCGATGTAAATCTGACGAGGACGACCAATTGGTTCTTTGTTCTCTGTCATCTCTTTCCATTGAGCAATCCATCCTGGAAGACGTCCTAACGCGAACATTACGGTGAACATTTCAGAAGGAATCCCTAATGCCTTGTAGATGATTCCAGAATAGAAATCAACATTTGGATATAGGTTTCTCGCTTTGAAGTATTCATCTTCCAATGCAACTTTCTCTAATTTCTTAGCGATGTCTAATAAAGGGTCATTCACACCTAATTTTTCTAACACATCATCACATGCTTTTTTAATGATTTTCGCACGTGGATCGAAGTTTTTGTAAACGCGGTGTCCAAAGCCCATCAAACGGAACGGGTCTTCTTTATCTTTTGCTTTCAATACCCATTTATCAACGTTTCCTCCGTCGTTGTGGATTTTCTCTAACATTTCAATTACTTCTTGGTTGGCACCACCATGTAATGGACCCCATAATGCAGAAATACCAGCAGATACTGTGGAGTATAAATTTGCTTGAGAAGAACCAACGATACGAACAGTAGATGTTGAACAGTTTTGCTCGTGATCAGCATGAAGAATTAATAAGGTATTCAACGCACTTACGACAACTGGATCTACTTTATACTCTTCCGTTGGCATCGCAAACATCATGTACAAGAAATTCTTACAATAATCGTATTCGTTTTTTGGATACATGAACGGATGACGAATGGAATTTTTATAAGCCCAAGCAGCCAACGTTGGTAATTTTGCGATCAAACGGTGAATTGTTAAATTCTTCGCTTCTTTGCTACGATTTGGATCCAATGATTCTGGATAAAAAGTTGCCAAAGATGCAATCATAGAAGAAAGGACACCCATTGGATGTGCTTTTGAAGGATACGCTTCAAAGAATTGTTTCATATCTTCATGAACCAACGTATGTTTTTTGATGCTTTCTTCAAATTGATCTAACTCTGCTTGTGTTGGAAGATCTCCATAAATGAGAAGATATGCAACTTCAATGAACGAAGCTTTCTCCGCTAATTGCTCAATTGAATATCCTCTGTAATGAAGAATTCCTTCTTCTCCATCCAAGAAGGTAATGGCGCTTTTTGTCGCACCTGTATTCTTATAACCTGTGTCCAAAGTGACATATCCCGTTAAGTCTCTTAACTTCGAAATATCGATCGCTTTTTCGTTTTCAGTACCTGTAATGATTGGAAGTTCATATACCTTCCCTTCAAGTTCAATTTTGGCTAGTTCACTCATTTTTTCTGACGAAATATTTGATTGGAATAAAAGTTTTGCCCTAAGTTACAAAAGAAACATAGATTTACTAATGTAAGTAGCAAAATATTAACAATTTAATAGCAATTAAGTTTATTAAAGATTGGTTTCAATAAAGGTCAACATCAGTTGAAACAAGTGATTACGTGTGTTTCCACCATAAATTCCATGGTTTTTATTTGGATATACAAACAATTCAAATTGTTTATTTGCCTTCACTAATGCCGAAGTCATGTCCATCGTATTTTGAAAATGTACATTGTCATCTGCAGCCCCATGCACGAGCAAATACTTTCCTTTTAAGTTATCGACATAATTTATCGGAGAATTACGATCGTATCCTTCCGCATTTTCTTGTGGAGTGCGCATGAAACGTTCCGTGTAAATGTTATCGTAATACCTCCAATTGGTCACAGGCGCAACTGCGATGGCCATTTTAAATACATCTGCACCTTTCGTAATTCCCAACGAAGCCATGAATCCACCATAGCTCCATCCCATAATCCCCACACGACTTGCATCCACGAAGGAATTTTTTTCATATTCCTTTACCGCATTCATCACATCTTCAATTTCTAACTTCCCTAATTGTAAATAAGTTGATTTTTTGAAAGCAGCCCCTTGATACATCGTTCCTCTTGGATCCACTTGAAAAACAATGTAGCCTTTTTGTGCTAAAAGTTGATGAAAGAAATAATCGTTACCATCCCAAGCATTCAACACTTCATTGTGACCAGGTCCACCGTAAACATTGACATACATTGGGTATTTTTTCGATGGGTCAAATCCAACAGGTAAGATAACCGAAGCATTCAGCTTCACGCCATTCGCATTGATTTCAATAAATTGTTTCGTTGAAAGTCGCTCTTTCTTCAATTTATCCATAAAAGCTTGATTGGACTCCAATACACGAACGACGGAGCCATCACTTTTACAAAGTGAATAACTCGGAGCTTGATTGGCATTTGAATACGTATGAACAAAGTATTTCATGCCATTTAAAAATTCAGCTTCATTATAACCGAGGGTTGGCGTTAAATCTTTTTTGTTTGACCCATTCAACTGAACGGCATAGATTGATTTTTGGATTGCACCTTTTTCAGCAGAACTGAAATAAATTTGTTGCGTCGCTTCATCAAAACCAAGGAAATCAATCACATCCCAATTCCCACTTGTAATTTGCTTCATGGTTCCATTAAAATCCAATTGAAAAATGTGACGATAACCATTCTCTTCACTTGTTCTTAATATCGATTGACCATCTTTTAAGATCAATAAATTGTCGTCGATTTCTACATACGTTTGAGATTTCTCTGTAAAGAAGTTTTTGCTCGATACTTTACCTTTTACAACATCCACTAACCAATAATTTAGTTCGCTCTGATGACGATTCATTGTTTGCACAATCAGCTGATTTGATTTCGAAGACCAATTTAAACGGGGAATGTATTCGTAAGACCCTAGTTGAATCGCCTGCACTTTCTTAGAGTCCACAGCGATGCAATGTGCCGTTACAACACTATTTACTTCACCTGCCTTTGGGTATTTAAAGGTATATTGTTCCGGATAAAGTCCACCATACATATCCATACTATACTCAGGAACAGCTTTTTCGTCAAAACGCAAGAAAGCAATGTATTTGCTATCTGGAGACCATCCATACGCTTTCGTGATAGAAAACTCCTCTTCATATACCCAATCAGTCGTTCCGTTGATGATTTTATTTCGCTTGCCATCTTGCGTTAACTTCTCCACTTTACCCGTCGCAATTGTTTTTACATACAAATCATTTCCATGAATAAACGAAACTTTGGTTCCATCAGGAGAATATTCAGCCAAGGTTTGTGGCGAGTGATTTGGATCAAGCGGCATTAATTTCTGTGTTGTTAAATCGTACAGATAATAAATGGCTTGATAACTTCTCCGGTAAATCGATTCAACATTTGTAAGAAGTAAAATTTTTGATTCATCAGAATTAAATTCGTAATCATCAAAAGTGATTTTCTTTCCGTCAAAGATCAATTTCGAACCATCCAAAATCATAGAACCTTGATCATTTTGATCATTCAAACGATACTTATAAATAGAATTCTCGTCTTTCACACTAGAATAATGTTCCCCATCATTCATAGATTTAAAACCACTAATTCGTTTAGGACTGAACTCGTAATTCTTCCAAATACGCTCAACACTAAGGTCTTGCGCAAAAATCATGGAACTAAAGATGGTAAATACGAATAACAAACAATTTTTCATAGATTACATTTTGAGGTCCGAATTTAGGTATTGTACTTGGATAATACAAGAAGAAGCACTACCTAACATTCAATTCACAAAAGATTAACTTAACAAATTATTTTTTTTTGAAAAAAAGACCTAATTTTGCTCTAACTTTTTGTGTGTCCTCCTTGACGCTTGATAGCTGAAACCACATAAGAAGAGAATTTCGTTAAGTGGCTTAATTGTTTGGACTGTTTAACTTGATGTTTGTTTAATATGAAAAAATTTGTACTTTTTATTACGAGTGTTATTTCCTTAACTGCTTCTGCTCAAAACTGTTCTGAGCTTTTTATTTCAGAATATGTGGAAGGATGGTCAAACAACAAAGCTTTAGAAATTTACAATCCAACAGGAAATCCAATTGACCTAAGTGCTTATTTCGTTGCACGTTACTCCAATGGAGCTACCACAGCAACAGTTGCCAATGCCATTCAGTTGACAGGAACGGTTGCTGCACATGATGTATATGTTGCCGTTTTAGATAAACAAGATCCACTAGGAACAGGTCAAGAAGCACCAATCTGGGATTCTTTACAAGCAAGAGCTGACGGATTTTATTGTCCAGTTTACAATACATCTAATTCATTCTACTGGAATGGAAATGATGCCATCATGTTGGCAAAAGGAACATTACCAGCAACCGCAACAACTTTAATCAACGCGACAAACGTACCTGGATTTGCGATTGTAGATTTATTTGGAAAAATTGGTGAAAATCCAGCAAACGAAACGGGAACATCTTCTGGTAACGACGGTGCTTGGTCAACACAATTTCCATATAGTACTGGATTAGGCGTTTTAGTAACGAAAGATCACTCCATGATTCGTAAATCAACGATCGAAAAAGGAGCAACAGCCAATCCTTCATTCTTTAATCCAATGTTGGAATATGACACAATCCCAGCTGTGATTGTGCGTTTAGATGCAAATGGAGATACACTTTTTGGAACAAGCGGAAATCCAATTTTAGATGGTAACTGGGCGTCATTGGGCGTACATGATTGTGCGTGTAATCCAGCTGCAGTAGCTGAGCATGAAGCGATTAGCTTGAGCGTTTATCCGAATCCAAGTAATGGTATCGTGAACATTCGCAACAAAGGAAATATTCGTAAAATCCAAGTATTGAATTCTTTGGGTCAACAAGTTTATGTACAAGCTAATATCACATCTAAAACGTTAATTACATTAGATTTAAGTGATTTCTCTGGAGTGTATATGATCCGTATGACAGATGCTAACGGATTACAGATTATCCGTAAAGTGATTTTGAGATAAGTCGATAGCCATCTATCTTCTACCCTATCCTTTTATGAAATACCTTGTTCTGTTACTTGTCGTATGTTCGATCGAATGGAGTTTCGGTCAAACGACAGCTAAAATCACTGGAGAAGTCAGTGAGAATGCTACGAATCAATTATTAAGTGGTGCTAAGATTACTTTAACTACCGGGAAAGGTGTGGTTTTGAAACGCGCCATTTCGAATTCACAAGGAATTTACGAAATGAATGATGTTTCTTACGGAACATACACCATCACATTTAAAATGATGGGCTTCGATTCATTAGTACAAGAAGTTGAAGTCAATAAACCATTTGTTACCTGTAACTTTTTTATTGGAGCAAGTCAAGAATACCGTGAAATTAAAGTCATCGGAAATCTAGCTAGCACTCAAAATGTACCCGTTGCTGTCACAAAGATTCCGCTCCAAAAAATCACCGAAGAACTTGGATCAAGAGATTTACCTATGTTGTTGAATGGTACTCCTGGAGTTTACGCAACACAGCAAGGTGGTGGTGATGGAGACGCGCGCATCAATGTGCGTGGATTCGACCAACGCAATGTCGGTGTAATGATCGATGGCGTTCCGGTAAATGACATGGAAAACGGAGCTGTGTATTGGTCGAACTGGTTTGGACTCGACGCAATCACTGCTCAAATGCAAGTACAACGTGGACTCGGAGCAACTAAAATTGCCATGCCATCCATTGGTGGAACCATCAATATCATCACGCAAGGAGTTTCCAATAAACCAGGAGGTTCATTTCGACAAGAATACGGAACTGGGAATTTACTACGCTCCACTCTTTCGTATAACACGGGGATGACCAAATCCGGATGGGGCTTAACATTCTCTGCGTCGTACAAACAAGCCACAGGATGGGTTTATGGAACACCAAGTCAAGGAAAATTTGGATACATCAAGGTTTCTAAAAAATTAAATAAGCACTTAACAACTTTATCTGCCTTTGCTGCTCCACAAGAACATGGTCAAAGAGCTTATAATCAAGCGATTCAGTATTTTGATGCGAAAACAGCTCGCAATTTAGGTGCGATTGTTGATTCAAATGCGAACTTCTACGACATGGGGATTCGTTTTAACCAACACTGGGGATATCAAACCGATTCTATTACCGGTAAGAGAGAAGTACTAAGTGAGCGTATGAATTATTATACGAAACCACAATTTACCTTAAAAGACTTCTGGACAGTCAATGATAAATTATCGATTTCGAATATTGCCTACGTGTCTATTGGACGCGGAGGAGGAACAAGTATTTTCAATTCTTCTGCACTTTTACGCGATTCCACAGGATTAGTCAACTGGGATTTGGTGATCCAAGAGAATAAAGTCAATTCATTGTTCGGAACACCAAACGTGGATCCTCTTTATTCTCCAACTCAAATAAAATCAAGTCAAATTATTTATGAAAGCATGAATAATCACTTTTGGGCTGGATACTTGAGTCAATTCAACTATAATTACAATAAAAACATTGAAATCTCCGGAGGAATAGATTTTCGCTACTACCAAGGATCGCACTATCAAGTCATTACAAATCTTTTAGGTGGGGATTATTTCTTAAGTACAGCGGATAAAAACGATGCTGATCCGATGCAGCGCGTTGGAGATAAAATCGCCAAAAATGCATTTAATGCGGACCGCGATGGAATTGTGCAATGGACAGGAGCATTCGGACAAATGGAATATACCGGAAAGAAATTATCTTATTTTGTGAATGTTTCCGGAATCATGAATGGTTACAAAGGAGTCGATCGTTTTCAAAAACGAGTACTTGATTTAGGTGACACCGTATTAAGAATTGGTGCCTTGGATACCATTACTTACCATGGTGTTACTTATGATGCCAGCAATAAGGATTTGAAATACTACGCGACGGATTGGAAGTTCTTACCAGGATTCACATTTAAATCAGGAGTGAGTTACAAAGTACAAAAGAATGCAACTGCATATGTGAATGTTGGATTCTTAAATAGAACACCACAATTTTCAAATGTCATCGACAACAACTCCAATACATTTTTTGGTGAGATCGTGAATGAGAAAATTCTTTCAGCTGAAGGTGGATATAATTATGCAAAAGAAAAATTTGGATTTAACGTCAATGCGTATGCCACAAACTGGAAAAACAAACCTTTTCCTTACGGTGTTGCCGTTCCAGACCCAAATGATCCTACTGAATATATCCGTGTAAATATTAATGGAATGGATGCTGTTCACCTTGGAGGTGAGTTCGATGCAGCATTTAAATTCTCTAAAAAACTTTCCGGAGACGTTATGGTTTCTGTTGGACAATGGTATTGGAATTCATCGAAAACAGTAATCGTTCCACAATACGATTCACTACAATTTAGCTTCGATGCTAAAGGAGTACACGTGGGTGATGCAGCACAAACAGCTATGGCCGCTTCTTTGCGATATGAGCCGATTAAAAATCTTTATATCAAAGCGCAATTGCAATACTTTGATCGATACTATTCGAATTTTGATCCATTTACATTACAAGGAGCTGATGGTGGAAGAGACTCATGGAAAATGCCCGCTTACACCCTACTCAATTTGTTTGCAGGTTACAAGATTCCATTCAAATCATTTTCGTTGTTAACAACAGGAACAATCACTAATGCCTTAAATACCAAATATATATCTGACGCAACTAACAATGCGAATGATATTTATAATAACTTTGACGCGAAATCCGCTACAGTCATGTTTGGTGGTGGTTTCCGTTTTAATCTCTCACTCGCAATTCAATTTTAATTATGAAAAAAGGAATACTTAGTGCCCTAGCCTTTTTCGCTGTATTCAGTGCAAAAGCGCAAAACATTTCCCAAGCTAGAAATTTGGGTGTCGGTCAAACAGTAACGGTTACCGGTGTCGCTACAAATGGAAGCGAACTTGGAAACATTCGCTACATTCAAGACGGTTCTGCTGGAATCGCTTGTTATGGTAGTTCATTATCGTCGGTTCAACGCGGAGATTCAATTACAGCTACAGGAGTTTTATTTGACTTCAGTGGTTTGTTGGAATTATCGCCAACAAACAGCTTTGTCAATCACGGAGCAGGTGTTTTACCTCAAGCTCAAACCATTCCTTTTTCAAGCGCTAGTGAAGCATTGGAAAGCCAATTGGTTCGATTTGACAACGTAACGTTCGTTCAAACAGGAAGTTTTGCAACAGGTAATAGTACCGTTCAAGTTTCAAATGGAACAAGTACCTTTGATGTACGCATCAACGGATCAACGAACATCGATGGTACAGCAATTCCAACTGGTCCAATTTCCATTATTGGTGAACTTGGACAATTCAACGCAAACTATCAAATCATTCCAAGAAATTTATTAGACATTTTCGCATACGTTGCTCCCGCAAGAGAAATCAATGTGAAAGTAAACGGAAATACGGTTCTTACAAATGATACTTACGTTGTTGGTACAACTGCGGCTACAACTGTGACAATTGAAAATTCTGGTGTATCTAATTTAACCCTTTCAGGTGTTAGCTTTTCAGGAGCAAATGCGTCTGAATTTTCGATTAACTTAACGAATGGTACGGTTGCTGGACTTGGAAGTAATAACTACACATTGACATTTACTCCGACTGGAACAGGAACTCGTTTAGCGACGATTTCTATTGCAAACGATGATAGTGATGAAAATCCTTACATCATTCACTTATACGGGATTGGCACAAACAATTTAGCAACAGAACCAACGGCGAATCCATCTAATCTTACCTTCCCATTGATTAAAGCATATACCTTAGGAGGACAATATACGGCTGGAACAAATGCAGAAAATTACATTGTATTATGGAAAAATGGTTCCGCTGTAACAGGTGTGCCAACGGATGGAACAAGCTATAAAAGAGGAGATGTTGTAGGTGATGCAAGAGTAGCATACATCGGAAGTGGTACAGGATTTACGCCACGTGGAATCATCGCAAATCAAACATACCATTTCGCTGTATTTGCATTCAATGGTCCAGCTGGATTTGAAAATTATAAAACAACGACACCAGCAACAGGAAATGCAACAAGTCAAGGACAACAAATTGGAAACTACTACGCTGGAATTAACTCCAATGCAACAACGTTCCTGAGTGACTTGAGTGCTTTAATTAATCCGCATACAGTTGTTTCTTATTTCAATTATAAGACAACGATGATGAATCAGTTCGAGATCAAAGACACGACTAATGGTCAATCTTATGTGACTTGTGTTTATTCAGGTGAGCGCAAAGTATTTGATGAGCCTTTCGATTGGACAGCAGTTGGCTACTCAAGAGAACACTCTTATTGTCACTCTTGGATGCCAACATATCCTTGTGACAATCCCGAGCAACCAGAATATAACGACCAACACAACTTATGGCCGACCAACTTGCAACAAGCGAACACGCCAAGAAGTAACTTGCCTTTAATGGACATCGACGGTTCTATCGTATTCACTTATTTAGAAGGGAATGTTGGATATAGCGGAAGTCAATTGGTATTCGAACCTCGTGCCGCTCAAAAAGGAAATGCAGCTCGTTCTATTTTCTATATGGCAACATGTTACAATGGTCAAGGTGGAAACAACTGGCAATTGCCTTCAAATCAAAGTCAAGAGTCAT
>JBJTMU010000024.1:0-7790 GCA_046070685.1 Flavobacteriales bacterium | reverse complement strand
GATTGGAAGTAATATATCCCGATTTTTTATCATTAAACATGATAGCCAAATCATCATACTTTGAGTTGAACTTTTCACCCATATTTTTCACCTCAAAATTCTCCATTACAAAAAGGTCATAACCCCCTAATGTATTGAATGCATCCGAAGTAAAATATAGTTTATTCTCAAACATGAATGGAAAACAATCATGTCCTTTTGAATTCACATATCGAACCAGCTCTTTATCACCGAATTTTTTTCCATCAAAATTTGCACGATAAATATCCATCCCTCCTAAACCACCGGGCATATCTGAAACAAAGTACAAAACCTTGTTTTTTTCATCATAAAATGGATGTGTGACATTGTATTTATCATTATTGAAAGGAACTGGAATCGGTTTCGACCATTCACCTTTATCGTTTTTTATCGAATAATGAATGGTTAATTTTTCATATTCATGTGATCCAGCATTATTCGTAAAGAATAATAAATTTCCCGCTGCATTTGAACTGATTGGACCATCAAAGTAACATGAGTTGATATTTAAAGGGCCTTTGGTTTCAGCGCTTATCAATTTTGCGTCTTTTGTTTTACATCCTTCAACCTCGTATAAATCTGAATAAGGTTTCTTTGTATATGGGTCCATCATGATATCCTCACAAGGATCTTTCGATGCAGAGAGAACGAACAATTTATCACCTAATTTTCTAGTCCCAAAATCATCAAATGAAGTATTGAAACAAGCTGGTGTTAATTGAACATCATACTGCGCCAATAACGAACTTGAAGCAAGAATGACCAATAAAGATGTTAAAAAGAAACGCATTGGCTATAGACTAAATATCAATTGAAGAAACGAGGTCCTTGACAACGACTCGTGTTATTGTTAAAACGATAACGCAGAGCAATCTCGTGTGATTGCACAGTTACCTGATTTAAACGACTTGTTGGGAATGTGTAAGAATATCCAAGATAAAAACGACTATTAATGTCATAACCAACAATGGCCCCTACCGCACTTTTCAATTGGTAGCTTACACCAAAATCAAGACCGATTTTGTGCGTAAAAATGGCATTCATATCAACTGTCCAAGGTAAATTTTTCATGTATCTAGCCACAACATTTGGTCTAAATTGAACGGTTGGACTCAATTTAAAGTTTCCACCGATATATCCTAAATAACCACCCTTCGCATCCACATATAAATTTGTTACGCGGTTTTTAAAGATCGTTTCAGCCACACGTGGTTGAGCTACACCTAAATAGAAGTTTTTATGGTAAAGCAAAGCACCCCATCCACCGTTGAATGTTAATCCTGTTGTTAGATTAGACAACATGTCTGGATCCATTGGAACTGTTGTATTTAAATCTGTCAAATTCACATTTAAATTACCTGCAATTCCTCTAATACCCAAAGACAAACGCCATTTCTCATTCAACTTTAAATGATAGGCTCCACTTATCGCAAATTGCGTATTGCTTACAGGGCCTAATTCATCTTGAAGTAAAGAAACTCCTAAACCAAAATTCTTCAGAATATTGAAATTTCCTGATAAGGTCATTGTCTTCGGCGCCCCCTTAAATCCACCCCATTGAGCATTCGCAAGGGTGGAAATATCAGAGTATGAGTTAGCTCCAGCTTGAGCTGGATTCAGCATTAGTGCATTGAATTGATTTTGTCTGTAGTTTGGATCTTGTCCAAGAGCTTGGAAAGAAGCAACTACGATTCCCAATGCTGCGATGATGCAATTTGTCTTTTTCATATCAATTATTGTCTATGAATGTTTATTTTTTAACTCGGTTGATGTAAACGTATCCATTTACAATTAGTCCATTATCTAATTTGAACATGTAATAATATGTTCCATCTGGCACTGGGTTTCCAGTATTCAGAAGTGTACCATCCCAATCATTGTTGTATTGGCTACTTTCATGTACAAGTGTTCCGTAACGACTGTAAACAAACAACTCTCTAGTTTGGTATGCTTCAATTCCTGGTACTACGAAATAATCATTGTAATTATTTCCATTAGGAGTAAATGCATCTGGAATGACAGGACCGCATTTATCAGTATCTAAGAAGTCATAAATACCATCTTGGTCGCAATCTTGACCAGGCTCACCCAATCCGAAGTAATCCCACTCATCATCATCACTGATTCCATCTCCATCAGAATCAGAATCAAGATAATTCGGAATTCCATCACCATCTTGATCACCTGTTCCTTCAATAACCGTAGGAATTCCATCTCCATCATCATCTGGGTCAAGGCTATTTGGAATACCATCTCCATCTGTATCACCTACAAATTCATTTGTATCGTCAATGCCATCACCATCATCATCAGTATCACATGCATTAAGCATGCCATCGTTATCTGTATCCGTACCAGAAGTAATCACGTTCACATTAATTGTTGCCGTTGCAACATTTCCACTGTTATCTGTTACAGTTACAGTTATTGTGTTATTTCCAATATTCGAACAATCGAATGTATATTGACTCAATACAGCGGAAGCAATTCCACAGTTATCAGTCGTACCATTGTTCACATCGTTGAATGTAATCGTTGTTGATCCGTTATCATTGATTACCACAGTAATGTCATTCACATTTAATGTAGGTGCAATATTATCAACAACATTTACCAATTGAGTCGCTGTCGAAGTATTTCCAGAACCATCGACTACTGTCCATGTAACTGTTGTCAATCCTAATGGGAAGATCGCCGGTGCATCGTTTGAAACACTCGCAACCGAACAGTTATCCGATGTTACAGGAGCACCTAAATTCACTCCAATTGCTTCACAATTAAAGTTTGGAGCCATTGTTACATTCGCTGGAGGAACAATTACTGGATTTGTATTATCTCCAATAAATACGGTGATTGGTAATGATGTTGAAGAACATCCAGCTGCATTAGTTACGGTTACAGAGTAATTACCTGATTGATTTACCGTAATAAATGGTGTTTGAGGTCCTGAACTCCATTGGTAATTTGCGCCATTTGATGCAAATAAAGTCACTGATCCACCAGGACACATCGTTGTTGCTCCACTCGGCGTAATGATTGGTGCCACTGGATTATTCAATACATTCATTACCGCATTCACTGATGCCGAACAAGCTCCATTTGTAACTGTGTAAGTAATCGTTGTTGTACCAGCATTTAAACCTGTTACAACTCCTGTATTAGACACTGTTGCAATGAAGTTATTTGTACTTGTCCAAACTCCATTATTGGTAGCACTTGTTAATTGAACCGTTCCACTTTCACACACGCTATTTGAACCAGTTATCGATGCAACAGCCGGCATTGTACTTACAGTAACAACGGTCGTTGCTGATGTTGTAGAACATCCATTACCATTTGTTCCAATGACAAAGTAACTTCCAGGCGTTGAAGTGGTGATACTATTGGTAATTGAACCATCACTCCACTGGTAATTTGTAGCACCTGTTGCAGTTAATGTTACACTACCTCCTTGACAGAAAATAGTTGGACCATTTGCAGTAATCGTTACAGCTGGATTCGGATTAACAACCACAGACTGACTTGCCGTAGACGTACATCCGTTTCCTGTAGAAACAGTCAATGTGTAAACACCACCATTACTTACCGTGATGCTTTGAGCAGATGAAGTTGTAACCCCATTACTCCAAGAATAGGAGATTCCATTTCCAGCTGGACCAGTTAAGATCACATTTGAACCATTACAGATTGATGTTGGACCATTTGCTGTAATTGTTGCTTGTACACTTGGAATCACCGTGATATAAGTATTTGCTGAAGATGTCACACATCCTGAAGCATTTGTTACATCCACATGAACAGGACCAGAAATTGAAACAACGATTGATTGAGTTGTTTCACCTGTTGACCATAAATAGTTCGTTCCTACTGAAGAAGTTAATGTTACATCGTTTCCTTGACAGAACGTTGTAGGACCATTAGCAGTAACTACCGCACTTGATGATCCATTCACCGTTACATTAATTGAATTCGATGTAGCTGTACATCCAGCTGCATTTGTAATGGTTACATAATACAATCCAGAAGTTGTCACATCTATACTTTGTGTAATCGCTGTATTATTCCATACATACGTAGTTCCAGCCGTAGCAGTTAATGTTACCGAACCACCCGCGCAGAATGTTGTTGGACCATTCGCTGAAATCGAAACCACTGGTGCAGAATTTACAGTCATTGACCAAGAAGCACTAGTAGAACATCCGTTAGCGTTGGTAACTGTATAAGTAATCGTTGTTGAACCAACACCATTTCCAGATACAATTCCGGTAGCATCTACAGATGCGATTGCATTATTTGCAGATGTCCATTGACCACCTGATGTTAAATTCGCTAATTGTGATGTTGCACCAATACACACATTCGTAGGTCCGGTAATAGAACTAACTGTAGGTAAAGGTTGAACAACAACTGTAACTGGTGCTGAAGTTGATGTACAACCTGCAGCATTAGTCACATTCACGAAATAAGTTCCAGACGTAGTAACAGTTAAACTTGGGGTCAAATCTCCTCCTACCCAAGCATATGATACTCCCGGAGTAGCTGTTAATATTACTGATCCACCATCACAGAATGTAGTTGAACCTGATGCTGAAATCGCAGCAACTGGTAAAGCATTCACTGCCATTGCAGCGGAAACCGAATTTGTACATCCATTTGCATTTGTCACTGTATAAGTTACAATAACATTTCCAGTACTTACTGCTGTTACATTTCCTGACGCATCGATTGTTGCAACTGCCGCATTACTTGTAGACCAAGTTCCACCAGTTGTTGCACATGTCAACATTGTTGTTGCACCTTGACAAATCGCATTTGCTCCAGAAATAGCAGATACGATTGGAAGTGGATTCACTGTAATATTTGTAATTGCAGATGTTGCGAAACAACTATTTGCGTTAGTTACTGTAACTGTATGAGGACCAGCTGAACTAACAATAATTGATTGTGTCGTCTCACCTGTATTCCAAGAATAAGCAGAACCTGCACTTGCGGTCAACTGAACACTTGATCCTTGGCATATTGCTGTTGAACCACTTGCTGTAATCGTTGGAACTGAAGCATTATTTACTGTTACTACAACATTTGCTGATGTTGCTGAACATCCTGCAGCATTAGTAACAGTTACATTGTATGATCCAGCTGTAGATACTGTAATACTTTGAGTGATCGCATTGCTTCCACTCCAAAGGTATGTTGATCCAGCTGAAGCAACTAACGTTACGCTTCCTCCCTGACAGAATGTTGTTGGACCATTCGCTGTAATCGTTGCAGCAGGCAATGCATTCACTGTAATTGCCATCGGCACAGATACAGCAGAACATCCGTTTGCATTCGTCACAGTTACTACATAGTTTCCAGAAGTAGTTGCCACAATTGACTGTGTCGTTTCATTACTTCCGCTCCATAAATATGATGAACCTGCACTTGCTGTTAATGTCACATTTCCACCTTGACAGAACGTTGTTGCTCCTGAAGCGGTAATTGTGGCACTTGGTAATGCGTTCACTGTAAAGTTCGTACTAACTGAATTTGTACATCCATTTGCATTGGTGTATGTATATGTTAGAACAGCCGTTCCTGCATTTACACCATTCACCAATCCTGTAGATGGATTAATGGTTGCAATGTTATTGTTATTACTTGACCAAGATCCACCTGCCGTTGAATTAGAAAGTGTTGTTGTTGCACCTTGACAAATCGCCGTTGAGCCTGTATTTGCTAATAATGTTGGTAATGCGTTCACAGTAACTGATGTTGCTGGTGAAATTGCCGCACAGATATTATTTGCAGTAATCGTTACTGTATAATTTCCAGTTGTTGCAGCCACATATGTGTTTGCCGTCGCACCGACAATTGCTGTTCCATTTAATGACCATTGGTAAGCATACGTCGATCCAGATGGTGCATTAGCTGCAAGCAATGTTACATTTCCTCCTTGACAGAATGTTGTACTTCCGATGGAAGCAATTGTAGCTGCCGGTAATGGATTCACAGTGATTGTTGTCGATGCCGTATTTGAACAACCGTTCGCATTAGTCATTATGTATGTCATTGTGACTGTTCCAGCTGAAACACCGGTAACTAATCCTGAAGCACTGATTGTGGCAACTCCATTATTTGAAGATGACCAAGTAGGATTCAAGCTAGTTGTTGCCAATTGCGTTGTTGCTCCAACACATACTGAAGTTGTTCCTGTGATAGGATTAGCAATTGGTAATGGATTCACAGTTACCACCGTTGCCAATGAAGTTGCTGAACAACCATTTGCATCCGTCACTATCACTGAATATGATCCAGCAGTTGTGACAACCAATGACTGGTTGTTGGTATTGTTATTCCATTGGTAAGAATACCCTGATCCTGAATTGGCATTCAAGGTCACATTTCCACCTTGACAGAATGTTGTTGCACCACTTGCAGAAATCGTTGCTGTTGGAGTTGCAAATATTGTTACTGCTATTGGTAATGAAGTTGCTGAACATCCACTTGCATTGGTAACAACTACCGTGTAATTACCAGCTGTTGTTGCAACAATAGATTGAGTTGTTGCATTGTTACTCCATAAGTAAGATGCACCCGCACCTGCTGTTAAAGTAACATTCCCTCCTTGACAGAAAGAAGTTGGTCCATTTGCAACTAACGTAGCTACCGGTAATGGATTTACTGTTACAGTTGTCGCAGCTGAAGTTGCTGAACATCCACTCGTATTTGTTACTGTTACATAGTATGAACCACCAGCTGTAACTGTGATCGATTGTGTTTGTGCACCGTTCGACCATAAGTAGCTAGATCCAGTATTTGCCGTTAAGGTTACCGAACCACCAGCACAGAAGGTCGTTGTTCCACCTGCCGTTATTGTTGCGGTTGTTCCAGCATTAACATTTACTGTTGCACTTACTGAATTTGTACAGCCATTTGCATTTGTTACGCTATATGAAATCACAGCAGAACCTGCACTCACTCCTGTAATTACACCAGTTGAAGAAACTGTTGCAATTGACGAATTAGATGTTGTCCAAGTTCCCCCAGTTGTTGCCGATGCTAATTGTGTCGTTAAACCTGAACATACATTCGTTGCTCCTGTTATTGCCGCCACCGTTGGTAATGGATTTACCGTAACCACTGTTGCGGAAGAAGTTGATGAACATCCACTTGCGTTTGTCACAGTCACATAATAAGAACCATCCTGGGTTACTGTAATCGACTGAGTTTGTGCTCCGTTTGACCATGAATAATTAGATCCTGAATTTGCGGTTAACGTTACCGAACCTCCTGCACAGAAAGTAGTTGCCCCTCCTGCAGTAATCGTTGAAGTTGTTCCAGCATTCACATTGATCGTTGCCGATACACTACTTACACAACCATTCACATTTGTAACGGTGTATGTAATGTTTGTAGATCCAGCAGTTACACCCGTAACAATACCAGTAGAAGAAACCGTTGCAACTGCAGTATTGGAAGAACTCCATGTACCACCTGTTGTTGCAGAAGCTAACTGAGTTGTTAAACCAGAACATAGGTTCGTTGAACCAGTAATACTTGAAACGATAGGTAAAGCATTTACCGTTACACTTGTTGTTACTGAATTAACACATCCATTAACATTTGTTACTGTATAGGTAATCACCGCTGTTCCAGCACTTACTCCTGTTACTACGCCCGTTGATGAGTTCACTACAGCTGTTGCCGTATTTGAACTTGTCCACGTTCCGCCTGTTGTTGTACTGCTTAACGTTACATTTGAACCTGAACATACTGATGTCGTTCCT
>JBJTMU010000023.1:0-16745 GCA_046070685.1 Flavobacteriales bacterium | reverse complement strand
CAGTGATGTTATTGAGCGATGTTGTTGGCAACGCACCCAAATTTCCGCCAGCACAAATCGGACTGACAGAATTAAACGTTGGAACCACTACTGGATTGACCGTAATCGTTAATGTTGTTGTTACAGCACATTGTCCGGCAGTAGGTATGAAGGTGTAAGTTGACGTTCCTTGATTATTCAAGGCGGGCGACCACGTTCCGTTGATGTTATTGAGCGATGTTGTTGGCAAAGCACTTAAGTTTCCTCCTATACAAATCGGACTCACAGAATTAAACGTTGGAACCACTACTGGATTGACCGTAATCGTTAATGTTGTTGTTACAGCACATTGTCCGAAAGAAGAAGTGAAGGTATATGTTGTCGTTGCTTGATTATTCAAGGCAGGTGACCACGTTCCGGTGATGTTATTGAGCGATGTTGTCGGCAAAGCACTCAAATTTCCACCTGCACAAATCGGACTGACTGGATCAAACGTTGGAACCACCATCGGATTGACCGTAATCGTTAATGTTGTCGTTGAAGTACATTGTCCGGCAGTCGGTGTGAAGGAATAAGTTGTCGTCGCCTGATTATTCAAAACGGGTGACCACGTTCCGTTGATGTTATTGAGCGATGTTGTCGGTAACGTACTTAAATTTCCGCCAGCACAAATCGGACTGACTGGATCAAACGTTGGAACCACCATCGGATTGACCGTAATCGTTAAAGTTGTTGTCGCAGCACATTGTCCGGCAGTTGGAGTGAAGGTGTAAGTTGTGGTTGCTTGATTGTTCAAGGCGGGCGACCACGTTCCAGAAACGTTATTGAGCGATGTCGTTGGCAAGGCACTTAAGTTTCCGCCAGCACAAATCGGACTGACAGAATTGAACGTTGGAAGGATGGTAGGATTTATGAAAACGGTACATGTGCTCACAACCGTACATGGTCCATTAATAGCCGTGATGGTATAAATAATCGACTGAACTTGATTCGAAGAATTACTCAATTGTTGGTTAATGGATGTTCCACTGCCATTTGAAGCCCCGCTAATGAATGGATTCTGACTAACGGTCCATTGAACGCTCGTTCCGGTTGGAATCACATTCATAAGTGGAATGGATGTACTGCTATTCTGACAAATGTTTTGTGTTGGTGGATTAATCAGTATAGGGGGCGAAAAAACTTGAATATTGACGTATTGTGTCGCTTCACAACCATATGTATCGAAGCCATTCAATATCCCCATGAAATTTCCTGGATTGGAATAATTGATTGTAAAGGGTCCGATTCCATTTGCAGTTGTTGAATTTGCTCCATTTGGAAAAATCCAATTGAGTCCACCAGCAACATTCGTTGATCCCGTAGCATTGAACGTCACTGAGCTTCCTTGACAAATACTTGTATTGGTATGATTTAAAATGGGATGAGGTCCTAAGAATGTTCCGGGATTATTCGTGTTTCCAACATTGAAACTGAGTGTAAATCCGGTGCTTGCACTAAAGTTATTGATCAAAATTGCATAGGAAACCCCAGCAACCATGTTAATGTATTGACAATAGGCATTTTCACCAGGGTCACAATTGGGCCACTCATCAAAATCTAAATCCACCAGATTCAAACCTGTTGATCCAACGGTATTCAAACAGGAAGAAGAATTACAACGAATAGGTGTTCGTGGTCCGCACGCATTGATACTAGAGAGTTGATATAGAATGAAATCAATGTCATCATTTGGGTTAATGGGAGTAATGTCAAAAGTTAAAGTACCACTTGTTTCGCATGTCCATTTGAACCACGAAGAATTTCCTTCATCTGGACCCCAAACATCCAAACAGGTGCCTGGCTCAGGTTCATCATTGTCCAATCCTCCACCACCAAGTGATGCGACACTCACAGGATTTTGATTACACAAATAAGCAGCTCCACCACAATCAGCTCCGGGATTCGTCGTTGGCGTATATCCGTTAATGCACAAACTGAAGGTCCCTTGATTTGTCGGATTGGAAGCGACGCGAATGTAATAGGTGGTTCCTGGCGCTAATGCACCCTCATAAAGTTGTGTGGATCCGATTCCTGTAGCAGATGGGGTGCATCCTAATTCGAACATGAGTCCGGTGCAAGAACCGTTGTAAAGTGCAATATTGGGAGCGGTCATGCTCCCGCCACTGCCATTCCCATTAATGGAAATTAACACATCGGTTCCAGTTGCAATAAATTGAAACCAGACATCTTGAGTAATGTTGCTATTCCAGCAAGTCGGAAGAGAAAGTAAACTAGGACTCGCTCCCACATTTGAGAAAGCAGCGTTTGGTGAGCAATAATTGCTTGTGTTAGGCAGGTAAGTAGCAGAAAGACAGTCGTCTCCTTGTCCATAAGAGATTCTTACGAAACACAAAAAAAGAACAAGTGTTTTCACTAATTTCAATCGGCGACTTATGAGCAGTTGAAGTTAATCATTTTCAATAGTTTAAAAAAATGAATGTGGCATTTATCAATGTTTTTTTGTAGATTTATCTACCTATATTCACAATATGCAAGTTTACACAGGTCCATGGACGAAGGCAGAAGCTGCTCATTTATTAAGACGAACGACCTTCGGTGCAAGTAATCAACAAATTTTAACGGCTGTTTCGAATGGCATGAATGCTACGGTAAATTCCATTCTACAAATGTCAACGGTTGATCAGCCATTGGCTTATGATTCTGGTGAAGCGGTGGTCCCTCAAGGAACAACTTGGGTGAATGCTGTTTATCCAACAAGTTTAACCTTAGTGAATCAAACGGAATCTGCTCGATTCAAGTCATTGGGTGCTTGGATTGCAAAAAACATGAATCAAGAGCAATTGTGCATTGCTGAAAAAATGGTTTTTTTCTGGCAAAATCACTTTGGTGTAACGGCCGCCGCTGAATCACGAGCGATGTACCATTTTCTGGATTTATTGCGTCAGAATGCACTGGGTAATTTTAAGCAGTTAATGAAAGATGTGACCATTGATCCTGCTATGTTACTTTTCTTAAATGGTGCCACCAATAATGTGTATTCACCGAACGAAAATTACTCTCGGGAACTGCTCGAATTATTTTCCATCGGGAAAGGAAATCAGATTGCGACAGGTGATTATTCAACATATACAGAAACAGATGTCGCTGCTGGAGCAAAAATTTTAACGGGATTCACGGTAAGTGGCATTAAAAGTAGTACGGCAACGCAAGCCACAGCAAGTTTTAATTCGCTGTTGCATGATAATACGAGTAAAACACTTTCCTATCATTTCAACAATCAGGTAATTACTGGAGCAGGAGCAAACGAATATGCCAATTACATAGATGTGATTTTTTCACAACCCCATGTGGCTCAATTTATTTGCTCGAAATTGTATCGATATTTTGTGAACTATGACATTACTCCTACGATTCAAACGGATGTGATTGATGTGTTAGCGCAAACGTTTATTTCCAACAACTACGAAATCTTGCCCGTTTTGCAACAATTATTGACAAGTGATCATTTCTATGATATGTCGGTTCGAGGGGCCATTATTCGAAATCCCTTAGAGATGATCATGGGCGCTTTGAATCCAACCCAAACAATTCCGAATTTCGGTTTAGTTGGGGATTATCAAACGTATATTTCCATGTATTCTGTGGCGGATACGATGGGACAATCCTATATGGTTCCTCCAAGTGTTGCTGGCTGGGTGGCTTATTATCAAGCTCCTGCTTATTCAAAGTTGTGGATCAATTCAACTTATATCAAGAAACGATTTGACATTGTTTCAGCTTTGGTTTACACGGGAGTGCCGATTGGTTCAAACGTGTTAAAAATGAATTTATTAGGTTTCTTGAATGGATTGTCTGATCCATCGAATGCGCCTGTAGTGATTGATGATATCTGCGATGTGTTTTTCCCAAAAGCCATCAGTTCTGCAGATAAATTGACCCTAAAACTCATTTTAACGAATGGACTTCCTGATTTTGAATGGACCCTGCAGTACAATGATTATATAGCGAATCCAACGAATTCTACCTACTACACGCCTGTCACACAGCGCATGCAAGCACTGATGAACGTGATTTTAAAAATGCCTCAATTCCAAACGATTTAATATGAAAAGAAGAGATTTTCTGAAGAAAACTGGAATGGCGAGTCTTTCCTTGCCATTTGTTTCAAACGGATTTTCGATGCAAGCAGTGTCTAAAAAATTGTTTGATTATTCGAAAAGTGCTGAGGACAGAGTGTTGGTGCTCATTCGAATGAATGGCGGAAATGATGGACTCAACATGGTATTTCCTGTCGATCAATATGCGAATTTATTGGTGCAACGTCCAAATATTTTGATTCCTCAAAATCAATTATTATCGCTGACGAATGCGGTGGCTTTGCATCCAAAAATGACAGGTATGCAACAACTTTTCGATCAAGGTAAGCTTTCCGTTATTCAGAATGTGGGTTATCCTGAACCAAATCGTTCGCATTTTCGTTCCTCCGATATTTGGTCCACAGGTTCTTTAGATGCGAGTCAAACAAGTGGTTGGTTGGGACGCTATTTCGATAGTATGTATCCCAATTTTCCAGAAGATTATCCAAATCTCAATTTCCCAGATCCTTTCGCTATTTCAATGGGTTCTGAAGTCTCTACGACGTGTCAAGGATTGATGGGGAACTTTTCACATGCGGTCAATGATCCGTTCAATACGTCAAACTTATTGTTAACGGGTGTTACCAATGATGGAACGTATTATGGTTCACACATTGAATACATTTCTACACTCATCAATCAAACGAATGAATACGGCACACAAATCAGTGCTTCAGCAAATGCTGGAAATTCATTGTCCACATTATACGATCCTCAAAATCCATTGGCTGTTCAGTTGAAATACATTGCTCAAATGATTTCAGGTGGACTCAAAACGAAAGTATATATTGTGAATATCGGTGGATTTGATACCCATGATTCACAAGTAGATCAAAACAGTTTGGCAGATGGTAATCACGCCAATTTATTAAAAATGATTTCGGATGCAGTTGCTGCTTTTCAAAACGATTTGCAATTATTGGGCATCGAGCAACGTGTTGCTGGACTTACCTTTTCTGAATTTGGACGTCAGATAGCGAGTAACGGTTCCTTCGGTACAGACCATGGTGATGCCGCACCAATTATGCTATTTGGTTCTTGTGTGAGCACAGGGATTGTTGGACCGAATCCAACAATTGATAACCAGATCAATGAACAAGCCGGTGTTCCGATGCAAATCGATTTTCGAGATGTGTATGCGTCAATTTTACGCGATTGGTTTGAAGCATCTGAACCAAGTATTCAAGCCTTGTTCGAACAGAATATTTCCTATATCGATATCCTGACGGGATGTAGTGTGGGAATTGCGGAGCAAGAAGCATTGCAACAAAAGCCTTTGGTGTATCCGAATCCAACACCTTCCAACGTTACTTTGCGATTTTATGCGAAAGGAGAAGCGTATCAGGTGTTTATCGTCGATCAACAAGGAAAAGCCATCGCGAAATCCTTCGAAGGTGTACTAGGAACAGGGAAACAAGAACTGCCAATAGAAACAAGTAAACTTCCAGCCGGACACTATCACTTCTTAATCACTTCGACCAATTCACGCGAACTAGTGGCTTTTCAGAAAATTTAGTTTTTCTTCTGAAGTTCATCGACACGCAATTGTCGTTGCATCGGATTTTCTTTACGCGCTTCTTCTTGTTTGAAGATTTGGTAACGCGTTGCTTGCATTTCACGAGGCCAAGTATTGTTATTTAAATCTGTGTCCGCCGTTTCTAAGAATGGGTCCAAACGGAACGATTTCACTTCTTTGTCAAAGATGAATACTTTACTCACTTTCTCCTCGTAGATTCTCCAGATTTCTGCTGGAATACGACGTACCTCAGTAGTACCATCTGCAAACGTAAATTCAATGATCAATGGCATGACAAGTCCACCAATGTTTTTAAAACTGATTTCATAAAACTGCTTGTTCGCGTTTAAGTAAGCCAAATCTTGCGGATCGATTTTCGCACAAAAATCTTCGTATTCTTTTTTATCCAATGCATCGACAAAATAGATATTACGTTTGCCATAAAAATCGTCGATGTTCGGATCTTTTTCATCCATCGTTTGTGGAATGGCAGTTTTGTTTCGTGTGTCACCAATAAATGGATCCTTCTGTGCATCCTGTGTGGCTTTCAATCCTTTTTCGATACTTGGATTCATGGTGTTGAGTTGGAACCATTTGACATTTTCAATGGCAATATCGACATTGTCCGTTCCGTAAAACCATCCTCTCCAGAACCAATCTAAATCAACCGCTGAAGCATCTTCCATCGTTCGGAAAAAGTCAGCTGGCGTTGGATGTTTAAATTTCCATCGTTCGCAATAGGTTTTAAAGGCATAGTCGAATAATTCTCTTCCCATGACCGTTTCACGTAAGATATTTAATGCTGTTGCGGGTTTTCCATAAGCATTGTTTCCAAACTGCATGATGGATTCTGAATTGGTCATGATGGGTGAAATGGTACTTTTGTCGCCGCGCATGTAATCCGCAATCATATACGCAGGTCCGCGACGAGATGGATAACCACGCTCCCATTCTTGCTCAGTAAGGTACTGAACGAATGTATTCAATCCTTCGTCCATCCATGTCCATTGACGCTCATCTGAATTGATGATCATCGGAAAGAAATTGTGTCCAACCTCGTGAATAATCACTCCCCACATACCATATTTTTCACCTTCGGTATAAGTACCATCCGCTTCTGGACGTCCTCCGTTGAAACAAATCATTGGGTATTCCATTCCAATCCACTTACTATGTACTGAAATCGCTACCGGATAAGGATAATCTACCGTGTATTTTGAATAAGTCTTAATGGTGTGCGCGACTAATTTTGTAGAATAACGTTCCCAAAGTGGATTCCCTTCTTTCGGATAATAGGACATACAAAGGACATTCTTACCGTTCACCGGCATGTTTTGAGCATCCCAAATAAATTTCCGTGAGCTGGCAAAGGCAAAATCACGCACATTGGTCGCTTTAAAGGTCCAAGTTTTTGTTTTGGTGGATTGATTTGCTTCTGCTTTTTCTGCTTCTGCTTGAGTAGCAATGATAACCGGTACATCTGATTTGCGTGCCTGTTCCAATCGTTTCTTTTGATCAGCGCTTAGAATGTTCGCGTAATTTTGACATTCGCCGGTGGCAGCGACAATGTGATCGGATGGAACCGTAATGTTTACCTCGTAATCCCCAAAAGGCAAGGTAAATTCTCCTCGTCCAAGAAACTGTTTGTTTTGCCAGCCTGTCACATCGTTATATACACACATTCTTGGAAAAAATTGGGCAATCGTGTACAAGTAATTATGGTCTTTTTCGAAATATTCATATCCGGAACGTCCACCAACTTGCATGCGGTCATTGATGTTATACCACCATTTTACTTGAAAAGTAATGCTTGTGTGCGGCATCAAAGGTTTCTCCAAATCAATACGCAACATGGTTTTATTGATGAAATAAGAAAGTTTTTGTCCTGAGGTATTTGTAATTTGTTCAATCTTAAATCCACCATCGTATTTGAAATCTCTTTTACGAATATCACCCATGGATTTGAAGTCCTCCATTTTTTCGACTTCAATCAATTTGGTCTCTGAATTTTCATCATAGATGTTTTGGTCCAATTGCAGCCAAAGGTAATCGAGTCGATCTGGTGAGTTGTTCGTGTAGGTGATTGTTTCGAATCCACTCAATTTCTGAGTAGCATCGTCAATCACCAAATTCATTTTGTAATCTGCTTTTTGCTGATAATAATGGTAGCCTGGTGCGCCGGATGCTGCGTGATATTCGTTTGGAGTAGGAAGTTCTTGGTCCAATTGCGCAAATTTTTTCTGAGCGAAAACTTGGAAGCATCCAAGTACGAATAAAGAGGTGAGGAATCTTGTCATCATGGTTTTAAAGCAAAAGATTGTTGAGGTGTTGATTTCGTGAAATTCATGGTTTGACGTTCATTGCGAAAAATAAAGGTCAGTTTATTTTGTTGTTCTGGGAAAGCATCCATTAAAAATGAAAAGTTTGCTTGAAGGCCAGAAAAGACTTGCTTAGCGATCGATGAAAAATATAGTTCGATGGTTCCATTTTTCATAAGTTGGAATGATTCAATGGTCCAACTAGACACACAATAAGCATCGACCGCATTTGAATCCATACTGCAAGCGTATGTTAACTGTAGGGTCTTATTCAAATAGGATTCCAGTATTTTTGTCTCTGGTGATTTAGGGTCGATTTTCTCTAGTTTTGTTTGGAGTCCGTATGACTTTATTAACGCAAATTCCAAATCATGCGTAGTGGCTACAACGGATCCTTCATACTTCTGTGTCATTTCATTGTATTCAATTTCGGCAAAAGCGAAAAAAAACTGATGCGCCCACATCTTGGAAGGGACTAACAGACAGCTAAATACAAAAAGAAAGATAGTAGTTTTCATCGAGCATTGCGAAAATACAAAAATTAATGAACTTTTGACAAGGATTTTCCACTTTGCTTTTGTACCTTCATCCTATGAAAAATGGACTTATTATTGCGATCACTTGTTTGACTTTTTTCGCTTGTTCGAAGTCTCCAAGTGCTTGTGAATGTGGAAAGAATTTAATGAAAAGTGCGGAGGAACAAGATCAAAGCTTGACAAAGGCATGTGAGGAACATGTGGCTACTTTGCCGGATTCAGCACAAATGAACTGGTACAATCAAAGCATGGAGTGCATGAATGAACAATAAATAAAGCAGAACTGTTTGAATACAAACGGATCATTATCCTTATTTCAACCAATTTTATGATACATAATCAATCACAACAATCATCTGTTTTTAATCGCTTCTTAAGCGAAATCAGAGATGAAGAAATTCAAAAAGACCCACTTCGTTTTCGTTTTAACATGGAACGAATCGCGGAGTTATTGGGCTATGAATTGTCCAAGAAACTGGCTTCCGCGTTGATTTCAACACAAACGCCACTTGGAATTTCCGAAACAATGGTCCCGAGCGAAACGCCTGTTTTAGCTACGATTCTTCGAGCTGGACTTTCCATGCATAATGGATTACTGCGCATGTTTGATCGTGCGGATAGCGCATTCATTTCGGCCTATCGCAAGCACACTACTGCGGAAGATTTTGATATTCATGTGGAATACCTTGCTGCACCACAGTTGGATGGAAGAACATGGATCATAAGTGATCCAATGCTAGCCACGGGTAGTTCCATGGTGGCCGTTTATAAAGCGTTAAGAAAAATTGGAAATCCAAAACAGATCCACATTGTCTCTGCGATTGCAACCCCGGATGCGTTAGAGTTTGTAAAGGCTAATTTCCCGACAAATACGGAAATTTGGGTGGGCGCAATTGACCAAGAATTGACGGCTCAAGCTTACATTGTGCCTGGACTGGGAGATGCAGGTGATTTGGCTTATGGCATAAAATTGTAGGCATGAACTGGACTGGATTCTGGACAATATTTTTTATTGCGACATTCAAATTTTCGGTAGCAACAGTTCCTGGACCACATTTGGGACTGAGCTATTTTGAAAGTGTGTTGGCTGCTTTTTCTGGTGGTACAGCTTGTTCTTTGGTGTGTTATTTCGCGAGTGATTTTATTTTGCTTCAATTAGAAAAAAGACGCGAAAAGAAGCGAAAGTTGATGTTGGCACAAAACATGACGCCTCCTCAAAAGAAAAAAATGACTCGGATGAATCGGTTTATTGTTCGAATCAAAATGCGCTTTGGACAAGTAGGTATCTGCTTTTACGCTCCGTTTTTTCTTTCCATTCCGATTGGATCTATGGTTGTAGCCAAATTCTATGGTAAAAAATGGCAGTCCTTTCCATTAATTATGTTGGGAATGGCTTTCAATGCAAGTCTCACCTCAATCCTCGTTTATTTTGTATTCAACTAAACATCTTTTTTTCGATTTAGACCGCACACTTTGGGACTTCGATCAGAATTCAGAAGTGGCATTGCGACATATTTTGGAGGAAGAGGCACTTATTCCAAAAGTGGAATCCTTTGAACGTTTTCACAAAGTGTATATTCAACAAAATGCACATTTATGGAAATTATACGGGAAGGGAAAAATCAAAAAAGAGGAACTTCGCTATGAACGATTTCGTGCGGCACTGCGAAAATTTAAAATTCAGGATGAAGCGTTGGTGCATCGAATTGGAGATGCCTATGTTTCGATTTCACCACGTCAAAAGGTATTATTTCCCAACGCCATTCAGACCTTAAAAGAATTAAAATCCATGGGATTCACCTTGCACATCATTACCAATGGATTCCAGGAAGTACAATTGATTAAACTGGAGAACTGTGGCTTGCATTCCTTTTTTGATCTCATTGTTTGCTCAGAAATAATCGGTAAAAACAAACCCGATCCGGCGATTTTTAAATATGCCATGCGTGAAGCGGGAGCTAATCCATCTGATTCATTAATGATTGGCGACGATTATCACATTGATGTTGCTGGTGCATTGCAAGTGGGCATGCATGCCATTCATTTCGATCCGATTGAAAAATATAAATACCGATACGAATGGGTGGTCAGCGACTTGGCTCAACTCCCGGAAATGATTATTCGATTAATGCGCTAATCGTTTAGCCATGCATTTCTTGTCGCGTTCGCTCATAGAACACCATTCCAGCGGCAACTCCAACATTTAAAGAAGCAATTTCACCTTTCATTGGAATTCGCGCCTTAATATCAGACATGTTCAAAAGATCGGAAGTTATGCCGCTTTCCTCAGAACCCATAATCACCGCAACGGAACCACGTAAATTTGTTTCGTACAAAGGCACATTTCCTTTTTCGGTACATGCCACAATGCGCAATCCAGATTGTTGTAAATAGAAAAGCGAATTTTTCAAATCGGATGTTTTACAAATTGGAATACGATTCAACGCTCCTGCCGATGCTTTCATGGCGTCAGAAGTTGCTAAAGCAGACCCTTTTGATGGAATCAAAATGGCATGTGCCCCCTGACATTCCGCTGTACGAGCAATTGCACCAAAATTTCGAACATCTGTGATTCGGTCGAGCACGACAATAAATGGTTTTTCATCCTTCTCTAACAAAGCATCCACTAATGGTTCAATCTCCTGATAAGAAATAGGAGGAATCATGGCAACAACGCCTTGATGATTTCCTTCTGTTAAGGCATCTAATTTCTGAACAGGGACAAATTGCAAGAAATAATTTTTTCCTTGTAAGGCAGTTTTTAATTCGTCAAAGAGATCTTTGCGTAAGCCCTTTTGAATTAAAATCTTATTCAATTCTTTGTCCGCATGCACTGCCTCGATGACAGCACGAATACCAAAAATAATATCAGTTCGTTCTTTGCGGTATTTTCTTTCTGTACGTTGTTCCATTAGATGTAATTAAACTCGAATTCAACATTTCCTTCGAGTGTTTTGGCAACCGGACATGCTCTTCCGGCCATGATTACTTTTTTACGTGTTTCTTCTTCCCATCCATTTCCGCTCAAATCCATATGAACCACTATTTTCGAAATTCTTCTGGGTCCAGAACCCATGATTTTTTCAATCGTTGCTTCACAGGAATCAAAGGAAATCCCGTGTTCTTGACAGTAAATACCCATTATTGTCATCATGCAAGATGCCAACGAGGTGGCTACTAAGTCAGTAGGGGAGAATGCTTCTCCTTTTCCGTGATTATCAACAGGTGCATCGGTGATGATTTTTGTTCCAGATGCAAGGTGTTCACACGAAGTGCGAAGATTGCCTAAGTACGAAATACGTGCAGTTGCCATGACGCAAAGGTACGGATATTATTAGAATGAAGGATGATGTCAATCAAGCATCAACAAAGGCAAGTTTTTAGTGTTTCACTTCCACAAAACCATGCTTCACAATTGGATCTGCTCCTTCGTATTTCGCATCGATGCGATAGAAATAAGTTCCTTCAGAAACAATATCTCCACTAGTAGTTTTTCCATTCCAAGTTCCTGCTGGATCATCATATTCGTAAATGACATTCCCCCAACGGTTTAAAATGGTGCAATGGAAGGACTCCAATCCAGAGTACTGTACATAAAATACATTGTTTCCAACTTGCGAGGACAAGGAAATAATGTTGGGAGCGACAATATCACAAGGCTTGAATCCAATCGTTGCCGTATCTGTAACAGAATAACATGCATTTGAAAGGGTGAAAATATAGTTTCCAGGCTGAGAAACAACAAGTGGTGTTGTTGCATTGACAATGTTCCAAACGCCGAATAAAGTTGGTGTGTAATTCGCTTGTAAGGTCCAAACGTTGTTCATGGTTGTATCCTTCGCTGAATTGACTTGAAGCGGATCTAATGTGTAACTTGTTCCTTTACATATATTGGTATCTGGAAGTTCTGTGTAAATATATGGTGGAAATTCAATTTGCGCTGTTAATGTCTGATTACAAGCGATATCCGTGTAGCTGATTGTGTAAATCCCTGCGTAATTTGAAGTAATATGCGGATTATTTGTTGATGGATCGGAGAAATGAACACATGTGTCCGCAGCTGTCCAAACACCACCTAACGAGGAAGTTGTCCCACTCACCCAATAGTTGTAATTACAAGATAAACTATCGATATCAATCGAAGGTAAATTATACAATTGAATGGTGGTAGTCGCGGTGTGATTACACACATTATCGGTATAGGTCAAATTATAGGTTCCTGCTGCACTTGCAGTAATACTTGGATTGGCAGAAGTGTTGTTTGGAGAAAAACTTAATGTTCCACCACTTGGAGTCGTGTATGTCCATGTTCCACCTGCAGCATCAGTAACGGTTCCACTAGCATTATAGCTTAGATTACATTGATTGACATTTGGGAAAATACTTGGGTTAACAGGCAGAGTAACTTGTGCAGAATGTGATTGATTACAGGTGTTGTCTGTGAAAGTGATGGTGTAGGTTCCCGGTGCATTTACTGTAACCAATGGATTCACATTATTGACATTGTCAAACGTCACTTGAGTTGAACTTGCTGTCCATGTTCCACCTTGAGATTGTGTATTCGCTACTTGCAAGGTTGGAGAACAGATTAATGTGTCACCTAGAATAGAGGAGGCTGCTGATCCAAATATCGTAAAGGTCGTGTCTGTCGTACAGAAACCAGCGGAGTCGATTAAAGTAACAGTGTAAGTTCCTAATGGAATATCAACGGAAAATAAACTGTCGATGGCTGGATTCGCAAGTCCCCAAGTGATGGAAGAATAATAGGGTTCATTTGGCACACTAATATTCGTTGAAGTGTCGGGTGGACAATACGTTAAAACGCCTTGTAAGTTTACGGGAACTGGATTCATGACGATAATCGTATCGCTAATGTGTTTGTAACAGCCATTTTTACTCACAGTTACACCATAAATTTGTGTCGAAGTAACCGCACTTGTTTGGGACATGGTAAAGTCATCCCATAAGTATGTGTCATACGGACCATTCGAAACACTCAAGTCAACATTGCCACAGGAACCTGTTCCAAGTAAGACGGCCGAATCCAAATTATTGGCAATCGTATCTACCACAATAACAAATGTAAGTGCCGTTACACCAGGAGTCGGAACAGCATCATCCGTTGCAGTAACTGTAACAGTATAAGTTCCCATTGTTGCTAATGAACCAATGGCTTCCAAGATAATGGACCCTGTGTTTCCTGGGATATTTGCCACTTGTGTAAGTGTGGAAAGTCCTCCGTTTGAATAAGTAATGGTCGTGGTTTGATTGACTTCAGGCGATAAAAAGTTGATGGCAAATTGAGCAGTATCTCCAGCTGCACAAATTTTAAAGGTATCGCAAGAAGCAATTCCTTCTGGAATCGGAGGGATGTTTCCGCTATTCGATGCATCGAAAGCAAAGCTTTTGTAATCTAACCAGCTAATTCCATCTGGATTTCCAAGTGCACCATCAAAATCAACTCCTGCATGATCAAAACGAGAAATTAAGAAATAAGCGATGCCATCTCCTTTGTTCGCACCACATGTTGCTGGAATCCCGTAAAAGCCATTAATTCCTTGGGAGGCACTCCCAGTTGTCCATTGCATATCTTGGTAACAAAAGGCAACATTTCCTTGGTCGATGACTGGATCTGAACCATTTGTGATGATAAGCTGAAACGTATTTAATTTATCTCCTTGCATGGAATAATATCCTACATCTACCCAATTGACATATACAGCTGTAGGTGTGATTTTATATAATACTTGTCCGTTCCCATTTCTAGTATCCACATCTGCCCAAAATGGCGCTACGATAGCATTTCCAGCCGAAGGGAACGCTGTGGCACTGTAGGTAGAAAGTGGTCCGTTAAAGGTGATGTTTCCATTGTTGTTAATGTAAATGGATGTAAAGGTTTGTCCGTATAAATTGAAGTTAAATGGAATAGGAATAATACCAGTTGAACCATCATCATTTGGTTGCATCGCTAAAATGTACGTGGAATCTGGATCAAGATAACAATCACAAGCATTCGATTTTTGGGTCGGATGTGGTTTGAAGGTCGGTTTTCCACCAGAATTACTAATTGTTTTATTCGGGATCGTTGTCACATGTCCAAGTTGACCTGATGCTTTTAATTGTTGATACAACGGTGAATCGGTGATGACTTGTGAGAAAAGTCCGGTGGACAAAAGAATGCTGAATAAAAATAATAGCTGCTTCATAGTCGTAATTTCTTGTTTAAGCTTTTTTAAGACTGAAATTTCCCGCAATGGTTGCATGGAAAATAAAATTCTTAAGGATGCTAATTTACTGAATTTCGTGGGAATAAAGATCGCATCAATTGGATTCTTCCGTTTTTCCAACTAATTTTAAGAATTGTCGTAATTTTAGGCTTCTAAATTTATTCTCATTCACATGAAAAAATCGATCTTAATTTTCAGTTTTTTAAGTGTTTTTGGTTTATTCGCCCAGAAAAAACAAAGCACAACTGAGTTGGTGAAACCGCCGTATGATGCTGGAACAGTAGGGGCAATGTCCTTTCGAATGGTCGGACCTGCACTCACTTCTGGACGTATCGTCGATATCGCAGTTCATCCAAACAATAAAGATTTATGGTATATCGCCGCAGCTTGTGGTGGTGTATGGACCAGTAATAATCACGGTATAACGTTTTCACCCATTTTTGATGGATATGGATCGTATTCCATTGCTTGTGTTGAATTAGCTCCTTCCAATCCGAATACAATTTGGGTGGGCACTGGTGAGAATAACAATCAACGTTCTGCCGCCTATGGTGATGGTGTGTACAAATCACTGGATGGTGGAAAGTCCTTCACAAACATGGGACTGAAAACCTCAGAGCACATTGGTAACATCATTATTCATCCAACGGATGAAAATACCGTTTGGGTAGCGGCTTATGGCCCACTTTGGAGCAGCGGTGGTGAGCGTGGCGTTTACAAAACGACTGACGGTGGAAAAACATGGACCAGAACCTTATTTGTTTCCGACAATACTGGAATTTCTGAAATCGCTATCGACCCAAGTAATCCATCTATTTTATATGCGGCTGCTCATCAGCGCAGAAGACACGAGTGGACTTACATCGGTGGAGGACCGGAATCGAATTTGTATAAGTCAACAGACGGCGGACTTACTTGGAGACCTATTCAAGCTGGATTACCGAAAGGAGATATGGGAAGAATTGGGATTGCTGTCTCTCCGGTGGACCCGAACATCGTGTATGCGATAGTCGAGGCGAGATATGGGAAAGCTGGATTTTATAAATCAACTAACAAAGGCGAAAACTTTAGCAAACAATGTGATTTCAATACCAGCGGAAATTATTACCAAGAAATCATGTGTGATCCTTCCAATAAAAGCAAAGTGTTTGCGATGGATACTTATTTACATCATACAGAAGATGGAGGAAAAACGTTCAAACAGACGGGAGAAACAAACAAACATGTTGATAATCACGCAATTTGGATCGATCCAAGCAATACGGATCACTGGTTGGTAGGTTGTGATGGCGGATTGTACGAAACCTATACCCATGCACGTGAGTGGAAATATTACGGGAATTTACCAATCATTCAATTTTATAAAGCAGTCACAGACAATGCGGCTCCGTTCTATAATATTTATGGCGGAACCCAAGATAATAATTCGATGGGAGGACCTGCAGCTACGAATAATGCGGCTGGAATCCTGAATTCAGATTGGTTTATTACGAATGGGGGAGATGGATTTGAATCAGCAACGGATTGGTCTAACCCAAATATCACCTATGCTCAGGCCCAATACGGATGGATTGTGCGTTATGATCGTGCTTCAGGTGAAAAAGTGCCGATTCAACCCATGCCGGGAAAAGGGGAGCCTGCTTACCGATGGAATTGGGATTCTCCACTGATTGTTTCTTCACATGATGCATCAACACTTTATTTTGCTGCCAACAAACTATTTAAATCCACGAATCGTGGCGATGATTGGCAGACGATTTCACCGGATTTGACCCAACAAATTGATCGCAATGAATTGGAGGTCATGGAACAAGTTTGGACCATCGATGCAGTGATGAAAAATGCTTCAACGACGATTTATGGAAACATCGTAGCCTTGGATGAGTCTCCTGTCAAAAAAGGACTGTTATACGTCGGTACCGATGATGGATTGATTCAAGTATCAGAAAATGATGGTCAAACTTGGACGAAATACAGTTCTTTTCCTGGAGTACCTGTCTATTCACGGGTAAATATGCTAACGGCTTCAT
>JBJTMU010000022.1:0-20278 GCA_046070685.1 Flavobacteriales bacterium | reverse complement strand
CTAGCATTTTACCAACCCCTGTTACCTACGTACAACAAGAAGGAAACTTTCAAATTAATCAAGCATTATCGGTTAATCCCTCCGAAATCAACCCTTCCCTTTTTCAACAATTAAAGGAATTAGGAAACATGTATCATCAGTTGCGTATCGAGACAAATGTTCAACATGCCATGCTGCAATTCAAGCACTTGGAAAACGTGAAACAGGATTCTTATTCCATCAATGTTGCAGATCGCATTACAATTTCTTATTCAAGCGATGCTTCTTGTTATTATGCCATGACTTCGTTGATGCAACTCATGAAAAAAAACGAAAATGGACTTTCCCTCCCGAAATGTTTTGTCAAAGATTTTCCCAATTTCCAATGGCGTGGACTTCATTTAGATGTAGCGCGTCATTTTTTCACGGTGGAAGAAGTCAAACGCTTCATTGATTTAATGTCCTACTACAAGTTCAATACGTTTCATTGGCATTTAACAGATGATCAAGGATGGCGCATTGAGATTAAAAAATATCCCAAACTCACCGAAATTGGTGCTTGGAGAGATAGTACGGTGGACAATCATTTCACCACTGTTCCGAGAACCTATTCCAAGATTCGCTACGGTGGATTTTATACACAAGAAGAAATCAAAGAAGTTGTCGCCTACGCACAAGCGAAATACGTGACGATTGTTCCGGAAATTGAAATGCCTGGTCACGCGAGAGCGGCCTTGGCTGCCTATCCAGAATTTTCATGTACCGGTAAACAGCAAGGAGTGGAAGGACTTTGGGGGATTTTCGATGATATTTTCTGTGCGAAACCAGCAAGCATTCAATTTTTAAAAGACATCTTGGATGAAGTGATTCCTTTATTCCCTGGAGAATACATTCACATCGGTGGTGACGAAGCGCCCAAAACACGTTGGCACCAATGTCCTAAATGTCAAGGAATCATGAAAGAAAATCACTTGAAGGACGAACACGAATTGCAAAGCTATTTTATCCGTCAGATGGATACATTCGTAACATCGAAAGGCAAAAAAATCATCGGCTGGGACGAAATCCTTGAAGGTGGACTTTCTCCGAATGCGGCGGTGATGTCTTGGCGGGGATTCGATGGTGGATTAGCAGCAGCAAAGCAAGGACATTATGTAGTAATGACTCCAGGTTCACATTGTTATTTTGACCATTACCAAGGAAAAGGAAAAGACGAACCCTTAGCCATTGGCGGATATACTTCATTAGAAAAAGTTTTCTCTTTCAATCCAATTCCACCTGACTTAGATCCTGCATCAGCAGCTTATATTCTAGGAGGACAAGCAAATTTATGGACGGAATACATTCCTACGTTTGCAAAAGTGGAATACATGGAATATCCACGTGCCATCGCCTTGAGTGAGGCGCTTTGGAGCTCAAATAAACCAAGTTATTCGGATTTTTTAAGTGTATTGGTACAAGACCACTTTCCACAATTGGATCAATGGAAAGTCAACTATTCAAAAAGCGCACTCAAGGCTTCAGTGAAAACCATTCGAACAAATTCAGGAATTGAAATAAAATCCACCGGACAAAGCATCGAAAACGGAAAACTGAAGGAAACTTCCATTTCTTTCCCCTTCATGCGAAGCAAGAAAAAGACCAAAATAGAAGAACTGACGATTCATCCAGAGGACGAAAGCATTCGTCAAACAATCCAAATCACCAACCACTTGGCGCTCGGAGCAAAAGTACGATTCGTCACAGAACCGAGTCCAAAATACAACGGTGGGGACATCGTTTTAGTCGATGGTCAATTTGGTGCGCGTCCATGGAAAGGACATGAATGGATTGGCTTTGACACGAATGTGATTGTCTTAGAAATCGACCTAGGAAAAATAACCAAAATCCACGAAGTCAAAGTGAGTTTCCTTCAAGACGAAAACAGTTGGATTCATGCGCCGCATCAAGTGGAAATCGAATCGATCGTTCCAAAACGCACCGATGGAATTGGAATGGCAGAAGGACCAAGTTTGGACTCATATAGTCCAAATTCTGAAGTCTGGAACCTTCCATATAAAGGAAAAACACAAACCATTCGAATCACCATTACCGGTTCTGATAAAATTCCAAATGGCCTTCCCGGCGAAGGAAACATGCCTTGGATTTTTATCGATGAAATTCAAGTCAATTAAGATATGTGGCAGACCGTTGAAAAACCCGTTCATCGCGGGAAATGGCGCAAATTCTTCGGGAAAGAATACTTTATTCTAAAACGAAAATGGAATTGGATTCGTAACAATCACTCCTTTGCTCAAAAACGCGTGCAGACAGGATTGGAACATGAATACATGAGTCATAAGTCCATGTTGTTGCGTCCATTGAAAGATGTCGATATGATTCTGCAGCACAACAAAGTGAAGAACTTAGAGCTTGCTATCGGACACATCAATGGGATTGTTATTCGTCCAGGAGAAACGTTTTCCATTTGGAAATTGGTTGGACGTCCAACAAAAAGCAAAGGATACCTCGACGGACTCACCTTGGAAAACGGTCAAATCGGGCGCGGTATCGGCGGTGGACTTTGTCAACTTGGAAACTTACTCTATTGGATGGCCTTACATTCCCCATTAGAAATCACGGAACGTTGGAGACATGGATTCGATGTATTTCCAGACATTAATCGAAGCATTCCCTTCGCTTGTGGCGCAACACTTTCTTACAATTATGTCGATTTACAACTAAGAAATTCCACGCAACAAGATTTCGTCATTGAACTTTGGTTAGACAAAAGTCACTTGAATGGACGCATCACATCAAACTTTGCTTCAGATTTCACCTATAAAGTTCTTGAAACGGATCATCAAATACAACAACAATGGTGGGGTGGCTACACAAGACATAATCGCATCTGGAAAGAGACCACACACAAAGCCACCGGAGATCAAACGATGGATTTAGTCACGGAAAACAATGCGATCATGATGTACAATCCGCTTCTGGAAGCTCAAACGGCATCCTCAAATAAGTCTTAACGTATATCAAGTTTTTCTTTCGCTTATCCCCTTACCTTTGTCTCATGGAGAGAAAAAACTTCCTCAAACTCATCGGATTATCCACAATTGGACTTAGCATGACATGTTTAGCAGATTTAAATCGTATTTCACACGGGTTTTCAAAAACACCGAAAATGCCTGTGTTATTTGTTGGACACGGGAATCCAATGAACGCCATTGAAGAAAATGAATTCGTTCAGGGATTTCGAAATGCGGCAAAGTCCATACCAAAACCCAATGCCATTTTATGTGTTTCCGCGCATTGGTTAACGAACGGTACGAAAGTTACAGCGATGAGCATGCCCCAAACCATTCATGATTTCGGCGGATTTCCTCAAGCACTTTTTGACGTTCAATATCCAGCACCAGGAAGTCCTGAATTAGCCAAAGAAACACAAGGTATTCTAGCACCAACAGCTGTTGAATTAGATGAATCATGGGGTTTAGACCACGGGACATGGACTGTTTTAAAACACTTTTATCCAGATGCAGATATTCCTGTCATTCAACTAAGCATTGATTATAATAAACCGATGCAATGGCATTTTGATCTTGCCAAACAATTACAATCCTTGAGGGAAAAAGGCGTATTAATCATTGGCTCCGGAAACATCGTTCATAATTTAGGAAGAGTTGACTGGGCGCGCATGAATGAAATTGGCTACGGTCATGATTGGGCAATTGAAGCTAGAACATACTTTAACAAAGCCATACTGGATGGGGATTTTCAAGGTCTGATCGATTATCAAAAAGGACCAAAAGCACTTCAATTAGCCGTTCCGACTCCTGATCACTACATCCCGTTGCTTTATACACTTGGCTTGAAATCCGCGAAGGAAGAACTTGGATTATTCAACGATAAATTACTCGCTGGAAGTTTGAGCATGACTTCTGTCCGAATCGGATAGATTTTTCTTCCCAAAGAAACATTCGATTGACTTCGGATGTTGTACCTTTGCAAAAACTTTTTTTATGGCTACGCGTAATTGGCAAACAATTAAAAAATACGAAGACATTAAATTCGAGTTCTTCGAAGGAATTGGAAAAATCACCATCAATCGTCCACGAGTATATAACGCATTTCGTCCTGAAACGAATTTCGAAATGTTGGACGCCATGAATATTTGTCGCGAACGTCCGGACATCAACGTCGTTGTATTAACAGGCGAAGGTGACAAAGCATTCTGTTCGGGAGGAGATCAAAACGTGAAAGGTGTTGGTGGATACATCTCAGAAAATGGTGTTCCTCGCTTAAACGTTTTGGATTTACACAAAGCCATTCGTTCACTTCCTAAACCAGTTATTGCGATGATCAATGGTTACGCGATCGGTGGTGGACATGTATTGCATGTTGTATGTGATTTAACCATCGCTTCCGAAAACGCTATTTTTGGTCAAACAGGTCCAAAAGTTGGAAGTTTTGACGGTGGATTTGGTTCTTCTTATTTGGCGAGACACGTCGGACAGAAAAAAGCACGTGAAATTTGGTTCTTGTGTAATCAATATACTGCGGAAGAAGCTGAAAAAATGGGCATGGTCAACAAGGTTGTTCCATTTGACCAATTAGAAGATACTGTTGTTGAATGGTCTAAAACGATTATGAAACGTAGTCCACTCGCCATTCGAATGATTAAAAGAGCGATGAACGCCGAGTTAGATGGTCAACATGGGTTGATGGAATTAGCTGGCGACGCTACCCTACTCTATTATTTAACCGAAGAAGCGCAAGAAGGAAAACATGCCTTCCTCGAAAAAAGAGATCCTAACTTTTTACAATACCCAAAATTCCCATAAATATGTCCATTAGAGATTTACAACCAAGTGCATTATGGAATCACTTCGCTGATTTAAATGCGGTCCCTCGTCCTTCCAAAAAAGAAGAACGTGTTCGTCAATTTATGGTTGATTTCGGAAAGTCCTTGAACTTAAAAACAAGCGAGGACGCCATTGGTAACGTGTACATTTACAAAGCGGCAACTGCTGGAATGGAAAATCGTCCAACGGTCATTCTTCAAGCGCACTTGGACATGGTTCATCAAAAAAATGCAGATACAAACTTTGATTTTGATCAACAAGGAATCGAAATGATTGTCGATGGTGATTGGGTACGTGCCAATGGAACTACGCTTGGTGCCGACAATGGCATTGGGGTGGCAGCCATCATGGCGATTTTATCGTCAACAGACATTCCTCATCCGGCCATTGAAGCATTTTTCACGGTAGATGAAGAAACGGGAATGACCGGAGCCATTCAAATGGACCCAAGCTTTTTGAGCGGATCAATCCTGTTGAACATCGACACCGAAGACGACGACGAATTGTCCATTGGATGTGCGGGAGGTATCGACACGAATACCACTTATTCTTATTCACAAGAAGCCATTCATTCCGGAAATCAACTTCTTGAATTGACCATCCGTGGTTTATTGGGAGGTCACTCAGGAATGGACATCGATAAAGGAAGAGGAAACGCCAATAAATGGATGGCGCGCATTCTTTGGGAGGTACAGCAAGTAACAGATATCCAATTGATTTCATTTGATGGAGGAAGTTTACGCAATGCTATTCCAAGAGAAGCGACTGCTGTTGTTTCTGTTTCAGATCTTTCCGCGTTTACGACTGAATTCAATCGTATTTCGGAAACGATCAAAGAAGAATACGCACGTATCGAACCGAATTGTCAATTCAACATGACAGCAACTTCGGGATCACAACAAGCGATGGCGTCAGCAGATTTCAAAAAAATCATTTCGCTACTTTGCTCTGTTCACAACGGTGTTTACCGAATGAGTCCTGATATTGAAGGGTTGGTCGAGACTTCATCCAGTTTAGCACGAATCATCATCAAAGATGGCTTATTTGTTTCTCAATCCTTGCAGCGAAGCAGTGTTGAATCGACAAAAAGAGAAGTTTGTATGGTGATGCGCTGTGCATTTGAGAACGCAGGTTGTCAGGTAGAACAGACGGGCGATTATCCTGGATGGAAACCAAATCCAAATTCAGGAATCTTAAACCTCATGGAAAATCTATATCAAGAGTTGTTTCAAGAAAACGCACAAGTGAAAGCTTGTCACGCAGGACTCGAATGCGGGATTTTAGGAAAACATTTACCAGGAGTTGACATGATTTCTTTTGGTCCAAACATCCGTGCGGCACATTCACCAGATGAAAAAGTACAAATTTCTTCCGTTCAAAAATTCTGGAACTATTATTTAGAAACTTTAAAAAGAATTGCTTGATCTCCAAGCTGCAAGAAATCCAAAATCCTTATTTTTAGCACATGAATTTTCAATTAAATACAATCGAGGAAGCCATTTCAGAAATTCAACAAGGACGCGTTGTCATTGTGGTTGATGATGAAGGACGTGAAAACGAAGGCGATTTTTTAACCGCCGCAAGAAATGCCACGCCAGAAGTCATCAATTTTATGGCAACACATGGTCGCGGACTCATTTGTGCACCGATCAGCGAAGAACGCTGCGATGCATTGGGCTTGGAGATGATGGTTCGAAATAATTCTGCCGCGTATGAAACGCCTTTCACGGTAAGTATTGACTTAATTGGACATGGATGTACAACTGGGATTTCTGCGAGTGATCGATCAAAAACGATTTTGGCACTCATCGACCCAAGTATTCGTCCAGAAGAACTGGGAAAACCAGGACATATTTTTCCGCTACGAGCACGTAAAGGAGGCGTATTGCGTCGCGCTGGACATACCGAAGCAGCTGTTGATTTAGCTCGATTGGCCGGATTCGAAGAAGCAGGTGTCATCGTTGAGATTTTAAACGAAGATGGCACGATGGCTCGTGTTCCAAGTCTGATTGAAATCGCTAAAAAATTCGATTTAAAAATTGTTTCTATTGAAGATTTGATCAAATATCGCGTGGAGCATGAATCCTTGATTGAAGAGCAAGTTTCAGTACAAATGCCAACGGAATTTGGTGATTTCCAATTACGCGCCTTCAAGGACACGAGTAACGATCAAGACCATTTAGTTTTAACAAAAGGCACATGGGATAAAGACGAACCGGTATTGGTTCGCGTGCATTCTTCTTGTCTGACTGGAGATATTTTTGGTTCGTGTCGTTGCGATTGTGGACCTCAATTGCACAAGGCGATGGAAATCATCGAGAAAGAAGGAAAAGGTGCTATTGTTTACATGAATCAAGAAGGTAGAGGCATTGGACTTTTAAATAAATTGAAAGCATACAAACTGCAAGAGGAAGGATTAGACACCTACGAAGCAAACGAGAAATTAGGATTCCAAGCGGATGAGAGAGATTATGGAATCGGCGCACAAATTTTGCGTTCAATTGGCATCTCAAAAATGCGATTGATGTCCAACAATCCTAAAAAACGAACCGGATTGATTGGATACGGCTTAGAAATCGTTGAAAATGTTCCCTTGGAAGTTGCGAGTAACGTTCACAACCAGCACTATTTGCAGACGAAACGCGATAAAATGGGACACAATTTAAAATTGGACTAAATGCTTCAAGCAACAGGACTTCAAAAATCATACGGTGATCTTTCAATTTTGAAAGGTGTCAACTTATCTGTTGCTTCTGGGGAGCTCATTTCCATTGTTGGATCGTCTGGAGCGGGAAAAACAACACTGCTTCAAATTTTAGGAACGTTAGATCAACCGGCTCAAGGAGAGTTACTCATCAATGGCGTTAATCCCTTTCAACTTTCCTCCAAAGGACTGGCAGATTTCCGTAATCAATCCATTGGATTTATTTTTCAATTTCATCAATTACTTCCTGAATTTACAGCATTGGAGAATGCCATGCTTCCGGCGTTAATTGGCGGAAAAAGTAAAAAAGAAGCCGAGGAACGTGCACAAGCCTTGTTTCAAAAGCTCCATATTTCACATCGTGTAGGACATAAACCAGCTGAGTTATCAGGAGGTGAGCAACAACGTGTGGCTGTTTGTCGGTCATTGATGAATCAACCTGCGGTCATCTTCGCCGATGAACCTTCTGGGAATTTGGATACGAAAAATGCGCAAGAATTACATGAGTTATTTTTCGAACTGCGAGCAGAATTTAATCAAACATTTGTCATTGTGACCCACAACGAATCCTTTGCAAAAATGGCTGATCGGACCTTGGTCATGCAGGATGGAAATTTCATTTAAATATGATGCCTTCTAATGAACTGAAGGAATTTCTGGATGTAAAAGCGGAATTCTATGAACAAGCACATTTTTTAGAAGAGGATCCCATTCAACTTCCGCATCGTTTCCACCGTAAAGAGGACATTGAAATCATTGCGTTTATCGTTTCCATGATTGCATGGGGAAATCGAAAAAGCATTGTAAAAAGTGGCGAACGCATCATCGAAATCATGGGAAATTCGCCTTATGATTTCATTCAATCTTACAAAGGAGAAATTCCTTCGAAGTTTGTCCACCGAACATTTAACAACGAAGATCTTGGTGGATTTTTTTCTTGTTTGCATCGACTATACCAACACGAAGGACTCGAAGGAGCATTTGCGAAGAAAGAGGCATCCGATGATCTTAAACTACGCATTTCACATTTTCGCTCGATCTTTTTTGAAGGAGTGCACCTGGCCCGCACACAGAAACACGTGTCTAATCCCGCGACTGGATCGGCCTCTAAGCGCCTGGTGATGTTTCTGCGATGGATGGTAAGATCGTCCGCAAAAGGAGTCGATTTTGGATTATGGAAAAGCATTTCACCCGCTGAATTAATGGTTCCATTGGACGTACACACGGGTAATGTGGCACGCAAACTCGGGCTGCTCACACGGACACAAAACGATTGGAAAACGAACGAAGAATTGATCGACATCCTCCGTTCTTTCGATGCTAGCGATCCCGCTAAATACGACTTCGCCCTGTTTGGGTTAGGCGCGTATGAGGGATTTTAATTCAACTCTGGAAACGGAATTAATTCTAAGGCTTTGGTGTAATCGGAGCCTTCTAGGGGAAACAAATTCAATTGATTTTCATCGGTAAATTCAAACGCGTAGGCTGCTTTTTTGTGCTCCTTTGGAAAAATCAAGGTGAGGTATTTGTTTCCCCTAGAAGGCTCCGATTACACCAAAGCCCTGGAATTGATTCCGTTTCCAGAGTTGAATGAATGATGACAGGATATCATCGTTCCCAGGAAGTTGATTTTTGCGTTGAATGAACGTACTTTAAGGAAATCAGCACAATATTATTTCTGGAAACGGAATTAATTCTAAGGCTTTGGTGTAATCGGAGCCTTCCAGGGGAAACAGATTCAATTGATTTTCATCGGTAAATTCAAACGCGTAGGCTGCTTTTTTGTGCTCCTTTGGAAAAATCAAAGTGAGGTATTTGTTCTCGTGATCAAATTCCATGGTGCCACGTTCTCCCTTTCCTTGTGCTAATTTTTTCAAATTGGTGCGCAGGCAATTTCCAGATTGATAAAATACCCAGACTTCTTGTTCTAATGTGGGCTGATAGCTTATAGCGCCATTCGTTGAAATCGATTTCTGTGTCATCCAGATTTTGCTATTCCCATCGGTAAATGCTTGGGTAAAATCTACTTGATCGGTTCGAATACTTCCCGTACACGAAGCCAACAAATAAAGAAGAAAAAGATTAATTAAGTAACTTTTCGTCATGAAGAATCTTATTAACTTCGATCGAAACTGAATCAACTAATTCTGGCTTGACTTTCCCCTTGCAATAATAGGAGTACAATTCCTCACAACTGTCGAAGGCATATTTTCCATCTTTCCATTTGAAGACACAATGATAAGCTTCATTGTATTCATCGAGTCGGAAACGTATCACCAAATCATCATAGGTGGATGGTCCATTTTTTCGACGTTCAATCAAATTTCCTTTAATCGTGTTTGTCAATACAAGCTGTCCTTTCTCACGTTCGAAAATTAATATTCTTCTCGATTTGAATTTGTCCAAATCGTTCGGAAAAGCGGCCCCATTGATCAATAGCAAAAAAGCATTTTTCAAGGAAACCGATTCATTTAACTTGAAAAAACGAAAGAATTTAGGCGAACATGAAGCCATTTGTCCATCTGGTAATGTGGCGTCACACATGTTTAATTCCTTCAATAATTTCAGCTCATTTCCATCCGTAAACGTGTTTTGGTTAAAATCTGTCGAAATGTATTCAATACGGGACGATTCTTTCTTCGCTGGTTCTGTGGTTTCAACCTCCTCTTTTGACGAATTCAATTTAAACAGAAGGAAGATGACCCCCAACACGACAATAAGAATCAAGGGTATTTTAAGTGATTTTAATCGATTCATGTTTCTAAATTACGAATTAAAAATACTGCTTGATGCAAGAAATGCCGTTTGGAAGGCGTCCATGTTCAATCCGGACTCCATCTGTTGCCCATTCAACCAAGAAATTAATTGTTCGGTTGCGAGATTACCTGTAAGCTCATCTTTCGCCATCGGACAACCTCCAAATCCTTTGATGGCCGTATCGAAACGACGACATCCTCCTTCATAAGCTGCTGAAATAATTTCCATCGCTTTTTCCCGCACGGTGTGGAAATGCGCCCCAAATTCTACGTTTGGAAGCGCCTCAATAAGTTGAGGAAATAACTGTCGAACATCGGCAGGATTTGCACAACCAATCGTATCGGAAAGTGCAAGAATATTCACGCCAAATTCCTTGTGTAAGCGTTCTGACCAGCTCAAAACCAAATCCGTATTCCATTCTTCACCATACGGATTTCCAAATCCCATGGATAAATACACCACTAATTCTTTCTTCGCTGAAACTGAAATCGATTGTAACTTTTCTAGGTTATGCAAGGAATCTTCTATCGATGTGTTTGTATTGCGACGTTGAAATTGCTCCGAAATGGAAAAAGGATAACCTAAATAATGAATTTCATCGAAAGCTGCTGCGTCTGTTGCCCCGCGTTCGTTTGCCACAATCGCCAAAAGTTTGGAAGTAGAATCCATGTTTAATCCCTTTAATACTTCGGCCGTATCGCGCATTTGTGGAATGGCTTTTGGAGAAACAAAACTACCAAAATCAATGGTATCAAAGTCACAAGACAACAATGCATTGATGTAATTGATTTTCTGCTCTGTTGGGATGAAGTCATGCAATCCCTGCATGGCATCTCTTGGACATTCAACGATTTTTATCTTAGGCATGTGCGGCTTTTTTAATCAGCGCTTGATTGATTTCCTTAATCAAGCTTGGTCCTTCGTAAATAAATCCGGAATACAATTGTACCAAGGTAGCACCTGCGTCCAATTTTTCCATGGCATCCGCAGCGGAATGAATTCCACCGACAGCAATCATTGGAATTCGGCCATTTGATTTTTGGTGAATGTATCGAATCACTTCCGTGGATCTTTTCGTTAATGGTTTTCCAGAAATCCCACCAGCTCCAAGTGCCGCTACTTCTGAATCTGGAGTCAGCAGTCCTTCTCTACTGATGGTCGTATTTGTGGCAATGAGTCCGGCAATCTTTGTTTCTTGAACAATCTCAATGATTTCATCCAATTGTTCATTCGATAAATCCGGTGCAATTTTCAATAAAATCGGTTTTGGGTTTTCTTTTAACGCATTCTTTTTCTGCAAGGTCGAAAGTAACTCCATTAATGGCTCTTTTTCTTGCAAGGCGCGTAAATTTGGTGTGTTTGGGGATGAAACATTGACCACAAAATAATCAACCTCATCAAACAGCGCATCGAAGCAAATGAGGTAATCACTTAATGCTTCTTCGTTTGGCGTCCACTTGTTTTTACCAATATTTCCACCAATAATCAGACTTCGATTTTTTCGTGCTTTCAACTGCTTAAGTGCTTCTTGAACGCCGTCATTATTGAATCCCATTCGATTTAAAATGGCCTTGTCTTTTTTCAAACGAAATAAGCGCGGAAGATCATTCCCTGGTTGCGCTAAAGGAGTTACTGTCCCGATTTCAATGAATCCAAATCCACAACTTTCCAATTCATTAAAGTACTTTGCATTCTTGTCAAATCCAGCTGCTAGTCCAACAGGATTGGGGAATTTAATCCCAATAAACTCTCGTTCCAAGGAGGGATGTTCGATGTGATACACCGCTCTAAAAATCCACTTTGTTGGTGGGAATTTAACAATCAATTTTAGTAGTCCAACAACAAAATAGTGAACTTTCTCCGCATCGAAACGGAATAGTATGGAACGAAACAATTGGTACATCTACAAATGTAAAAACTAATTTCTACATCGCGGGAAATGTGCCAAATTTTAGCAGTAAATCAAGGCAGCAAAAACACCACCTATGACATAAAGCCATGGATTCATAATCCATTTTTGATAGTTCATTCCTCCATAAATGGACTCAAAATCCATTCGTTTTCGAATTTGTTCTGAGCTTGGCTCATCCCTGTCCAGTAGTACTTTGATCATACTCATTCTTTTTGGTAAAACAATTCTTTCAATTTCAATAGTGCACGAAACGTTTTTACTTTGGCATTGTTTTCAGATAGTCCAAGGATTTCGCCAATCTCACGGAAAGAACGTTTTTCAAAAAAACGCATTTCGATCAATTGCAATTGGGCTTCTTTCAATTTACCAAGAGCTCGCAATAATTTCGCTCTATTTTCTTCACTACTGTCGTCCGTAAAATCATCCATGACTTGTTTTAACGTCACTGAATCAATACTTACTGTTCGTTGTGCTTTCTTGTCACGAAAAGATTGATACAATTCACTTTTCGCAATACGAAACAACCAAGAAGCAAAGGGTACTCCCCTATTTTCATACTTTTGAATACTTCCCATTGCTTTGATAAACACGCAAGAAGTGATATCGTACGCGACTTCAATTTCATCGACACGTTTGAACACATAACGAAAAATTGCTTCGTGGTAGCGTTCGTACAAAGGAGCAAAATAACGTGGGTGTTCTTTCGCACGTTCAACGAGTTTCATTTCCTCATCCAGACGAAATGCACTCTGATGGTAAGTCATGTTGACAGCCATAAGATTTGGTTTTAGTTCTAGTTTGATTTTTTTGGAGATCACGAGGCTTGCAGTCCCCGCTTACTGGGATAACGCCGAAATTTCAAAAATGTATCACTTTTTTTGAAAAAAAAATTCAATTATAGAGAAATCCTAAGCTGGATAAGCAAATCAGACTTTCGACTGCCGGTAATTTGTTCGGCTCCAGAACTAATTGTCGAGCGATTTTCATACAAAAACACGCCATATTTAATCCATAAGTCGCAAGAATGCCAAAAACTATATCGCAATATTAGATACGCCCGACTTCCTTGATAATAATAAGCCGGGACAGCAAACACGTAGAGGGCATTACTTTCGAAAGTATAAATACGCGTGTCGTAACTATCCGTATCAAATAAAGCGAAACGCATCGATACATCAAAAGGACTACTTTTCGGTTTAAAAATAATGTCTTGAGAAAGCAGCATTCCTTTTTCTGGTTTATTACTCAGTCGATGAATGGTCACATATTCCAATCGTGTTTTCAAGGATATAAACTCGTTCAAGACGCAGGACATATTCAAACGGTAATTTCGTTGAATAACATCTTCTATTTCCGTCACAGTCCCGTCCGTATCACGGCTATTTTTCTGGCGCATTTGTTGACGAAAACGTCCGTAAATCTCAAAGGTTTTGGATGGTTTAAATATGGGCTGAATCAATATTTCATGTCCATAAGACGGTGCATCGACGCCATATTTCATCCAAGGGAATTTGAATAGATCCACGTACGCATTCAAGGACCACGCTGGTGCAAGTTTCCATTTTAAAGCGGCATACGTTCCTTGTTCATTTTGTGTATTACTTCCTTCCGAGAATCCAGCGTTGTAAAACGTTTGATATTCTTTTTGATAGTTTCGATATAAAATCCCCAAGCTAAATTTGGGATCCAAAGCCATCATCGCGGCATGCACCATTGCCCATCCTTTTTGGGGATCAAGATCCGGACGTAGGACTTTCGACACTTCGCCAAAAACGTTGATGTTTCGAAACACATAACTATAATCAGAACTGATGGATAGTTGTTGTTTTCCTCGAAAATCGAATTGATTGTAATATTGCATCGTTTTATTGTACGGTTTGTCATACGACTGATGAACAAGTGCAGCTCCCCAGCGAAAAGCACCTTGAACATAACGTACATTTGCCCCTATGATTCTTTCGCTTAGTCCATTTTTCTTGGCAATTTCACTGGTGGTGCGATGCAAGCCCGTTAAGTCAATGGTAGAAACAAATTCTAAATCATCATAAGTTGAGTCAGATAATGCCACACCATCCATTTTCTTCTGAGAAGCAAAAAGCAACAGCGACCAATTTCGATAACCAAAATCAGCTGCAGCACCACGTAGAAATCGAGATTCATCCACAGACGTATAGGCACGAATTGGAATGGCGGTTCTTTTCATCGTCGTTAAATCAGCCGTTTTTCCAAACGCATAACTTGACCATAGATTGAGTCCTTGTCCAACTTGAATTTGATAATCACCTATGACCGCTGACTTCAAGTATTTTCCTCCTTTAAAAAAGGCATGTGCAGAATAAAAGTCAAAGCCTTGTTTCTGAGATCCACGAAAAAATTGCTCCCCCGCATCCTTTTCCGTCGTGAGTCCAACTGAAATATTTGTTTTGTACGTGTAACGGAAACGCGTGTAATAACGATCGCCATTTCCATAATAGTATTTATTGGAAGCTTGTCGCACCGAGTCACTCACATCTGCATAACCTGCTTTGGATTCGATCATCGGTTGATACCGCAAGTACTCTTCGAATTTCCCTTGTTTAATCGCTTCCTTCCATGTGATGTGAATTTGATCCAAACGGTCATCCACATGAACAAACGGGAGTATCAATTGAATAACTTGAAGGTCCCAATAGCTTAAACTTTGTAATTCGTAGATGGAGATCAATTTTCCGAACGCCTTACGATGCAGTAATAGATCATTGATTTGCACATCGGTCAAAAGGTACAATTCCGCTAATTCCTCTCCATTGGTTGTGTTCAAATTAATGGGATGATCGAAATAGTAGTTCAATTGCTCCATCAAGTTGGTCAGATCCATATTTTCAGACTGCGTTTGCTCCGAAATGAACTCAATCCGTTGTTGAATGATGTCCCCCCGATCCTGTCCATACGCTTGAACAGCGAGAAGAAGAAATGCAAATCGAACAAAAAACTTCATTTTATGGAAGATCTAATTGCATGGAAACATGTGGTGACCATCCCAACAACTGGTGAAATGCGGTTCCGATATCCAATGAATAATGGTCTTTAAATTTTCCACCAAATCCAAATGAAAAGGATAAAGGTGCGGTGGCAATTCCCCCTCTAAAATACCAATGTGATGACGGTTGATACTCTGCGGCACATTTTACTTGAAGTGGATAAATGACATTCTTTTCAAGTTCAGAAAGGACAGAAAGTTGATTTGAAATTTGATATCGAAGACCCAATCGAAGGGCACTTGGAAGTCGCTCGTTTATATTGGCTGATACTTTTGATCGACCAATGTTTAACGCACTACAGCCAAAATAAAGTCGATTGGTAAATTTCACCAGCAATCCAAGGTCAGCACTTAGATTGGACGCACTTCCATAATTTTCATTGAAACGCAGGTAATGATGGTTTAATTTGACTCCCATCGACACTTTATCCGAAAGTGACAGTGACACGCCTATCCCACTTTTCATGCTTCGGTATTGTTGATAACCATAAAATTGACTCCCACCCGAAAGGACCATTTTCTTCACAGGAAGAGCCATAACGATGGCTTGCGATTGAAGTTCTTTTAAGCCAAAACGATTTTGATATGATACGCCCACATTAAATTTCGTTAATCCAATCAAAGCCGCCGGATTGTTCAATTGTGCCCAAACATCCGTCAAGGTGACACTCGCGTTGGACAATGAAAGTGAACGAGCTCCATTAGACAGATTTGTTTGACCAAAGGAAAATGAACAGCAAAAAATGAAGAAAGAAACAAATGCAGTTTTCAAAATGTAGTAGCTTAGGACAACTAAAATACACGTTTCGATTGTAATAATCCCTAAGTTGTCGATTCTAATCGTTTAGACGGAGTTCAATCCAAAGTTCTGTCGTATATTTGACAAAAGAAATTTACGTTCTACATGTCCAATATTAACTACCCTTTTGAACCAATTGCGCACGATGTTTGGGTGCAACAAATTCAGAAAGAACTGCGTGATCAAGCGGAGCGAATCCACTTTAACGACCCCATTGACGGATTGACAATTAACATCACTGAAGAACCACAGTTCAACGTGTCCATTCCTTCTGTCGAAAGTGACAATCACACAAATCACGTTCATTTTGAGCGTATTCAAGACGAAAAAGAAAGCAATCGACGCATGTTGTTGGCACTCATGCAAGGAGCAGATCGTTTATTCATTCGCATAGAGAAAGAGCAAGTCGATTGGAAGATTGTTTTCAAGGATATTCAATTAGCTTATATTCAAACTGAAATTCTTCTTCAGCACTCCGTGCAATTGAATGAACTTCACGCACAGTTAAGCGCGGATGAACTGGCTCACATACATACGTTGAGCGATGTACTTACACATGATTTAATAGAAGGAACAACGGCTTACTTCAACGGATTTGAATTACAGCAAATTGGTGCACATTCGATCGATGAATTGAGTTTAATCTTGAGTGCTTTCCACCTACACATGTCGAAGAATGACAATTCCACGGTGGTCTTTAGTGTTGGAATGGGTGCTTCCTATTTTACACAGCTCGCAAAAATCAGAAGTTTACATTATTTGATTCAAAAATTAGCCGCAATTCACGGAATCAATGCAGCGAATTATCGCATTCAAGCACATATTGGATGGATGAACAAATCGCTAGCGGATCCTTACACAAATCTATTGCGTCAAACAAGTGAAGCGATGTCAGCATTTGCTGGAGGCGTGCACGGATTAATCATCCACCCATGGGATGAATATGCGCAAGAAGGAACAGATGACTTCACATTACGAATGGCACAAAACATTTCAAATTTATTGGTGGAAGAGGCTCATTTTGATTGGGTTCAAGATCCAATGAAAGGAAGTCGAATTGTTGAAGCCTTGACTGAACAGTTGATTGAGAAAACGTGGAAACGCGTTCAACAATTGACCGATATGGATGAGTCATCGATGATTTCTTCGGTGATGCAATCCATTGAAAAAACACGACAACAACGCCGTGAACAATGGACATCAGGAGAAAAGAAATTAATTGGAATTCATTCACACTTCAATGAGGACCTCAGTAAAGCCAAAACGTGGGGGAAACTACCAAGTTACTTGGGGAAAGAATATTTAATCGCTGAAAAAAAGAATTGAGATGAAAAAGATAGATTTAAAATCAATTCCAGCCTTCGAGGATCGTCTAATTACGCTTGAAAAAACGATCAAAGAAACCATGACCAATGAAGGATTCAAGGTCAAATCTGAATATTCACCTTCTGATATTTCCTCCCTTCAACATACGAGATTTCGTTCGGGATTTGCACCATTTGTCGGTGGACCTTATGCTTCAATGTATGTTTCTAAGCCTTGGACGATTCGTCAGTATGCGGGTTTTTCCACCGCGGAGGAGTCCAATGCATTTTACCGAAGAAACCTTGCGGCAGGACAAAAGGGATTATCTGTTGCCTTTGATTTAGCAACACATCGCGGCTATGATTCAGACCACGAGCGCGTGAAAGGAGATGTAGGAAAAGCGGGAGTTGCCATCGATTCAATTGAAGACATGAAACGGCTTTTTGATCAAATTCCACTTGGAGAAATGTCTGTTTCGATGACCATGAATGGCGCCGTTTTACCGATCATGGCGTTTTATATTGCGAGTGCATTAGAGCAAGGAGTGAGTTTGACACAATTAAGTGGCACCATTCAAAATGATATCCTGAAGGAGTTCATGGTTCGGAACACCTATATTTACCCACCTACTCCATCGATGCGCATCATCGCTGATATTTTTGCCTTCACTTCGCAACAGATGCCAAAATTCAATTCCATCAGTATTTCTGGTTATCACATGCACGAGGCAGGAGCAACGGCAGCGATAGAGTTAGCTTATACGTTGGCGGATGGCATCGAATATGTACGAACAGGTCTCAATGCCGGATTAAAAATCGATGATTTTGCGCCTCGACTCAGTTTCTTTTGGGCCATTGGCATGAATCACCATGTAGAGATTGCAAAATTGCGTGCAGGAAGATTACTTTGGGCAAAATTGATCAAAGAATTTAATCCAACTTCAGAAAAATCGTTGGCTTTGCGTACGCATTGTCAAACATCAGGTTGGTCCTTAACCGAACAAGATCCGTTTAACAACGTCGCACGAACATGTATTGAAGCCATGTCTGCAGCCTTAGGAGGAACACAATCTTTACATACCAATGCCTTGGATGAGGCGATCGCATTACCGACCGACTTTTCTGCTAGAATCGCTAGAAATACGCAGATTTACTTGCAACAAGAAACGGACATCACATCATTTATTGATCCAAGTGCAGGTAGTTATTACATTGAATCACTGACCAATGAATTGGTTGATCAAGCTTGGGCATTAATCCAAGAAGTAAATGATTTAGGCGGAATGGCGAAAGCCATTGAAACGGGTATTCCTAAAATGCGCATCGAAGAAGCGGCTGCCAAAAAACAAGCACGTATCGATTCATCTCAAGAAATCATTGTTGGAGTGAATCGTTATCAAACGGAAGATAAAGCAGATTTTGACATTTTAGAAATTGATAATTCCAAAGTGCGTGATGCTCAAATAGAAGGATTGAATCGATTGAAGTCCAATCGTGATGAAACACTTGTTCAGTCCTTATTGAAAGAATTGGAACGAGCAGCGCGCGAACAAACTGGAAATCTCCTGGAAATTGCGATTCGAGCAGCACAAGCGAGATGTACGCTGGGAGAAATATCAGATGCCTTAGAAAAAGTTTACGGTCGTTACCAGGCAGTTATTCGATCCATTAGTGGTGTTTACTCGAAAGAAATTATGAAAGATCAAGATTTTGTCAAAGCAACTGAAATGGTGGAAGCTTTCAATCAATTGGAAGGAAGAAGACCACGAATCATGATTGCAAAAATGGGTCAAGATGGACATGATCGAGGCGCGAAGGTGATTGCAACGTCATTCGCGGATATCGGTTTTGATGTTGACATTGGACCCTTATTTCAAACGCCTGCAGAGGCAGCCAAGCAAGCCGTCGAAAATGACGTTCATATTTTAGGCGTTTCATCACTTGCCGCAGGACACAAAACCTTGGTTCCTGAAGTGATTGCTGAATTGGAGAAACTTCACCGTTCCGATATTATGGTGGTTGCAGGAGGAGTCATTCCACAACAGGATTACGACTATTTATACGAAGCAGGTGTGTTTGGTATTTATGGTCCAGGTACTAAAATTGCCAAAGCAGCACAAGAGATATTGACGCTCTTGATTCAAAGTCATGAATAATTTTTTGTAAATTCGGCACAATAATTGAAAACACTTCAATCAAAAATAACAACGCTTATGTCTTTAAGAAAAATCATTTTAACCGGTTTGTTCAGTGTTCTATGGATGAGCAGTCAAGTTTTTGCACAACAACCAAGCTTGCAATTGAAGGAATCGAAACGCGTCATCACCTTGGATGATGAAGGAAGTAAAACGAATCGCGTGGAGATGAAATCCATATTTACACCTGCAGGAACGAAGAAAGTAGCCACTCAGTGGGTGATTTCTGGAACGAAAGACAAAGACTGGGCTTATACGAAAGGTGATGACAAATCAGACATTATTGAAGTGGAATTTAAACGCGTTGGAAACTACAGTGTATCGTTAAACGTGACCTATTCCAAAACAAAAAAATTAAAGAATGGCGAGGTTGAAGAAGAGGAATTCGACATTTCAGAGGATCGCGATAATTTTATTACGGTAACAAACAACTTGGATGAATTAACACAAATCCACGCGGATAGTAACTTCGTAAAATTAGTTAAACGTGCTTCTGATTATGTTGTTAAACCACGTTATGCGAATGATCCAACGCCGTACATATTCTTGGCAAAAGGATACTACGGAATGTACCGAAAAGATTTAAAAGACCCAATGATTGCCGATCCATTTGACGAAGCAATAACTGCTACAGCAACTGCGATTGAAAAAGATGAAAATGGGATTTTCAAAATGCCGATTCATGAAATGTGGTTGACAAATTTCCAAAGTGAATTATTAGACAATGGCATCATTTACCGTTTGGAAGATGAAGATGGT
>JBJTMU010000021.1:0-2636 GCA_046070685.1 Flavobacteriales bacterium | reverse complement strand
AAGAAGCTTTCATCAGAGTGATCCCGTTTGGATTCGAACCAAAGACCTACTGCTTAGAAGGCAGTTGCTCTATCCAGCTGAGCTACGGGACCAATATTTAAATCTAGTTAGATGAATGAAAAAAGGGGGATGATTGCTCATCCCCCTCGTCGGGGCGGCAGGATTCGAACCTGCGACCTCCTGGTCCCAAACCAGGCGCGATGACCGGACTACGCTACGCCCCGAACGATTCATCTTCAATATCTATGTTTTAACTGATCGTTTTCAGTTATTTTTTTCTTTTTGAGTTTCAACAAGCTTCCACCTAAAAACTCTTGCGGTGGGAGCGAGATTCGAACTCGCGGTACAGTTACCCGTACGACAGTTTAGCAAACTGTTGGTTTCAGCCACTCACCCATCCCACCAGTGTTCAATGAACGGATGGCAAAAGTACGAAAACAATCCGTTTTTAAAAGCTTTTTTTGAAAAAAAAGTTAATTATAGGTGAAAATTCCTTTTTCGGATTGTATTGTTACCTGTTTTCCAACGTGTTGCTCAACTCGTCCAACAATTTTAGCTGCGACACCAAAAGAAGTTGATATTTCGATGATTTCAGCCGCAAGTGCCTCAGGTACATATATTTCCATGCGATGCCCCATATTAAACACTTTGTACATTTCTTGCCAAGGTGTTTGGGATTCTTCCTGAATCATCTGAAAAAGTGGTGGAATTGGAAATAATTGATCCTTGATCACATGCACGTCATTCACGAAATGTAACACTTTTGTTTGCGCTCCTCCTGAACAATGTACCATTCCATGAATTTGAGAACGGTGCTTCTGAAGAATTTGTTGAATGATGGGCGCATACGTTCTCGTTGGAGATAATACCAATCGTCCCGCATCTAATGGTGTGCCCTCAACTGGATCCTGCAGTTTTTTCGTTCCACTATAAACCAAATCCGCTGGAATAGCGCCATCAAAACTTTCTGGGAATTCCGAAGCCAAACTATGGTCAAAAACGTCGTGACGTGCGCTTGTTAAGCCATTGCTGCCCATTCCTCCGTTGAAAAAAGACTCGTAAGTTGCCTGTCCATCTGATGCAAGTCCAACAATCACATCTCCTGCTTGAATACGGTGATTCGAAATAACCTCATCTCTACGCATGCGACAAACAACGGTAGAATCAACAATAATTGTTCGAACTAAATCTCCTACATCGGCTGTTTCGCCACCTGTTGAATGAATTTCGAGTCCGTAGGAACGTAATTCTGTTAAAATTTCTTCTGTACCATTAATGATTTCAGAAATGACTTCACCAGGAATTAAATTTTTATTTCGTCCAATCGTTGAAGACAGCATAATCGGGCCCGTTGCTCCGACACACAATAAATCATCCAAATTCATGATTAAGGCATCCTGTGCAATTCCTTTCCAAACAGAAACATCTCCTGTTTTCTTCCAGTACATGTATGCCAAGGAGGATTTCGTACCTGCACCATCTGCATGCATCACCAAACAATAGTTTTCATCACCCGTTAAATAATCCGGGACAATTTTACAGAATGCTTGGGGAAACAATCCTTTATCTAGTTTCTTGATGGCGTTGTGAACATCTTCCTTTCCGGCAGAAACTCCACGTTGCTGGTAGCGATTATCAGACATAAGTTAATTTGTGTGCAAAGGTAGGAAATCCTATTCGTCTTCATTCGAAGTCGCGTCAAGATCTTTTAGAATTTTCTGAACATCCACTTCAGTTTCATGTAATTTCACTTTACAAATACGAATCAATTCAGAGGCGCGCTTCACTTTCAGGGCCAATTCATCTACATTTATTTGACCACTTTCCATGTGTTGGACAAGCTGCTGAAGTTCTTCGTATGCTTCGGTATAATTCATGGTCAAATTTATTTAAACCCTCTGCGTTTTTTAATCGCTTCATACGCATCCTGAATGCGCTGAAACTTCTCTTTGGCGCCTTTTTGGTACTCTTCCCCCATCTGAGCTACTTTATCCGGGTGGAATGAAATGGCCATTTTACGATACGCTTTTTTCACCTCATCGTCTGTCGCCTGTTCTGTTATTCCTAAAATACGGTAATCTGAATCGACATTTCGGTAGAACATGTTTTTCACACTTTCAAAATCGACCGCAGAAACACCAAGCATCGTCGCGATTTTTGAAATTGCGTTCATTTCTGCTGTCCCTACATCTCCATCCGCTTTGGCGATTCCAAACAAATAATGAATCAATTGAACGCGCACTTCAATGGGCATTCGTCCTCGAATATCTGAACAAATCTGTTGCAATGGCACCTGACCACTATCCAAAAATTGCTTCAGAATTTGCAGGTGTTCACTCGTAAAACGATTGCCAAATTGATCGTTGAAAAATCGTTTAACATAATCCAATTCCACTTTGAGTACTTTGCCATCAGCCTTCATGACTACAGCGGAAAGAGCCATCAACATGGTAGGTACATCGTAAAGCGAAGACTGTCGTCGGTAAAACTCAAAGGGATCTTGTCCAGAAGACGTTTTATTTCCTCCTTTAGAGTTTGATGATCCCATTTGATCCACCAGTGAACCAATAACGAATCCTAAAACCCCCAAACCAAATTTTCGGGTAATCATAAAGGCCCCGACGCCAAAAATCCAC
>JBJTMU010000020.1:0-25980 GCA_046070685.1 Flavobacteriales bacterium | reverse complement strand
CAACCTAGATTCTTGGATGGAAAAAAAGAAGTACATCCGATATCTCCAATGGTTCCTGTTTTTACTTTCTTGCCATTCGTTAAATGGTAATCAGATCCAATGGCTTGCGCATTGTCTTCAATGACAAATAATGCATGTTTTTTAGCGATGTCCATGATTGCATTCATGTTCGCTGCTTGTCCGTATAAGTGCACTGGAACGATGGCTTTTGTTTTTGGCGTAATTGCTGCTTCAATCGCCGAAGGATCGATACAAAATGTTTTTGGATCCACTTCCACAAAAACAGGCGTTAAACCGAGAAGTGCAATGACTTCTGTTGTTGCGATGTAAGTAAAACTTGGGGTGATGACTTCGTCTCCTGGTTTTAAATCTAGTGCCATCATCGCAATTTGAAGTGCATCAGTGCCGTTTGCGCAAGGTATGACGTGTTTCACGCCCAAATATTCTTGTAGGTCGGACTGAAATCTTCCAACCGCTGGACCATTTATAAAGTGGGCGTTTTGGATAACTTCATTTATTGCTTTATCAATGGAAGGTTTAATTTTCTCATATTGAGAAACAAGATCCACCATTTGAATTTTTTTCATATTCTCTATTTTAGATAGTAAAACAAAGTTAGACAAACTAAGGTAGTACAAGTCAATTTTGCTGAAGAATATAGTAAAAATGAAGTCTGACTGATGCAAGAACTTTAATGGATTAACTTTTTTCTGAATTCCTTTCGGTCATGGCTTATTAAATCAGCGATTGAATTATCCATGAAGTTCAAGAATATTGAAGATTATCCACTATTTTTACTTTTTCAAATTCATTCAATATGCGGATTTCAGGTCAACAACATCCATCATTTTCCTATTTGCATGTCATTTTGGTGTTGGGCCTGTTCGTCAGTTCAGTTGAAAAGGCAACTTGTCAAACAGAGAAAAAAGCAGAATCCATCAGCACACCTTTAGTCGGTGTTCATTGGGGTGGAAATTTACCTGGAGGCGATTTATTAGCACGTTACGGCTTTCTCAATAATCTTGGTTTTTCCGCTGGATATAAATTAGAGAATCAATGGTACTTCGGTGTTGATGCAAACTTTATTTTCGGAAATCAAGTGAAGATGACGGGTACATTTGATCAGTTAATCGATGACAAAGGAAATATTACGGATGTCAGTGGTTCAATTGCCAAAGTATTGGTTTATCCGCGTGGATTCAATGCCAATTTCAGCGTTGGAAGACTTTTTCCTACGGGTAAGAAAAATGCCAATTCGGGTATTTTAGTGCACGCAGGCGCCGGGTATTTATTACATCATATGCGAATTGAAACGAATGATCAAGTCATCCCCCAAATTGAATTAAAATACAAACGTGGATATGACCGCATGACCACAGGATTGAACATTCATCAATTTGTTGGGTATTCTTTTTTAAATAATGGTGGACCTTTAAATTTCTATGCTGGAATCTATTTTCAGCAGGGATTTACCTATAATCGTCGAACAATCAACTACGACCAACCGGACATTCCAGTGTCCACTGCTATGCGAATTGACCTTCAAACTGGTATTCGTATTGGTTGGTATATCCCTTTTTACTCTAAAAAGCCAAAGGATTTTTATTACAATTAAAGAAAAGATTTTCTTGTTGGCTCATTCTTCAAATTAAACTTCATTCTTGAAATCAAAGTGAAATCGTTTTCACTTGAGAATGAACGAATGTTTCCATTTCATTTCTAATTATTTCTACCCTGCAGAGTTGGGAGTGGAATGCCTTTTGAAATTCGTCTGAATTCCTTACTTCAAGTGCAAATCCTTTTTGTAGGAAGATAGTTGCTTCTGGAAATTTCTGATGTTTTGGTCCAAAAAGTAGTGGGAGTCCGTAAACAGCAGGTTCTAAAATGTTATGCAGATTTCCCGTAAATCCTCCTCCAATAAATGAAATGGTTCCGTAGCGATATGCCGCACTCAACAATCCGATGCAATCAATAATTAATACGGAAGAATCCAAAAGTACGAGATGATCTTTATTTAAATCCAACTGAGTGTAGCGAATTGCGGATGGAAAAGCAGACACGATGGATTGAATGTGCCCTTCGCCTACATCGTGGGGAGCAATGATTAATTTGATGCCTCCAAGTTTCTGAAGTGCCTCCGAGACAATGGTTTCCTCTTTTGGCCATGAGCTTCCTAAAATCAAAGTGGTATGACCCTCCGTAAAGATTCGTAAAAGTTCATTTGGTTTATCCATCGCCATTTGCTTCGCTTGAATAACGCGACTGTAACGCAGGTCCCCACTAACTGTACATTGATCGATTCCGATCGAAGCCAATAGCACTAAACTTTCCTGATTTTGCACATAAAAATGTTGGATTCGTTTCAAGGCTTTTCTGAAAAAATGGCCATACCAACGAAAGTAATGTTGATTTGGTCGAAAAATCGCTGAAACAGCAAAGGTTGGAATCTGCTTTTCGCTTAATGCATAGAGAAAGTTTGGCCAGAATTCATATTTGATGAATATCGCTTTTTCTGGTTGAACAATTTCAATAAATTTTCGCGCATTCTGCCATGTGTCCAAAGGTAAATAACAGGCTGCATCGACAATAGCCTCCCGTTTTTGGTAATGTTGCATTCCAGATGGGGAGAAAAAACTGACCAATAAAAACAGTTGAGGATCTGCTTCCTTCATGGATTTCATCAAGGGTAATCCTTGATCAAATTCACCTAGAGATGCACAGTGAAACCAAATGATTTTACGTCCTTCAGGAAGTTGTAACCTTAAATTTTTTGACCAATCCTTTCGACCATCTACCCAAGCTTTTGCTTTCGGATTAAATTTGGACGCCAAAAGAATACCCAGGCCATACAAACGAATGAAGAAGGAATAAATCCAGGTCACGTTATTTTTTTAATAAAGGTAGGAATAATGTTTTTCCAACACGGCAAAACACATGAAACTAATACGCTCTTTCGTTTCGTTTCTCCATCCAATTGATAAAGGCTTTGTTCACGACCTTATTTCCACCTGGGGTAGGGTAATCTCCTGTGAAATACCAATCTCCAAGGTGATTTGGACATGCTTTGTGTAAATTCTCTACGGTTTGGAACACAATTTCCACTTCTGCTTTAATGCTAGGTGGGGTCAGTAAACTGGCAATTTTAGCAGAAATTTCTTCATTGCTGAATGGCGTGTAAATCTCCTTAACAAAATTTCTTACTTGTTCTTTTGGAAGATCTACTTGCGCTAAACATTTTTCATAGACATCCTTGATAACTTGATCCATATTTCGATCGCGCAATAGTTGAATCGCTGCTTCAAATGCAATAAAATCACCCATTTTTGCCATGTCAATGCCATAACAGTCCGGATATCGGATTTGTGGGGCAGATGAAACGACAACAATTTTTTTCGGTGATAAACGATCAAGAATGCGTAGAATACTTTGTCTTAAAGTCGTTCCGCGAACAATACTATCGTCAATCACAATGAGGTTATCAGTTCCTGGACGAACACTTCCGTATGTGATGTCATACACATGCGCTACTAAATCATCCCTTGAATCATCTTGTGTGATGAAGGTGCGCAATTTTGCATCCTTAATAGCGATTTTTTCAATTCGGGCTCTTCTGTGAATGATTTCCGCTAATTTATCCGCGTCAGCATTTGGGCCTAAAGCTTGAATTTGCTTTATTTTTTGCTGATTTAAATTTTCTTCTAATCCTTTAATCAAACCATAAAAGGAAACTTCAGCAGTATTTGGAATAAAGGAAAAAACGCTATTGTCGAAATCGTGATCAACCGTATCTAAAACTTGATCAACAATTAATCGGCCTAAAGCCTTTCTTTCTTTGTAGATGTCGGTGTCTGAACCACGAGAGAAATAAATACGTTCAAATGAACATTTTTTAATTTCTCTTGGAGCATTAATCATTTCTTCTGTTACTTCTCCACTTTTACGAACAATCAGTGCGTGTCCCGGTTGTAATTCGTGAATTTGATCACTGGTTAAATTGAAAGCTGTTTGAATGACCGGTCGTTCTGAGGCAACCACACAAATCTCTTCATCTTCGTACCAAAATGCTGGACGAATGCCGTTTGGATCGCGTAAAACAAATGCATCTCCGTGACCTAAAAGTCCAGCCATGGCATATCCACCATCCCAAACTTCAGAGGCTTTTTTCAAAATTTTCACCAAATTTACCTCTTTCGCAATGCGCGCATAAATTTGATCTTTGGAATATCCTAATGCTTTATAATGAGCGTAAAGGTCATCATTTTCAACGTCGAGAAAATGGCCGATTTTCTCCAAAACTGTGACTGTATCGCTTTTTTCCTTTGGATGTTGTCCAAGATTCACTAAGTTCTGAAATAACTCGTCCACATTCGTCAAGTTAAAATTCCCGGCAACAACAAGGTTTCGTGTTATCCAGTTATTTTGGCGAAGAAACGGGTGACAACTTTCAATTGAATTTCGTCCAAAAGTACCATAACGTAAATGTCCAAGGAAGAGCTCTCCGGTGAATCCCGAATTTTGTTTCAGAAACTCAATATCCTTCAAGTTTTCTGGATTTTCCTGCTGAATTTGTTGGAATTTCGAATTGATTTGATCAAAAATATCTTGTGTTGGATTTTTCTTAATAGAACGAGTTCTCGAAATGTATCGTTGACCGGGTTCCATATCGAATTTGATATTGGCAATTCCAGCACCATCCTGACCTCGGTTGTGTTGTTTTTCCATGAGTAAGTGCATCTTATTGATGCCATACAGTGCCGTACCGTATTTTTCCAGGTAATATTCTAAGGGTTTTTTGAGCCTTAAAAGAGCTATTCCACACTCATGTTTTATCGGGTCACTCATGGTCTATTGGATATTTGCCACAAAGATAGTCATTCTGTCTAAATGAACGAAGGGGGAATTTTTTCATTGGTGTATCGTTTTTGTCCTGTCAATGCCTTCTGTTCATTGTCCATTTTATGGATGTCCGTTTGGTTGGCAACATTTTGGTAGTTTTTCAACGTCTTCCTTCGCTGCTTTTACTTCATCTGCATCGTACCCGATTTTTGCAATGATTTGCTTGATGGTAAGCAAGTCGATTTTCGTTGAATCGTATTTAACTAGTACGATTTTTGTGTGATCGTCTAGCTCTGCGAATTTTATTCCTTTGGTGTAATTTAATTTCCTTTCGATTCGCTCCTTGCAGTCTCCACATTGGGCATTCGTTTGAATTTGACTACTGATCATTTTTTGTCCGAAAGTGAAATGACTCAACAAAATAAATAAGCAACAAATTGTTAAATTTTTCATGTTCTACTAGTTTATTTTTTGTTTTTGATGGAGTAACGCAATCCTACATAAACATTCCAACCCATTATTGGACCCCAAACACGATTCGCATCGAAGTTCGAGCCAAATGGATTTGCGGCATCAATAATCGGATTTGCTTGTTTAAAGTTCGTTAAATTTTCACCACCAAGGTAAAAATTCCACTTTTTATAAATGTGGGTTATCTGTGAATTTAACATGGGGTAGATTGGACTTTTTTCGTCGTATTGCTCAACGTTTCCATTCTGAATTTCCAATGGTAAGCGTGCTGAACCAAATAGGGTGCAAGTCGCATCGAATTCCCAACGTTTATTTCTTGTTCGATAGGCTAAATTAAGGAAACCTCGATTTTTAGGAATCATGACCTGTTGACGCAGCGCTCCACCGTACAGTGCTTTAACTTCAAGGTGTTTATATGCCAATCGAATATCAAGATTCTTCACAGGTGTGAAAGACCATTCGATTTGTATGGAAGTTGAAAAGGAAGCATGATCAAGATTTTTAAACACAATGGCATTGATTTGTTCATCTCGATCAACAACTAATTGATGTTCAAACCAAGTGTGATAAAGGTCAATACTTAGGTTTGACGGTTTTTCAAGAATCGTCATATCTTTCACCAGCGATGCCCCAATATTCCATGAGATTTCTGGCTTAATTTCAGTTGGTGGATTCCAGGTTTTCGAATTTGCTAGTAAGGAAATCTGATCCATCATATAATTTGGAACTCTCCATCCTTTTCCAGCGGTAAAACGAAAATCCGTTCGTTGGGTGATCGAATATTTGGCATGAATTCTCGGCGAAAATTGACCTCCATAACTCATGTGTTGGTCATACCGTGCTCCCAAAACAGCATTTAGGCGAGAACCGGTATAAGTGTATTCCGCAAATATTCCGGGCACAATGTCAGTCCTAAGCTGCTGTAATAATTGTACTTGTTGAAGAATCTGAGCGCCTACGAAACTTAAACCAAACTTGATTTTGTGGTCACTGTTACCGATGATGTCATCATAAATCGCATTCACATAGGCTCTTTTCTCCTCTCCAGCAAAATTGCGCATGCCAAATGCACCAGAAATGGTCTGATATTTTAAATTGTAAATGATACCTATCGAACGCAAGGGCTTTTTAAAGATAAAACCTGTTTTTGCATATAAATCAGCATGTTGCGAGTTGAAAGTTACGCCGTAACCAACTGGTTGCTCTCGAAAATAACTGGTTTGACCACCAACTTTTCGATCTTGGTAAACATTTATTCCAAATTGCGATTCCATTTTTTTTCCTTGGTATGCCCAGCGATTCATAAAGGCCATATTGTCTCCCATCGGAACATCACGAAAACCATCTTGATTATGATCCACATTACCGTACATAGCGGAAGCATGACCCAACACGCCTGTACTCCATTTTGCATTTAATTGAATACCAGAATTCAAGTTTATTTCGGAGCGGCCAAAACGATTTTGATAGATGTTTACATATAATTTCTCCATCTCCTGTGGTTTCTTCAGTTCCAAATTGACGAGTCCAGCCATGGATTCATATCCATTGACGACATTTCCAGTTCCTTTTGTGATCTGAATGGATTCTATCCATGTGCCAGAAATCGATTGAAGTCCGAAAGAACTTTCTAAACCCCGGAGATACGGGATGTTTTCCATTTGGATTTGTGTGTACACTCCATCTAGCCCCATCAATTGGATTTTCTTTGCACCTGAAACAGCATCAGAAATGTTGACATCTACGGAAGCATTGGTTTCAAAAGATTCTGATAAATTGCAACAAGCAGCTTTGCGCAATTCACCCGATCCAATTTCTTCAACGTGAATGGTTTTCATTTTTGAAATTTGATGGGAGTTTTTTCGTAATTGATAGACGATTTCTGATTTTGTGGTGATGGGAATCAGTAGGACCGTCAAGGAGATGAAACGATCTTCCTTCATTACCACGATTGAATCAGGAAGATAGCCCATCGCACTGATAACCAAGGTGTCCGGTAAAATTTTGGGTAAAACGATTTCAAATCGTCCTTCTTTCGTGGAAAACACACCTTGATTAGACCTTAAAAGTCGAATTTTGGCGTTTTCAATGGTAATGGTATTGGTGGAGTCTTGGCGGTAAATAACTCCTTTGATTTGTGCCGTTGAAAAGGGAATGATCCAGAAAAGGAGACATCCCAAAAAAATATTTTTCATTCATTATCATTAAATCATAAACACTATATCAAAGCTTGATTGAACAAGTTTCAAAGGGTATAATTGACTTAATGATTAAATTCTAAACACACATTGATGGATCAATAATTCTCTTCCAAATTTTCTTGTCGGCGGAGGATCATCCCAGGCTTTAATTGAAATTTCTTCCGAAGAAAAACGCGTAGCGAAGTGAAAAAATGGATTGTTTGGATTTAATTGAAGGTAAACAATAGGGACAACTAATGCTTGAGAGGAAACATACTTTTCATCCAATTGTAATACTGTTTTCTCGTCGTGACAACAGCTTTTCTTTTTTTCTTTTTGACAGCACGGGGGAATATCAGACTTTTCCTCTGGACATTGACTTTGTTGCTGAATGAAAAACGAAGTATAAACGCCGTTTTTGTCACACGCATGTTTAAACACCGGAACACCAATGTTTCCGAGAAACAATAATGCACTTAAAAAGATAAGAATCAGTGTTTTCACGATTCAAATGTAGGGATTATTTTACTAAACTAACTGGAAAAGATCCTTTGTTCCAAGAATACGAGTCACATTGAATCCTTCTGCATAATCAACACCGATTGGACGACCATATTGCATCATTCTTCCTTTTAGGAAATGAAAGAATTCTTCTCCTGATATAGGCGTTGTAGGTTCCGTCGATTGGGGGTCAAAGAACTGGGAACGAAATGCTTGAATGACTTCCACTTTTTGATCGATATAATTGGTGACATCTATCACAATATCAGGGTGTGAATAATGATCTTGAATGTAATGTAAAACCAATCTTGGACGATGTGGAGCCAAAGACACGCCATCAACGATGGTTTCAATTTTTCGCAGTCCTGAAAGGAAACACGCATCGGCCACTAATTTACCACCTCTACCATGGTCAGGGTGTCGGTCACTTAAGCTATTTGCAAGGACAATTTCCGGTTGATGAATGCGAATTTGTTCAATAATCTTTCGTTTGTTTTCTTCATTCACTTCAAAAAAGCCATCACCTAAATTCAAGTTTTTGCGAATGCTCAATCCCATTAATTTTCCAGCAGCAGCTGATTCAGCATAACGATCAGCAACGGAACCTCTTGTGCCTAGTTCACCTTCGGTTAAGTCGATGATACCAATTTTTTTACCTTGTGCAGCATAATGTAAAAGAGTGCCGGAGGCAGAAAGTTCCACATCATCTGGATGGGCAGCAAAAGCAAGGATATCTAATTTCATGTCATTCGATTTTTTCGCTACTACGAAGCTACGTGAAAAAATAAAAAAGGACTTCCATTAGAAGTCCTTTCTTTTTTATTAATTAAGATTGATAGCTCTCAATACTTGGGCAAGAGCAAACCAAATTTCGATCTCCGAATGCGTTGTCTACGCGTCTTACTGGAACCCAATATTTCCAATCTTTTAGATAAGCTACTGGGTATGCAGCCTCCTGAGGAGAGTACGGATAATTCCAATCTTTATTGATGATACAATCAGCCGTATGCGGTGCATTTTTTAATAAGTTGTTCGCTTTATCTGCTTTTCCGTTTTCAATGTCGCGAATTTCTTCACGAATTTTAATCATGGCTGTAATAAATCGATCCAATTCTTCTTTATCCTCAGATTCAGTGGGTTCAATCATCAAAGTGCCGGCAACAGGGAAGGAAACAGTAGGAGCGTGGAAATTAAAATCGATTAATCGTTTCGCCATATCAGCCACTTCAACATCTGCTGTTCGTTTGAAATCGCGGCAATCAAGGATCATTTCATGGGCAACGGTACCATTTTTACCTGTATATAATACATCATAGTGTCCTTTCAACGAAGCGGCAATATAATTCGCATTTAAAATGGCATTTTCAGTTGACTCACGAAGTCCTTTCGCTCCTAACATTTTAATGTAAGCATAGGAGATTAATAAGATCAAGGCACTTCCGTAAGGTGCAGCTGAAACCGCGTGGATTGCTTTCTCTCCTCCCGCCTTTATAACTGGGCTTCCTGGAAGGAAAGGTAGTAAGTGAGCTGCTACGCCAATTGGTCCCATTCCAGGTCCACCACCACCATGAGGAATGGCAAAAGTTTTATGTAAATTCAAGTGACAAACATCTGCTCCGATGTTTCCTGGATTGGTTAATCCAACTTGTGCATTCATGTTGGCACCATCCATATACACTTGACCACCATTTTCATGAATGATAGAGGTAATTTCGCGAATACCTTCCTCGTAAACACCGTGAGTAGATGGATACGTCACCATAATTCCAGCGAGAACATCTTTAAGATCTGTTGCAACACGACGTAATTCTTCGATATCGATGTTTCCGTTTTCGTCACATCCTGTTACCACAACTTCAAATCCTGCCATGACTGCTGATGCAGGATTGGTTCCGTGCGCAGAGGAAGGAATGATCATTTTTTTACGGTTGAAATCACCGTTGGATTCGTGGAATGCTTTGATAACCATTAATCCTGCATATTCCCCTTGAGCGCCAGAATTTGGCTGAAGTGAAACGCCTGCAAATCCAGTGCTTTGGGATAAATCTTTTTCTAATTCGTTGAACATTTCATGGTATCCAGCGGCTTGTTCAATTGGAGCAAATGGATGCAGATTTGCAAATTGAGGATTCGTAATCGGCATTAATTCCGTTGCTGCATTTAATTTCATTGTACAAGATCCGAGAGGAATCATACTATGAACCAGGGAAAGATCTTTATTTTCTAATCTTTTCAGGTAACGCATCATTTTGGATTCAGAATGATGACTATTGAAAACAGGATGTGTTAAAATCGCATCTGTTCTTTTCAACGAATCAGCTAAAACAATTGATTCTGAAGAAAGTTCTGCATCAAAACAAGATAAAATGGCTTGAACATCTGCCATTGTATGTGGCTCACCAAAACTGATGCTTAACTCTGAATCGTTTATGTAACGTAAATTCAATTGAAGTGCTTCCGCTTTTTGACGAATATTCGCACATGCAACTCCTTTTACCCAAATCGTGTCAAAGAACGTATCAGAACCAAGAGTGATACCTTTATTTTTTAATCCAGCAGCCGTTTTTGTTGCTAATTCATGAACATGATTTGCAATCGCGCGAACACCATCGGGACCATGGTAAACAGCATACATACTCGCCATTACTGATAACAATGCTTGAGCAGTACAAATATTTGATGTCGCTTTATCGCGTTTAATGTGTTGTTCTCTTGTTTGAAGCGCCATGCGTAATGCCAAATTATCATCTGCATCTTTCGATACACCAATAATTCTACCTGGAATATTTCTTTTGTATTCCTCTTTCGCAGCAAAGAACGCAGCATGAGGTCCTCCGTATCCCATTGGAACGCCAAATCGTTGTGATGAACCCAATACAACATCCGCACCCATACTTCCTGGTGATTTTAATAACACCAAAGAAAGAATATCCGCTGCTACTGCTACTTGAATTCCCTGAGATTTCAATCGACCAATAATGGTTGTTAAATCACGCACGTGACCATTGGCACATGGATTTTGAATGAATGCACCGAAGTATTCGCTACTTCCTTCAAATGCATCAATGTTTCCAACTACTAGTTCAATACCTAGGTTTAACGCACGACCTAACATGACGTCGATGCTTTGAGGTAAACTATCTTCTGCAACGAAAAATTTATTTTTACCCGCTTGGACATCAGCTCTTGAACGCGAGTTAAAGAACATAATCATGGCCTCTGAAGCAGCAGTTCCTTCATCAAGCAAAGAAGCGTTTGCAATTTCCATTCCCGTTAAATCCAAAATCATCGTTTGGAAATTCAACAAAGCTTCCAAGCGACCTTGAGAAATCTCCGCTTGGTAGGGTGTGTACGCGGTGTACCATCCTGGATTTTCCAGGACATTTCTAAGAATAACGCTTGGTACAATCGTTTCATGATAACCAAGTCCAATAAAGGATTTGAATACTTGATTTTTTGAAGCCAATTCCGCAACGTGTTGCAAGTATTCTTGCTCGCTCATTGCATCAGCAATATTCAATTCTCCTTCCAAACGAATTTGTGAAGGAATCGTACGATCAATTAAAGTTGAAATAGAGTCAATGCCAATCGTTTCCAACATGGCTTTTTTCTCTGCATCACTTGGTCCAATGTGTCTTCTAGAAAATGGTGTCATGAATGTTCTTTTTTGAGTGCACAAATATACAAAGCAAAAAAAGAAAAAAAGGAGAATTGAACACCGAAGTTTTGAACCGAAATGGGGACTTTATGAACCTTTTTTAGTCAAGTAAGTTCTTGTTCGAAGATTCGCATTCTCTCGAATATTTCTCCAGAACAAATTGACATCCCCCACGTGAAGATTTTTCATCGTCCAAGAAACCAATCCAAGATAGGAACATGGTCTCGAAATCCAGATGGCGCCATCGATGACATTCGTTTCAAAACAATGACAAAAAATGGTATCATTGGTATATAAAAAACCAAGGTGTTGATCTTTTGTGGCTGTTCCGTGATCTAGCCAAGTAACAGGATTAATCACCGCTTTCCCTTTGTACCATCGACGATATGTTTGTTTGTCAAGGTGTTTCTTAAAGGTGTTCCATGTAACAAATCCTCCGGTTTGGTTGGGTGATTGCATCAGAGGAATGCTGTGAAATTCATTTTTTTCAAGACCAATTCCCGGAATATATGCCGCAATCAATTGAGATTGCAATGGTTTATCGTCGAAAAAATCACGTAAAATCATCCGTAAATGCGTACTCCCTTGACTATGTCCAGCAAGAATAATTGGACGTCCATGATTGAAATGGTCTAAATAATATTGAAATGCATTTTTTACATCCTCATAAGCAAAGAGTAGGGCATCGCGTCCACCTTTTTCTAATTGATAGTAGGAACGAATATGTGCTTGACGATAATACGGAACGTACATGCGACCAGCTTCTGCCCAGGCACTGGCTTGAAACTTCACAGCCGATTCCAACACTTTTTTTTGTTGATCTTGATCGTTTAATGACACATTCCAACGCTTGTCTTTTTTATCGAGTAATAAAGTGGGATACACATAGAACACATCGGCTTGTTCCCATAAACTGGAGTCCTGAACTTGGGACATAAGTGAATTGGGATAGGAGCCGGGTTGTACAGCCCAATTTTCTTTCTTGGAATAGTCGATTTCTTGCGAGAAACATGGATTTGTTGAAATATTCCAAAGAAAAAAAAGTATCAGCGTGAATTTGTCCATTAATTTTGTGATTGATAATAACATGCGCTTCAAAAATACATACATTCTTGCTTTATTTCTGCTTTCTTCTGTAATGGGTTTCAGTCAAGCAAAAGCTGATTCCCTAAAATCATGGAAGTTAAAATCACTTTACTCTTTAAGTGGTACACAATCCTCATTTGTCAATTGGAATGCAGGAGGACGAAATAATGTTTCGTTGATTGGTTCAATCGGTGCCAGCGCCTATTATACGCATGATAATGTGAAATGGACCAATGATGTGAGTTTTGCACTTGGCGGCATCAAATACTTGGATCACATCACTGGGGTGCGTCTTCAAAAAACCGATGATCGCATTGACTTATCAAGTACTTTCGGAATGAAATTGTCTCAGGATTTCTTCCTTACAGTCGCCGCTGGATTCAAAACACAAATGATCAATGGTTATACGTATCCAAATGACTCTGTTGTCGTTTCCACCTTTATGGCGCCGGGATATTTGAATTTAGCCTTAGGGACAGATTTGAGAAAAGGAGATCAATTTTCTGTTTTTTTCTCTTCTGTCGCTTTTAAATCAACATTTGTTCTAGATGATTCTCTTTCTGCCGCTGGTGCTTTCGGTGTGGAAAAAGGAGCGAAATACCGTCAGGAATATGGGGCATTTGTAAAAATGAAATGGAACAAAAACATCGCGAAAAACATCGAGATGAAATCTAAACTGGAATTGTTTAGTAACTATTTACACAATCCTCAAAACATCGATGTCAATGCCGAATTATTGTTTGTATTTCGTGTGAATTCATTATTTTCGGCTACCGCCCAATGGAATCTCGTGTATGACGACGACATTAAAATCCGTGATGTGAACGGTCATGTAGGTCCACGTACTCAGTTTAAATCCGTTTTGGGAATAGGTATATCCTACAAACTTGAAAATAATTGACATTGAAACGATTACGGCTTTTTCTTCTCTTGACGATCATCAATTGTCGCTTTTCTAATAGTGTTAATGCGCAATTGGAATCTGCCAAATGGCAATATTATGGGAAGTACTCTTTCGGTTTTGCGGGAAATACCAATTACTCGTATGTTGGATTCACCATGGAAAATCAATTTAAACCCCGTTGGACACTGAACTGGAATCTAGAATTTTTAGATCGTCGGGATGACGTTTTTCAACTTCATGGTTCCATGGGACTTATTGGAGGTCCAGCTTTCATGGGGTGGGCAGTGAATCATTCAACATTTGGAAATGGAGGTATTGGGAGTTCAATTATAGTAGGACTTCTGATTATGGCCGCACCAGATGGAGTCAGTTATAACATTCCTCTTGCTTATCGTTGGGACTTATCACCCTACGTCAATGTTCTCGGCTTCGATTGGGTACAATACAATGAAGTAGATGGACTTAGTCAGCTCTATTATTCAGCATCTGCTGGACTTCGTTGTACGTATTGGGTGACGGATCGCTTCTTCACGAAAGCATTTGTCGAAACGCGCAAAGCAGGAACATTAGACTGGAATTTTGGTGGTGGATTGGCAATCGGATGGAGTAAACCCTTTCAAAAAAGAGCAACAACAGAACAGTAAGAAGTGATTTTTGTGGAAAACCCTTGTTTCAACTGTTGAAAAATCAACTTGTTAGCTCTCCTTAAGTGACCTACCTTTGCTTTATGCGCATTGGGATTTTTCTTTTGACACTTTTTACAGCCACCTTTGGATATGGACAATTGAAGGCTATTTATAATCAGGCGGATTATCCATTTTTACTCCATTTGCCTGCTGATAGCATCTTGAAAAACAATCCACCTGTGTTGATTTTCTTGCATGGAAGAAGTCTATCCGGACAAAATTTGGAGCTGGTGAAAAAATATGGCATTATTCATGAAATTGAAAAAGGCCGTCAGATTCCAGCGATTGTTTTGGCACCACAAGTTCCTTCGGGAAAGTCATGGGAACCAGAAAAAGTCCTTTCCGTATTGAAATTTGCCCAAGCACATTTTCAAACAGACACCAATCGTGTTTATGTGACAGGAATGAGTTTAGGAGGATATGGCACCTTAGACTTTGCTGGTGAATATCCGGAAGTTGTTACCGCTGCTGTGGCATTGTGTGGAGGAGGAAATCCAACCAATGGATGTAACCTTTCAACGATTCCAGTATGGATTCAACATGGAAATAAAGATACGGCTGTTCCCATCAGCGAGTCTGAAAAAATGGTGAAATCCATTCGTGCATGTAATGGTGGAACACAGTTAAAATACACCGTTGTTCCTGGGGCAAATCATGGTGATTTAGAACGTGTTTTTCGAACGGATGAATTGTACGATTGGCTATTTCAATTTAGCAAAGAAACACCAAAGTAATTAGGAGAACCAAATGTCATTGATGAGTTGCGTTCCTGTTTCTTTGTTGACACGCTCGATAATGATTTGTTTTCCATTTAATAATTCTTCACGCATTACCGAAGAATCTATTTTCAAATACAATGTTTGATTTTTAATATGGATTTCGGAGGTGCGATGAGCTACTGCCGGCCCCATCAATTCTGGCCAAGCAGCAATAATATCATATTCCTTCATTTTTCCTTCTAAGGAATACGCTTTTAGGAACTTGTCGATGAGGTCTTTTAATGGTTCTTCTTCGGAACTTCTTCGGTTATCTTCGCGCATAGACTAAAGTTAAGATAAAATCACCGAAAGTTGTTGTTCTTTCACTTGAAAAAGTCTTTTTTCCGTTTTTATGGAGTCAAATAATTGGTGCATGCGATCTGGATCTGAATCCGTCACAATCACTTGTCCGAAATAATCTGCCGTCACTAAATCGATTAAACGTTGAACGCGCTCGTTGTCTAATTTGTCAAAAATATCATCCAGCAATAACACAGGTTTTAATCCCTTGTGCTGCTTCATCCAATCGTATTGAGCCAATCGAAGTGCAATCACAAATGATTTTTGTTGTCCCTGTGAACCAAATTTTTTGACAGGATGATTTTTGATGCTAAAAATCAAATCATCCTTATGAATTCCAGCATTTGAATACTGCGTTACAGCGTCTTTTTTAGCGTAATCCTTTAATAATTGCTCGAAAGAAAGTTCGTTCAATTGAGAGCGGTATTCGAGTTCAACTCCTTCTGAATCGAGACCTATTTCTGTGTAGAAACGTTTAAAAACAGGGATAAATTCTGTTAAAAAGGCTTTTCTTTTTTCGTGGATGTACTTTCCGCAAGGAACCAATTGCTCGTTCCAAACTTCAATTGAATCGACATCAAAAAGACGATGTTCGAACATGTTTTTGAGGAGTGCATTTCGCTGTTCAAGTATTTTATGATAACGTTGAATTTCCTCCAAGTAAACTTTATCGAGCTGTGATAAAATACCATCCATCCATTTACGACGCATTTCTGAACCGTCCGCAATTAAATCGCCATCGTAAGGAGAAATAAAGACCACAGGAAATTTACCTATGTGATCTGCGAGTTTTTCGTATTCTTTCTTGTTGAGTTTGACACTTTTTTTACCGCCATTTTTCAAGGCACAATGCACTAACTGATCTTGCATATCCAATTTCCATTTACCTTGTATGGAAAAAAATGCCTGGTCGAAACGAATGTTCTGACGGTCAATCGCGTTCAAATAAGATTTGCACATGCTGAGGTAATAAACGGCATCTAGAATATTTGTTTTCCCACTGCCGTTTTGTCCCACAAGGCCATTGATTCCAGCACAAAGATCGAGTTCAACATCTTCGTAATTTTTGAAATTTATCAGGTGTAAATGGGCTAAAAACATGTGGGTCAAAGTTACTATTTATTTCGCGAATCCACTTGAATTTGTTCGCGCTGTAACACGAGATACTTTCCCGAATGACTATTCTATTATCTTTGTTGAAAATTCAATAGTTATGTCAAACGCTTTTTTTAAAACCCCAATTGCCATCAATGAACCAGTGAAAGCTTATGCTCCTGGTACGGCAGAAACGAATGCGCTCCTTCAAACATACAAAGACATGAGCAATCAAGCTCCGGTAGATGTTCCCATGTATATTGGTGGAAAAGAAGTGCGTACTTCAACGAAAAAAGCGATGACTCCACCGCACGATCATCAACATATTTTAGGTCATTTTAATGTTGGTGATGCGAGTCATGTAACGAGTGCTATTGAAGCTGCATTACAAGCAAAGAAAGCATGGGCTGAACTTCCGTGGGAAGAGCGCGCAGCGATATTTCTTAAAGCAGCAGATTTATTGGCTGGACCTTTTCGAAATCGCATGAATGCAGCGACCATGTTGGCGCAATCAAAAAATGTCATGCAAGCGGAAATAGATGCAGCTTGTGAGTTAATTGATTTTTTTCGATTCAATGTGCAATACATGACACAGATTTACAAGGAGCAACCTGAGTCCTTGCCGGGTATGTGGAATCGTTTAGAATATAGACCATTGGAAGGATTTGTATTCGCCATCACACCTTTTAATTTTACATCCATTGCGGCAAACTTATGTGCTGCACCTGCAATGATGGGGAATGTAGTGGTTTGGAAGCCAGCAGATTCTCAAGTTTATTCTGCCCAAGTAATTATGGAATTGTTTAAAGCAGCTGGTGTGCCCGATGGTGTCATCAACATGATTACTGTAGATGGTCCAGTTGCTGGGGATATCGTTTTTAAACACAAGGATTTTGCTGGATTGCATTTTACAGGATCGACAGGTGTTTTCCGTCATTTATGGAAAGAAATCGGTTTGAATCTAGATCGATACCGAACATATCCACGCATTGTTGGTGAAACTGGTGGAAAAGATTTCATTATGGTTCACAAGTCAGCCAGTGCTGCCGAAGTAGCAACAGCGATGTCACGTGGTGCGTTCGAGTTCCAAGGACAAAAATGTTCAGCCGCTTCCCGTGCATACATACCATCCAACTTATGGCCAGAAGTGAAGCGTATTTTTATGGCTCAAGTGAACTCATTCAAAATGGGAACACCAGAAGACACAAGTAACTTTGTGAATGCTGTGATCGACGAACGTGCTTTTGATAAAATTGCTGGATTCATTGATTACTGTAAAGGTCAACAGGATGCAGAAATCATCACTGGCGGATCGTATGATAAATCCAAAGGATATTTCATCGAACCAACGACAGTTGTTACTTCGAATCCTTCTTTCCGTACATTGTGTGAAGAAATTTTTGGTCCAGTTTTAACGGTTTTTGTGTATGACGAAAATCAATTCGAAGAAACCTTGGAATTGCTGGATGCGACTTCCGAATATGCCTTAACAGGATCCATTATGTCCAATGATCGATATGCGATTCAATTGGCGACTAAAAAATTGGTGAATGCTGCAGGGAATTTCTACATCAATGATAAACCTACAGGTGCTGTGGTTGGTCAACAACCTTTCGGTGGGGCAAGAGGTTCTGGAACAAACGATAAAGCGGGAGCAGCGATGAATCTATTGCGATGGTCCTCGGCGCGAACAATTAAAGAAACATTTGTTCCACCAACTGATTACAAATACCCATTCCTAGGATAATATGCATCGACTATCACTTCTTATTGGTTTGTTTTTCACGGCTGCTATGCAATTGAATGCACAAGTGAAATGGACTCTTCATGCCGAAACAGGATTAAATAAACAGGATGTTTCAGCGGTGACTAACCTTGTCCAACAAAACGAATTAAATCCGAAAGCATATTGGAAATTTGCTGCAAGTGGTGGACTCGAACTAAGTTACACGATGTTGAAATTTGCCACTGTGTTCACTGGATTAGGATATGTGAAAACGAATGGTCGTTATGTTACTTCTCAAAATGCATTAAATCCAGATGGAAGCTTGCAAGGAACATATACCAGTGATAAACTGACGACAGCTGATATGATTTCCTTGCCTGTTGGACTGCAAATCAATATTTTGAAACTACATTTAGGTGGTGGAATTGAATGCCGATATCGTGTTGCAGGAAGTTTGACAACGCATTATTCGTCCATTGCAGCGTATGCCTCCAATAGTGTCGATCTAGGAACGGTGGTTGGTCCGAATACCAACGCCAAACTCGATTACGGTTATTTTGCCTATGCATCCTTTAACTTTACAAAGCGATTCGGTTGTAAAATTTCTTATTACGAAGGACAAAGGGACTTAAGCAATGGTTATGAATTTGGGGCATGGAAAGAATGGATGAAAAACGTAGGAAATTCCATTTTTTCATTGAATAACAAACAAATGACCATCGGATTGTATTTGAAAATCAATTAATCAATCTATGTTCAAAGTTTTTTTTCTGCTTGCTTTTTTTTCATTCAGTTTCTTTCCAGTCCATGTGAAAAAAGATAAAAACACACACGACTTGACCGTATGTGTGCAATCGATTCAAAACAGTAAAGGGCTTGTTGAGTTTGCCTTGTATAAAAATCCGGCATTATTCACCCAAACGGGCAAGACGCACCGTTTAGCACGCGTTGACGCCAAAGCTCCGGAGGTAAAATTTCAATTTACGGATTTGGAAGCGACCAATTATGCGGTGGTCGTTTATCATGATGACAACAGCAACAAAATTTGCGATAAAAACATGTTCGGAATTCCTACAGAAGCCTATGCCTTTTCTAATAATAAGCGACCGAAGTTGTCCGCTCCTAGCTTCGAAGAGTGTGCGGTCAAATTGGATAAAGACAAAGTCATCACGATAAAAATGGTGTATTAAGCGAGTAAGTGCTTGACCACTTCTTCTACTTGAATCAACAAGGGATGAATGCCGTCATTTTCGATGCAAAAGTTCGTCAATTCTCGTTTCTGTTCGTCGCTCCATTGACTCTGAATGCGTTGCTCAACTTGTTCTTTTGAACATAAATCGCGCAGCATGACACGTTCAATTCGTTGATGAATGGGTGCACAAATCAGGATCATGGCATCGAACTGTTTGTAGGCGCCCGTTTCAAAAAGGATGGCTGCTTCATTGAAAAGCAAAGGACTCGTTTGTTGGCTAGACCAATCTTCGAAATCTTGTCGAACAACTGGATGTATGATTTCATTGACTTTCAAGCGTAATTCTGGGCTTTTGAAAATGCATTCGCTTAAATAAACACGATTTAATTGATCGTCCTCATACGCTTGGTTTCCAAACAGAGAAATGAGATTTGAACGAATTCCTTCGTGTTGATCACTCAATTCTTTTGAACGCAGATCTGAATAATAGACAGGGTAGGACATGGCCTCCAATATATGCGCAACAGTTGACTTTCCTGATCCAATTCCGCCCGTTAATCCAATTCGTTTTATCATGCATCGAAATTAAACAAAAATTAATTGTCGTACTTTTGTCTTATGTCAAAAAAGGAATGGTTTGTTGATTGGTTTGATACGCACTATTATCACTTGTTGTATCAAAATCGTGATGAACGGGAAGCCGAGCGTTTTATTCAAAATTTGATGCGTTTTTTAGCGCTTCCTTCGGAATCGAAACTTTTGGATTTGGCCTGTGGTAAAGGTCGTCATGCGAAGTATTTAAGTGAATTTGGACACCATGTCCTTGGAGTTGATTTATCGCCAAACAGTATCGCATTGGCAAGTGAGTGGTCAACGGATTGCTTGCGCTTTCAAACGCACGACATGCGAGAAGTGATTGCCAATGAAACATTTGATGTAGTCTTCAATCTTTTTACCAGTTTCGGTTATTTCGATGATGCCTCTGAAAATAAACGCGTGTGTTCTTCCATTGCACACATGTTGTTGCCCGGTGGAAAAGTGTTAATTGACTTTATGAACGCATCAAAAGTAATTCAACATTTAGTACCATCAGAGTCCAAAATAATCGACCAAATTACCTTTGATATCAAACGAACATACGATGGAAAACACATTTATAAATACATCGATGTAAAAGACAAAGGTCAGGTTACAACTTTTATGGAACGAGTGCAAGCACTAAAATTAGCAGATTTCCGTTCTTTGTTAGAAACTGATTTCAACATCTTGCATACGTTTGGATCTTATGATTTATCCCCTTTTGACGAAGACCATTCAGATCGATTAATTCTTTTAGCTCAATTAAAATAATGAATATCTCCCTTGTATTTTTTGGATTGATTTCTTCTGTCATCATTGGTGGTTTGGTGGTGACATACTTGAATGCAACCAATAAAAGTCAATTTATAAAATTAGCCCTTGCTTTTAGTGGAGGCTTCCTTTTGGCGATCATTTTTCAACATTTGATTCCAGATATTTATGCTGATTCACCGACGAAAATGGGGGTTTTTATTCTCATTGGATTTCTCGTGCAACTTATTTTGGAATACTTTTCAGGCGGAATCGAGCATGGACATGTGCATGTACACAAAGGTCAGCCCTTGCCATGGATTCTATTCCTTTCCTTGTCCGTTCATTCAATCATTGAAGGAATTCCCTTGGGGAATGAATACATGGGTATTGTCAACACGCATGAACATGGACATGGGTCCTTGTTTTGGGGAATTATTTTCCATCAAGTTCCCGTAGCCATTGCTTTAATGACTTTGTTGATCAACACCAAATTAAGTCAGCTTCAATCTTGGCTGGTTTTAGCCTTGTTTGCGTTGATGACTCCTATTGGTGTATTTATTGGATTTAATATGTCTCCTGCCCAATTGGGATTGGATGTGCATGTTATTTTAGCGATTGTAGTGGGAATGTTTCTGCATATTTCAACCACCATTATTTTTGAAACAACTGAAAACCATAAGTTCAATTTGATGAAATTAATCAGTATTCTAGTCGGTTGTGGCTTAGCGATGTTGATGTATTAAAATGTTTGGAACACAAAAAAGCCCAGTCGATGTCGGCTGGGCTTTTTTATGCGATTCTATTTTCTTAGAAAGGTAAATCATCATCATCTTCTGCTGCAGTGACAGGACTACTTGTGCTTGCTGCCGGGGCATTTCCTAACGACATAGCAGAAGGACCACCTGCAGGCATTCCAGCTCCTTGTCCTGGACGCTCAATTCTCCATGCTTCGATGGTATTGAAATACTTCACTTCACCTTGAGGACTTGTCCATTCACGTCCGCGTAAGTTGAAAGAAACTTCCACTTGATCATTCACATTGTAACTGTCCAACATGCTACATTTGTCTTGTGTTGCTTGAAACAAAATATCTTGTGGATACATAGAAGTTGTATCTGTCACAACAAATTCTCTTTTGGCAAATTTCTCTGTGACTTGTTGCGTTGGTTGGATAACCTTAATGGTTCCGGTGAATTTAAACATTGAATTATAATTTAATTGTTATATGCTAATAATGTGAGCCAAGCTTCTTCTAATTTATTTTCGACTAGGAGTGCTTTTGCTTTCTGGTGAAGTTGACATTCTAGTTCCACCGCATCGTTTTCTAAAGATACAAATAATTCACTTAGCTCCATGAGCTTAAATTCATTTACATCCGTTTCGTTCGGTAATTCTTCAATTCCAGCCAATTGTCCAAGATCGTTCCCACTTAAAATACGGCTGTTTTTGATGTCTTCAGGTAAGGCGTCGAAGCCAATTCCACAGGTGGTAATGGGTTTTTTAATTTCAAACATGGATTGTCCATCTGCTCGACAATACCAGTCGCCTCCCATCCTTGATACTAGGTCAATTTTATGTTGGTCAATTAATCCTTTTTCATCGATAAGGTCTTCGCGAACATGCATGCGCAAAACTTCACAAATGATTAAATTTCCAGCGCCACCTTCATGCCCAAGCTCTTTCACTTCATTCACCCGACATTCAAATTGTACAGGTGCTTCAGCTACGCGAAATGGTTTTATCGTTTCAGACGGAATTGGAGTGAGTCCGGATTTCTCAAATTCACTTATTTCTGGTGAATAAGGGGAACTTGCCAAACTCATTTGATGTACCATGTCGAAGTTGACAACGTTAATGACAACCTCCGGCAATTCTTTCACGTTTTTGTATGTATCCTTCGTCTCATTCGTTCTTCCTGAACGAGCGGGAGAGAAAATCAAGATCGGTGGATTTGCGCTAAAGACATTAAAAAAACTAAATGGTGCAAGATTCGCTTGTCCTGCCGCATTCATTGTTGAAGCAAAGGCAATCGGTCTTGGACCAATAGAACCTAAAAGCAACTGATGCAGTCGCTGAACCGAAATTTCTTGTGGATTAAATGTCAACATAACACCTCAAAATTACGTTATTCTTGCGTTCATTTCACTCGTTTTTTTCAGTAGTTATTCACAGATTTCAGCCTTCTTTTTATACATTTACGAAAGTTTTACCCATGTTGAAATTTTTCATTTTTTTCGGATGTATATTTTTTTCTGCGCTACTAAATGCTCAGAACAAGAAAGATATTCACGGAAAAAGGACAGGGAAATGGGTATATACCGGAGCAGATAAACCTCAGTCGGGTATTTCCAAAACAGGAAAAGTAGAAGAAGGGATTTATGTCAATGGTCGAAAGGAAGGAATTTGGACCAAATATCACAAGGATGGAAAAACACCTAAGCTAAAGGGAAATTACACAAATAATCGTCCAGAAGGAGCCTTCACCCGTTATTATCCCAATGGACACATCATGGAACAAGGAAGTTTTGGAAAAAATGGTTACAAAGGAAACTTGGTTCGCTATCATGAAAATGGAATTCCTTCCTACAAAGCGCTTTACAATAACGAAGGACAAGAAACAGGTAATGTGCAGTATTTTCATGAAAATGGAAAAATTGCCTTGGAATATGCCATGAAAAATGGGGCTTTAGTTGGAAAAGTGAATCGATTTAATACACAAGGAAATCTCATTGAATCCTTCGATGTGTCTGCTTCGGGAGCAATTACCAATATGAAAAACTTTTCGAATGTTCCCAAAGCAAATCCGAGCGCTTCTAACACAGAAGCCGTCATTTATCCACCGAAAATTGCCAATCCAAGAATGAAAGGATTGAAATTCGTGACCAATGGTTATAACAAAGTATATAACGAAAACGATGAAATCTGGATGGAAGGCGAATTCAAAAATGGCCAACTTTGGGATGGAAAAGTATATGATTATGATGCTGACGGAATTCTTCAAAAGGTAAGAATCTTCAAGGCGGGACGCTATCATTCCGATGGACAGTTATAAGATTCCAAAGGAATCATTAATTTTACCCCCAAAATAATTGTTATGAAAGCATATGTATTCCCAGGACAAGGAGCGCAATTCACTGGAATGGGTAAGGATTTATATGAGCATTCAGATTTAGCTAAATCAATGTTCGAAAAAGCAAATGAAATTCTTGGATTTGATATTCAAAAAATCATGTTCGAAGGAACGGATGAAGAATTAAAACAAACCAAAGTAACACAGCCGGCGATTTTCTTGCATTCTACGATTCTTGCGGCTTGCTTAGGTGATTCTTTCCAACCTGCGATGGTTGCAGGACATTCATTAGGTGAATTCTCTGCCTTGGTTGCGAATAAAACATTGAGTTTTGAAGATGGACTTCGTTTGGTTTCTCAACGCGCTATGGCCATGCAAAAAGCCTGCGAAATGCAACCCTCTACCATGGCGGCCATTTTAGGTTTAGAAGATGATGTTGTGGAGAAAATCTGTTCGGAAATCGAAGGTGTAGTTGTTCCAGCTAACTATAATTGTCCAGGTCAACTCGTGATTTCTGGTGCTATTCCTGCTGTTGAGGAAGCTTGTGCGAAATTAACAGAAGCCGGAGCGAAAAGAGCGATGATGCTTCAAGTTGGTGGTGCATTTCATTCACCTTTAATGGAACCTGCTCGTGAAGAGTTGGCTGCAGCTATCGAAGCCACTCATTTTTCACAACCGACCTGTCCAGTGTATCAAAACGTTCATGCGAAAGCGGTTTCCGATCCTTCTGAAATTAAACAAAACTTAGTTCTTCAGTTAACTGGTGCTGTCAAATGGACCCAAATTATGCAGAACATGTTGGCAGATGGTTGCTCGGAAGTGGTGGAAGTGGGTCCTGGTAAAGTATTGCAAGGATTATTTAAAAAAGTAGATCGTGAATTGAGCACAAGTAGTGCCACAATTTCGGAATAAGAATGATCATTATTTGACAAAGGCTCGCAATTCGCGAGCCTTTTTTTTTGCTCCTTTATGGAATTTTCAGAATCCCGTCATCTCATAGGAAATCTAAAAATTAAAGCTATGAAAAAATGGTTCGCGGTGTGGATGCTTGTGCTAGCAGGAAACACAATTGCTCAGTCCGTTACGGGTGACATTATCGGTAAAGTCATGAATTTTAATGACGACAAACCATTGGCAAATGCACGTGCCATTGTAGAAGACCAAGATAAAAAGTATGTTGCTACAACTGGTGAAGATGGTCGCTTCAGAATCCCTAGTGTACCTGTTGGGAAATATACCATGTACATCGTCTATAAAACAGACTCGTTAAAAGATATACTTGTAGATGTTCCGATTGAAGCGTATTGTAATTTGGGAACGATTTTGATGAATACCAATGCCGTTCAAACCATGAGAGCAGTGCCAGTGGGTAATGGTAGAATACGCTTAGTTCACGGTGAATTGCCCATTAAGGAATTGACATCCAAAGATTTGGTGCATAATGCGAATAAATTCGACATCAAAACATTGGCTACTTCCATGTCTTCTGAGATTAAAGTGGACGATGACGGGCAATTGATGTTTCGTGGTGCACGAAAAGGGGATATGATCTACATTCTCGATGGTGTTAAAAGCAATGAAGTGTACAGCGTGCCAAGCTGCTCCATCAATCGCATGATGGTCTATACCGGTGGACTCCCAGCAAAATATGGGGATACATTAGGCGGTGCGATTGTCGTAGAAACAAAAGGTTACTTCGATTTGTACCGCGCCTACATGTCGAATCAAGAATAAAAAAAACGAAAGCAAAGAAAAGGCGACATTTAGTCGCCTTTTCTTTTGATTATAAAATGAAATTTAGATTTCTAGCATTTTGTTATTATTGAAAACGAGAATAGGAAACGAGTAGAATTTAATGTTTATTCAGTTCAATTTGCTTGTATTTATCATACAACTCACTGCATCGATCGGCATAGTTAAAATAAGTATTCTCCGAAAAGTCTTCTAAGTTGGTTTCATTAAAATGCATGATTGATTTGATCGTTGGAATTTTTATCAACTTATTCGTTGAAAGATCAAAGTATGACCAGATTCCAATATACTCATTCGTCAACAAATTCACGCTTGATTCTCCACTTCCATCGCCAACGGCATTTCCATAATCATATCTGCTCATGCCAATTAGTTGAACGGACTTTGACTTTGGATTATATCTAAATTGATTTTTATATCCTGCTCGCATGAA
>JBJTMU010000019.1:0-2743 GCA_046070685.1 Flavobacteriales bacterium | reverse complement strand
GTACCTACTGTAAATGCTGGACCTGATATCGCATCTTGTGCTGGTTTACCTGTTACATTGACTGCAACTGGAAATGGATTCTTAACTTGGAACAATAACGTAAGTAATAACGTGGCGTTCATTCCAACCAATTCAGCTACTTATACAGTAACGGCGGTAGGTGCTAATAACTGTACAAATACTGATCAAATGGTATTAACAGTATTGGCTTTACCTGACGTAAACGCTGGGGCAAATCAAACGATTTGTTCAGGAGAGAACGTAACGTTAACTGCTTCTGGAGCGAATTCATATTTGTGGAATAACGGTGTTGTAAATGCAGTTGCATTTGCTCCTACATCTACACAAACTTATACGGTAACAGGAACTGCATTAAATGGTTGTCAAGCTTCTGATCAAGTATTGGTAACTGTGAATGCTACGCCAGTTGCATTGGTTTCTATTGTTGATCAAGTAACAGTTGCAGCTTCTCCAGCAGGAATGAACTACCAATGGATTAACTGTGCATCTGGTACAGATATTCCATCGGCAACTTCTGCTCAATTTACGGCAACAGCGAATGGTTCTTATGCAGTAATTGTAACCAGCTTACAAGGTTGTGAAGACGTTTCTGATTGTATTACTATTAGCTCAGTAGGTTTAGAACAAATGGATATTACCGAAATGAATGTATTCCCGAATCCAACAGCTGGTGAGGTGAATGTTTCATTGCCAGAGAATGTATCTGTTAATGTTCAAATCTTTGATGCGCAAGGTAAATTAGTTGCTGAGCAAATGAATGTTGCGAATAATGGTAAGTTGAATATTTCATCTGTAACTCCTGGAGTTTATATGGTGAGATTGTCAGCTGACAATGCTGTTCAAACGTTTAGAATTGTGAAAAACTAATCACTAAATTTTCAATAAGGAAAGCCACCCACTCGGGTGGCTTTTTTTGTGTAATTATTTCCCTTGTAGAAATAAGAAGAAATACCTATATTTGAATTACTTAGGATGTGTTTTCCTAGGTCAATATAAACCAATACTTAGTTACATGAAAACAAACAATTACTCTTTTTTGGGAGCATTTTTAATAATGCTTTCGCTAGTGGTTGGAGGTTCAGTGAATGCACAGTGTTTTAATACAAGTTCTTATCCATTTGGAGGAGCAACTGCGCCAACTGCTGCAACTGTCACCACTCAAATCTCGACCTGTTCGTACCAGGCGGAGTATTCTCAATTGAATACGGTTGATGCTGCTACTATCTATCAATGTGCGATTGCACAAGGTGGATTTGTGACCATCACACAAGGTTCTCCAACGGGACCAGTAATCGCTTATGGAGCAAGTCCGTTACAGTGGAACTCAACGGTTGCAGGTACATATTATGCACACTGGACAGTAGATGGCGCGTGTACCACAGCTTTTAACTGTGTTACTACGAGCATCACTTACATAAGTCCTGCGTCTGCATGTACCAATCCGGTAATGGCGGGTGCTGCTGCAGCAGTACCAGCTGCGGCATGTCCTTCTGCTAATTTTACTCTTTCTTTGAATGGGGCTACAGTTGGAACAGGATTAACTTACCAATGGCAAAGTTCAGCCTCAGCTTCAGGTCCTTGGACGAATATCTCAGGTGCAACTTCAGCGAATTATTCGTTACAACAATCTTCAGCAACATACTATCAATGTATTGTAACATGTAGTGCCGGTTCCACTGGGACTTCAACACCAATTTTGGTTACGATGAATCCATTTTACAATTGTTATTGTAACTCAGCGGCTTCATCTCCTCAATATGACGAAGAAATTTATAATGTAACAGTGAATGGTGGTTCAACAGATCCACTTTATGCAAATGCGAATGGTTGTACAACTGCTGCGCCAGGACCGGGTTCTATCTTGGGCGGATATTCAAATTTCAAAACTTTGCCAGCAATCACAACGGTTACCACGGGTCAAAGTGTAGCTTTTTCAATCAATCAAGATGAATGTGATGGAGCTACATACTATTCCAATGGAATTGGTGTGTGGGTTGACTTTAACCAAAATGGTATTTTTACAGATCCAGGAGAAGATGTGTTTGTAGAGTCTACAACATCTACTGGACCGAGAGTGGTTACTGGAACTTTCAATATTCCAATTACAGCAACTATTGGGAACACAGCGATGCGTATCGTTTGTGCGGAAGGATATTCAAGTACGTCTTGGACACCAATCTCACCGTGTTTATCTTATGGCTACGGTGAAACAGAAGATTATTTAATCAATATCATTGCAGCGAATCCATGTGCGGGTATGCCAACTGGAGGAACGACTGTTACATCAGCTACACCTGTTTGTCCAGCAACAACTGTTACATTGAGTACAACTGGCTCTACATTGGCATCCGGATTAACATACCAATGGCAAAGTGCTTCGTCGGCTGCAGGTCCTTGGACAAATATTTCAGGAGCAAATAGTAATACGTATTCAACAACAGTTTCTGTTGACACGTATTTCCAATTAGCAATTACATGTACGGCATCTGCATCAACGGCAATTTCTACACCGGTGATGGTTGGATCAAATCCATTCTTTAACTGCTATTGCAATACAGTTAATGCGGGTGGTGCTGGATCATTAATGGATGAAGTAGGAATGAATGGATATGTGAATAATACCTTAGCTACAAATCCAACAGCAAGTCCATATTACACTTCATTTACAAATGGCCCAACGGTCATTCAAGGAATGGATTATTCATTGGATGTAACCATTTCT
>JBJTMU010000018.1:0-13431 GCA_046070685.1 Flavobacteriales bacterium | reverse complement strand
GACCGCTGCGCGTTCTTCCTTTTCGCATTCCTATTCGTTTATGAAAGTAAACTTTCAACACTTCTAGAAATGCAAAAAGCCAGTATCTGACGTGGCAGAGACTGGCTTTTCTTAGTAGCGGGTGAGCCACAAATTTCTAATTTCCTGGAAGGCTTTGTAATGGTGGTGGAGTTGTGGTTGTTTATAAATAGAAAAACCGATTAAATCCTATCGCTGAGCTCTGTCATTATTTTTGCTATAAACCCTTGTTTGTCTTTTTTTACTTCTTGAATTAATGCTTTGGTTTCTGAAGTGACTGTTAGGTGTTTTTCAGCCCAAAGATGCATTTCAACAATCATTGGGAGTAGGTCAACTGCCTTTTGTGTTAATTTATATAAAACTTTTGCCTTGCTTTCAGGATGTTCTGCTCTTAAGAGGAGCTGACTTTCTTCAAGTCTTTGTAAACGTGTTGCTAAAATATTTGTTGAGATGCCTTCAGCTGATTTGAGAAACTCACCGAATGTGGTTTTCCCAAAGAACATTAAGTCTCTGATAATTAATAGTGTCCATTTGTCGCCAAATATATCAAGTGAACAACTAATTGGGCATTCAGATCGCTTTACTGTTTTTTCCATAGTTAAATTAAAATCACTTGCAAAACAAAAGTAACATCTATATTTGTACTTGCAAAATGCAAGCAAAAATACACAAATAGAAATTGTATTTACTCAAAATATAAATTATGAAAGCATTTATTCTAGAAAAATATGGCAAGAAACAAAAATTGTCTTTGACTAATTTGCCTGAACCCACCCTGAACCCTCATGACGTATTGATTGAGGTCAACGGAACTGCAATCAATTCACTAGATTCACTTATTCGTAATGGGGAGTTTAAATTATTTCTTCCCTATGGAACACCCTTTGTTTTGGGTCATGATTTGTCAGGAACCATCGTTAAAGTAGGTGAGGAAGTAAAGAATTTTAAAATTGGAGATATGGTCTATGCACGTCCTTCTGATTTTAGTATTGGCACCTTTTCTGAAAGAATTGCGGTTAACGAAAATGATTTAGCCATTATCCCTTCCAATATATCCATGGAACAAGCCGCGGGAATCCCATTGGTTGGTTTAACTTCTTGGCAGGCACTTGTCGAAATAGCTAATGTTCAGCCAGGACAAAAAGTTTTTATCCAAGCAGGATCAGGGGGAGTTGGTACATTTGCCATACAGTTAGCAAAACATCTAGGTGCGTATGTGGCGACTACTACAAGTTCTGCAAATATTGATCTTGTCAAGGATTTGGGTGCCGATGAAGTAATTGATTATAAAAAAGATGATTTTTCAACATTGCTTAAAGATTTTGATGTGGTTTTACACAGTAATAAAGATGTGAAGGTATTAGAAAAATCATTAGCAATTTTGAAGCCTGGTGGAACTTTAATATCCTTAACGGGCCCACCAACTGAGATTTTAATAAATCAGTTCAACTTAGCATTTTATTTTAAATTAATCTTGAATTTACTAAGTTCATCGGTTAGAAGAAAGGCAAAGAAGTTAAAAGTAAATTATCATTTTTTATTCATGAAAGCGGATGGTGTTGCTTTGGCAGAAATCACAAAACTTATAGAAGCAGGTAAAATTAAACCAATTATTGATCGTATTTTTAGCTTTGAACAAATAAATGAAGCTATGGAATATGTTGAAACTGGTAGGTCAAAGGGTAAGGTAATTGTGAAAATTAAATAAAAAATCCGAATCTTTCGACTCGGGTTTCTTAGTAGCGGAGAGCGGAATATCCTGACGCGCACTTTGTTTGGTCAGGATGGACCTTGAATAGTGGCTTTACTAAGAAAAGCTCAGACCGCTGCGCGTTCTTCCTTTTCGCATTCCTATTCGTTTATGAAAGTAAACTTTCAACACTTCTAGAAATGCAAAAAGCCAGTATCTGACGTGGCAGAGACTGGCTTTTCTTAGTAGCGGGGACCGGACTCGAACCGATGGCCTTCGGGTTATGAGCCCGACGAGCTACCAACTGCTCCACCCCGCAATATATCTTTCATTATTGCTATCTTATCTAATCATTCGGCTTTTGGTGAACTGAATGTGCAAGTTGTGTTTGCTTCGTTTAGCGTTGCTTGCGGGTACAAAGATAAGCCTTTTTTTAGAAATAACAATAATTTATTTAGGCAACTGTTGGACCTTCGCCAAATTCTTTTTCGGAGGATAAGAAACTCAAGGCTCCTTCTGCATTTTCTGCCATTAAAATCATACCTTGAGATTCGATGCCTCTGATTTTTCTTGGTGCCAAATTAAGTAGTACTAAAACCGTTTTTCCGATGATTTCTTCTGGGGAATAATGCGCCGCTATTCCGGATACAATCGTGCGTGCGTCAATGCCTGTATGAACATTTAACTTTAATAGTTTGTCAGCGTTTTCTACTTTTTCTGCCGCTAGGATTTTTCCCATACGCATATCAAGTTTACCAAAATCGTCGAAATTGATGAGGTCTTTCATAGGTGGATAAAGTGATTTTATTTGATGACTTGCTTGAAGTTTTTCAACTTCCGTTTCAACAAGCGCATCTTCAATTTTTGAAAATAAGATGTGCGCTTCTCCAATTTGATGTCCAGCATTTAACAGAGTGGAGGCACCAAAATTCGACCAACTCAATGTCGTGTTTAACATCCCGCGTAATTTCTCTGCTGTGGCTGGCAAGAAAATTTGTGTCGCGATTTGTAAGTTTGCCGTGATTTGAAGTGCAACATATAAAATTGTTTCAACTCGCTCAGGATCGGTTTTAATCAATTTCCAAGGCTCCTGATCCGCCAAATATTTGTTGCCAATTCGAGCAATTTGCATCATTTCTGTTTGTGCCTCGCGAATTTTATAGGCATACATAAGATCTGCTATCTTTTTTGGAGCTTGTGAGATCGCTTCAAATACAGCCTGATCTTCTGCTGTAAATGTATGTGGACTTGGAACAACTCCTTGATAATATTTATGCGTTAAAACCAAGGTGCGATTGACAAAATTACCGTAAATATCTGCTAATTCAGAGTTGACACGTGTTTGGAATTCCTTCCACGTAAATTCGGAATCTTTGCTTTCAGGTGCAATGGCACTTAAAACATATTTTAATTCATCCGTTTTACCGGGATAGATTTCCAGGTATTCATGAAGCCAAACAGCCCAATTTCTGGATGTTGAGAACTTGTCTCCTTCTAGATTTAGAAACTCATAAGCGGGAACATTGTCTGGGAGGATAAAATCTCCATGATCTTTTAATAAAATTGGAAAGATGATCGCATGAAACACAATATTGTCTTTTCCTATAAAATGAACGAGTTTTCGATCTCCTGCTTCCGCTTTTGTCCAATAGTTTCTCCAATCCTTACCGTGATCTAAAGCCCATTGTTTTGTGGCTGAAATGTAGCCAATAGGTGCATCTAACCAAACATAAAGTACTTTCCCTTCCGCATTTGGAAGTGGAACCTTCACTCCCCAATCTAAGTCGCGTGTCATTGCACGTGGTTTGAGTCCTCCATTAATCCAAGACATACATTGTCCAATGACTTGATTGCGCCAAGCTTTTGGATCATGTTGTTGCACACCATCTAGTATGCCATCTTGAATCCATTCTTTTAACCAAGTTTCATGTTGGTCCATGGGTAAATACCAATGCGATGTTGATCTCAGTACTGGTGTTTTACCACTTAGGGTAGAGCTTGGGTTAATCAAATCCTTAGGACTTAAATCACTCCCACATTTTTCACATTGATCTCCGTAGGCACCCGCACTTTGACACTTTGGACAAGTACCTGTGATGTAACGATCGGCTAAAAATTGTTGGAATTCTTCATCGAAATACTGCTCGGAGGTTTCTTCAATGAATTTCCCATCGTCGTGTAATTTTTTGAAAAAAGCAGCAGACGTTTCGTGGTGTAATTCGGCAGATGTTCGATGAAAGATATCAAAGGAAATATCGAATTTCTCAAAGGAATGTTTGATTAAATCATGGTACTTATCCACGATGTCTTTTGGTGTCAAACCATCTTTTTTAGCACGCAAGGTAATCGCTGCACCATGTTCATCACTTCCACAAATGAAGACAACATCGTGATCATTCATGCGCAAGAAACGAACAAAAATATCTGCGGGTAGATAAACACCTGCTACGTGTCCAAGATGTAGCGGTCCATTTGCATATGGTAATGCTGCGGTTACAGTGTAAGTTGCTTTTTTCATTGGGACAAAGATAATAAAAGCTGAGCCATCTTGGAGGAATTCCTATCTCGAAAAAATGGCATAAAAAAAGGGTCGACATGTCGACCCTTTTCTTCATTCGAAGTTCGAATTATTTTTTCACAACGTTGAATTGAGCTGTTTTTCCATTTTCAAGAACGACATTGAAAATATAAACACCTGCTTCTAAGTTCGCCACATTTAATGCTGCTTTACCAGAAGTTAATGTTACATTGTTTTTCATAGCCACTTTTCCAGCAACATCTGTTACTGTTAAGTTTGCTACACCTTCACCATCGATTGAAATCGTCACTACATCTGTAGCTGGATTCGGGAATGCCATCCCTTCAACTGTATTTAATTCATTGATTCCTACAGCGGCACCAACTTTAATAGCAATTGAACTAGGAACATCCTCGCCAAATCCTGCAGCGAAGTAAGTACCGTCACTTTCGTTTGGAGACATTGGTTGTAAATAGTATGCTGCATTCCATGTATAATTTGTTGCATTTTCGTGTCCTAAGTAAAGGCTTAAGTTTACAGTTTGAACACATGCAAGGTAACGTTGGTTATCCTCTAAATTTGCTGGAGTTGTAAATGCACCATAAACAGTTTCACCTTGTAAGTCACTTGGATAGTAATAGAATCCAGATGCAACTTCTGTTAAGGTATTGAAACCTAAGTTTGCATCGTTCAAGTCTGTAAATACATCTTCCCATTTGTAAAGGTATAATGCCATTTCTTCACCAGTCAATACAGCGCCAGAAGCAGTACTTGTTGTTCCTGAGAAGAAGATCCCTTCCGCACTCATGCGGCTTGCATGTGCATCGTTAATCACAGAACAAACAGAGAATGTTTGGTTATTTGTAGATGGACGGTAATAATTTCCTCCTGCTGGTAATCCAGTTGTTGCATCCGCTTGCGCGTATGAATACAATGAATCAGAAATAGTAAATGTTGAAGTTAACACGTTATCTGCATCATAGTCATCAGCAACACCTAAACTTACTGTGTAAGTCAATGTGTAGGTTCCTGCTGGATAAGTAGCAAGTGAAAACTGTGGTAATGTTGACGCTCCACCAGGATATACATCTGTACTATCTCCTGAAGCAATAGATAAACCAGTTACGGAGTTGTCATAAACTGTTGCGCCAGATGGATTCGTGATTTTCGCATTGATGCTAACAGATCCTTGTGCCTGGTTTCCGTAATTGAAGATTCGTGCGCCTAAGTCAGCATTAAATTCTGTTCCATTTTGTGCAATGTAAGATGGAATAATGGCTTGTTTTGGCAACAATGCTGCTCCTGCTGAAATTCCTGCATCGTTTGCAAATAAACCTGTTTTGTTTCCTAAGAACATCACAACTGGTCCACCTGCCATTTGATTCACGATTGCATCTCCATCAGAATTTTGGATCATAACCACTGGAATGGTCACGGTTGCACCACTTGCTCCTGCACCCATAGCAATTACAGCTGGATCGCGGTTGATAACAATTACAGCAACTGCTCCTGCGTTTTGTGCATTAAGTGCTTTCATACCGAACTCACATGTGTTACGATAAATGACCGCAATTTTACCTGTTAGGTCATTAATCAATGGATTACATCCTTCTTGCGAAATCGGGTGACCTTGTGCATTTGTTCCTGTACTTCCGTCTTCTACCAACATAAGGGTATCTTGAACGTATGTTCCTGGAATATTGAAGTCTGGCGTTCCCCATCCACTTGCAGGATCTGCCCATGTGTGCGTATAATTCGCAACAATTGATTGCGGAGAAACCCCCGCTACAATGACTTGAGCATTTGACATATATGTCAATGCTAAAGCACTAATAGTAAGTAATAATTTTCTCATAGTTGATTTTTTATAATGATTTGGGTTAAAGTTAGTATTAATTTAAAAATAAACAAAAGTAATTTTCAACAAAAAAGCCGTCCATTGGACGGCTTTTTTGTTGGTATAATCTGTTTTCTATTATCTTAACCAAAGAATAATGTAATAGAATAAAGCAGCTAATCCAGCACTTACAGGGATGGTTAAAATCCATGCCCATAGTAAGTTGATGGTCACTCCCCAGCGTACAGCGCTAAGTCGTTTGGTTGCACCAACTCCAATAATTGAACCCGTAATGGTGTGTGTCGTTGAAACAGGGATTCCAAACTGAGATACGGTAAACAAGGTTAAAGCCCCTGCGGTTTCGGCACAAACACCTTCCAACGGTGTGACCTTCGTAATCTTAGTTCCCATCGTTTTAACGATCTTCCATCCACCCATTAAGGTTCCTAATCCGATCATTAAGTAACATCCAAAAGCAATCCAGAATGGCATTGTTTCAGAGTGAACTTTTGTTTTAATTTTAAATCCTTCTTTTAATTCACCAGATTTTTCATCAACATAATTACCGAATATTCCAGCATAAGCATACTTGGTATTTAATGTTTTATCGTTAAAAACGGTGTCATTGGTCGCTGCATCACATAAAGCATCTCCAAGTGTATAAACTTGAATTTTGTCTAAAGCGTCATCAATTTCTTTGTAACTTGGAATGTGTGCCGCAGCATATGCTGGTGTTACATTTCCATCTTTGTCATAAACAGCTTTTCCTGATTGCGCATCAACGATTTCCTTGTTTTCTAAGAAATAAACAGTGCTGTCAATTGTCGCCACTTCAGGTTTGAATTTTTCTAACTTATCATCCTGGTTGTGGTATTCAATTTGCATGAGCTCTGTAATTTGAAGATTTTTAGGAACCGATTGATCCAATTTCCCTTGTCTACCCATGTTTCCATAAACAAGTAAGGCTGCACAGATAATCCCCATTACTTTTTGGGAATCAGCCCCACCATGTCCAAGTGAAAAGGCCGCTGAAGAAAGTAATTGCAGACGTTTGTGCATATTTGCTTCTTTCAAGGCAGATGGTTTTTTGCCGTAAGCAATCTCAAACCAAATGTACACCAGTATGAAAATACTGATCATTCCGATGACGATGTAGAGCATGATTGGTTTCATATCAATGTACTCAATCATGTACTGCATGACCATAATGGTGATTGCTGACAATCCCAAAATCACCAACATTTTTTTCCAAAACGATCGACTGATGGTTACCACGGCGATCAGGTAAGCGATGAATCCACCGATAATAGGCGCCAGGAAAATGAATAAAATAACTTTTAAAATCTCTCCTGATTCAATCACACCAAACCCTGCGTGAGCAACAGCAGCACCTGCAAATCCACCAATTAAGGTGTGGGAAGAAGAAGATGGAATACCTAACCACCAAGTGAGAAGATTCCAAAATGTTGCTGCCAAAAGTCCAGCTAGGATCACCCAAAGGTCAATCGCATTGCTGTCAACAGTTTTAGCAACAGTGTTACCAACGCTCATGTCAAACACCCAGAAAGCTATAATGTTAAAGGCTGCGGCCCAAACTACGGCTTGAAATGGGGTTAAAACTTTGGTTGAAACAACAGTTGCAATGGAGTTCGCTGCATCGTGAAATCCATTGACTAAGTCGAACAATAGGGCGATCGCAATCACCACAATTAATAGAGTAAACATATAGGTATGTTCTAGTTAGTTTAAATTAAGCGTATTTAACAACGATGGACTCAATCACGTTTCCAGCATCTTCACATTTGTCTGTTGCTGTTTCCATCACTTGATACAATTCACGACGTTTAATTAATTCTTTTGCATCAACGTCTGAATTAAATAACTTCTCGATACTCATATCAAAAATATTGTCTGCATTGTTTTCGATGCTGTTGATTTTAATCACACATTCGATGATTTTCTGCGTATTTTTTAGATTGCGTAGTTCCATCACCGCTGCTTTCACTGCTGTAACAGCTTCTAAAATAGCTTCAGCCGTTTTTTGAATTCCTTGATCAGAAATCGGATCAATTTGATAGAAGTTGATCTTTTTACCAGAAGCATAAACATAATCAGCAATATCATCCAAAGCAGATGCTAAACTGTGAATATCTTCACGGTCAAATGGTGTAATGAAGTTTTTTCCTAATTCGATAAAAATTTGGTGCGTGATGTTGTCATTTTGGTGCTCAATATCCTGCATTTCAGAAATGTATGCAGCGCGCTTATTAAAATCGGACTCCTGTACAACCTGTACAAGTTTTTTTGCAATTAGTTCCAAATTATCACTTGCTTGTTCAAACAATGAATAGAACACTTTGTCTTTAGGTAAAAAGTAACTTAAAATTCCAGCCATAACATTAATTTTTTTGACAAATGTAGAGGCTTGTGTTGGTCAGACAAAGTTTCACGCGCTTTGATAACGTAAACATAACATTGTTTTGTTGCTTATGTCACTGGGGGAAATGCTATATCCCTTTATAAATCGTTGTTTTGAACAAGCAAATTCCAATGATGAATCATCCGAAAAACAGGCATTTTCACCTAATGTTAAGAAAATATTACCAAAATTATATAAACGTTAAATCAAAATGAATGGAATGTTAACAAAACATGAATGCACTAGTTTTGCCTTCAAATTGAAACTCATGAAAAAACAACTACTAGTAGTATTCTTGGCTTGCGGAGTACAATTATTTGCTCAACAGTCCTCGAAAGACGATAGTTTAAAACAAACTGTCAATCAGTTAAAGTCTGACGTATCCCAATTGAAAAACCTGAAAATCAGCGGTTGGGTGCAAACACAATTTCAACATGCTGAATCGAAAGGAGCAAAAACATTTGATGGTGGAGATTTCCTTCCCTTATCTGATAATCGTTTCATGCTTCGTCGTGCTCGTGTAAAATTTACCTACACTAATGGACTTTTTCAAGGTGTGATGCAAGTCAATGCCACTGAACGAGGTGTGAACTTAGTGGAATACTTTGGTAAAATCACGGACCCGTGGACAAAATCCTTCACATTAACAACTGGTGTGATGAACCGTCCTTTTGGATTCGAAATTCAACAATCATCGGCAGATCGTGAAACGCCTGAACGTTCGAGATTTACCCAAATTTTATTGCCAAACGAACGTGATTTAGGCGCAATGTTGTCATTTCAACCGGCGAAAGGTAAAAAGCTTTATGGATTAAAAGTGGATGCTGGATTCTTTAATGGTGTTGGAATTGCCGTACCTGGAACGACTAGTTTGAATGGTGCTGGTGTCGTTGATTTTGATTCGTACAAAGATTTCATCGGACGTGCGCATTACAAAAAATCGCTAAAAGAAGATAAAATCCAGTTTGGAATGGGTCTTTCGCATTACAATGGTGGATATGTTTACCAAAATAACCGTGTGTTTGATGCACTAGCAGCCGGTTCAAACGGTTTAATGGCTTGGCAAATGCGTGATACGACATCAGGTAGCTTGTCAAAGGGCGGAAAAGCGCCAAGAGTATATTATGGAGGTGATGTGCAATTAAGCGTGAAGTCAAAAATCGGAACAACAACCGTTCGTGCGGAATATATTACAGGAACTCAATCAGGTATGATTGATGAAACGAAAAGTCCGAGTACATTACCGGCAAAAATGGATACCTATCTTCGTTCCTTCAATGGCGGTTACGCTTATTTGATTCAACGATTGGGTAAATCTAAAAATGAAATCGCGTTGAAATATGAGTGGTATGATCCAAATACAAAAGTTAGCGCCGCTGATTTTGCTGTCGGTACAACATTTAGTAAAGCTGAATTGAAATATACGATGTTAGGTATTGGGTACAATTATTATTACAGCGATAACGTGAAATTCATGGTGTACTACAATATGGTAACGAATGAAAATGCAGCTGGCATTGCTGGATTTGATAAAGATTTGAAAGATGATGTATTCACTTTTCGCATTCAATATCGTTTTTAATGGAATGAATCCAAAACAAAAGGGGAGCATGATCATGCTCCCCTTTTTTATGTTATCAAATGTTTTGCTTATTTCGCCGCTGCGAATTTATTCGCTACAAATTCCCAATTAACGACATGGAAGAATGATTGAATGTAATCTGGTCTTCTATTTTGGTAGTTTAAATAGTAAGCATGTTCCCAAACATCAAGGGCAAGAATCGGTGTTCCTTGACATCCTTCACCCATTAATGGATTATCTTGATTTGCTGTCGAACAGATTTCTAATTTTCCATTTGTAACGCACAACCATGCCCATCCAGAACCAAAACGTGTAGTTGCCGCTTTTGCAAATTCTGCTTGTAAATTTTCAAATGATCCAAAAGCTTCATCAATGGCATTTGCTAAATCGCCTGTTGGAAGTCCGCCACCATTTGGAGACATACATTCCCAGAATAGGTTGTGATTCCAAAATCCACCACCATTGTTTCTTACAGCTGGAATGTCCTTACAAACGGTTAGAATCTCTTCGATTGTTTTTCCTTCTAAATCTGTCCCAGCAATGGCATTGTTTAAATTGGTAATATATGCTTGATGGTGTTTCGTGTGGTGAATTTCCATCGTGCGTGCATCGATGTGTGGCTCTAATGCATCATAAGCATAAGGCAATGTTGGTAATTCGAATGACATATTATTTATTTTAATGATTAGTTACTTCGACAAAATTAAGCATAATCTAAACGCATTAAACTTGGAATTTGTTCAGAATGTTGGAGAAATCTTAGATGAAACCAATCTTCTGATAATGCGTAATTTTGTACCATGAATACTGAAAGACCAATATCAGATTGGATTCCAATGTCCACGAAGGAAGCTGAAAAACGCGGATGGGAAGAGTTTGACGTCATTTTAATTTCTGGTGATGCGTATGTTGATCACCCGAGTTTTGGAACTGCTGTTATTTCACGCATCATTGAAGATGAAGGTCTGCGTATCGGAATCGTAGCACAGCCAAATTGGAAGGATGATCTACGGGATTTTAAAAAATTAGGGAAGCCCAGATTGTTTTTTGGTGTCACAGCAGGTTGTATGGATTCCATGGTGAACCATTATACCGCTAACAAACGTTTGCGCTCAACAGACGCCTACACTCCTGGAGGACAAGCAGGATTCCGTCCAGATTATGCTTCCACTGTTTACAGTCAAATCTTAAAGTCCCTTTTTCCGGATGTCCCTGTTGTTCTGGGTGGAATTGAGGCATCCTTGCGCCGTGTGACCCATTATGATTATTGGAAAGATCAATTAATGCCATCCATTTTAGTGGATTCAGGAGCGGATTTATTGGTTTATGGGATGGGAGACCAACCCTTGCGAACCTTACTGCGTCTTCTCAAAAGAGGCGTTCCGTTTCATCAAGCTAAAACGATTAATCAAGTGGCTTTTTTGAATCCTCAATCGGAAGAACTGCCCAAGAATAAAAATTGGAATTCAGTGGAGTTAGCGAGTCATGAAACGTGTTTAAAAGATAAGGTGCAATATGCATCCAACTTTAAAATCGTGGAAGTGGAGTCCAATAAATGGGAAGCAAACCGCATTATTCAACAAGTTGGTAATCAAACGTTGGTGATCAATCCACCTTTTAAAACGATGTCCGAAAAGGAAATAGATCAAAGTTTTGATTTGCCGTACACACGTTTACCACATCCTAAATACAAAAAAAGAGGAGCCATACCAGCCTTCGATATGATTAAATTTTCCATAAACATGCACCGAGGCTGTTTTGGGGGATGTAGCTTTTGTACCATTTCTGCGCATCAAGGAAAATTCATTGCTTCAAGAAGTGAAAAATCTATTTTAGGTGAATTGGAAGAATTGGTGAATCACCCTGATTTCAGAGGATATATTTCGGATATCGGTGGACCTTCGGCGAACATGTATAAAATGAAAGGAAAGGATGAAGCGGTTTGTGCTAAATGTGTTTCTCCAAGTTGTATTCATCCAGTAATTTGCAACAATTTGGACACCTCCCATGAGCAAATGACCAAATTATATCAGAAAATTGATGCGCATCCGAAAGTCAAAAAAGCATTCGTTGGTTCAGGAATTCGTTATGACCTTTTGGTGGATGATTTTAATAAAAACAACGAAGATGGAAATCACGATGCGTACATTGAACAGGTTATCACTCGACATGTGAGTGGACGATTGAAAGTTGCTCCAGAACATACATCAGATGCGACCTTACGTGTCATGCGAAAACCTTCCTTCAAGTATTTTCACAAATTCAAGGAGAAGTACGATAAACTTTCAGAAAAACACGGATTAAAACAACAATTGATTCCTTATTTTATTTCTTCACATCCGGGTTGCGAGGAGGAAGATATGGCAAATTTGGCAGCTGAAACAAAGGATATGGGCTTCCAATTGGAGCAAGTGCAGGATTTCACGCCAACTCCTATGACCGTTGCAGAAGTCATTTATTATACGGGATTACATCCTTATACCTTGAAGCCCATTAAAACGGTGAAAACGCGAGAAGAAAAATTGAATCAAAACCGATTCTTCTTTTGGTATAAAAGGGAGAATAAAGATTGGATCAAACAACGATTAACCAAAGCCAAACGACCTGATTTAATCGAAAAATTACTAGGTGACCAACCACAACAAGAAAAAGTGCCAAAGTGGTTATCTGAAAAACGCAAAAACCGAAATTAAAAGCTCACTTGTTAAAATTGTTAAATTCGTTTCATTATCAAACTATTAATACCAATATTACACTATGAAAAAAACACTCATTCTCCTTTTATTATTTGTTGCCGGAAATGCAACAATGTATGCACAAGACACCACAATCGTGGAAGAAGAATATGAAGAAGCAGAGCCAATGACATTTGCTTCAACGAGAATTGTCTCTGGACACTCAGTGGAAACCTTGGAAAAGGGCATTATGGATTTTCGCATTGAACACCGTTTTGGTGACATTGCTGGTACCAATGGAGGACCGCAAAACATGTTTGGCTTTGACCAACTTTCAGACATGCGTATTGCGTTGGAATATGGTTTGACGGATAAGTTAATGATCGGTGCAGGTCGTTGCAAAGGAACTGGAGCGCCTTACAGATCATTGTTAGACGGATTCGTAAAGTACCGTTTCTTGACTCAAAAGAAAAATGAAATGCCGATTTCAATGGCTTTAATTGGTGGATCCTCATTCACCTACATGAAGGCTTCTACTGATTTATCTCAAGTGAATAGTTTCCCAAAAACAGCGCACCGTTTTTCTTATTTTACACAATTGAATATGGCGCATCATTTTGGTAAAACAGCATCTATTGCTTTGATGCCAACATACGTACATAGAAATTATGTAGCAGCTGACGATGTGAATG
>JBJTMU010000017.1:0-9186 GCA_046070685.1 Flavobacteriales bacterium | reverse complement strand
ACCACTTCTCGAAGATTTTCTTCAACTGTGTGATAAATATCCAATTGAAAATCTTGGTTGACCATCGCCACACGTTTAAAACCTGGAATAAGTAATTGATGAACACGGGGCATTCGTTGTTGATCAATTATGATGTCTCCTTCATTTGGATCTGTGAGACCTGCAATGATTTTTAACAAAGAGGATTTTCCGGCACCACTTTTTCCAACAAGTCCTAAAATCTCTCCTTGTTTAACGGATAAATTTGCCCGTTTGATAATGGGTTTTTGGTAAGAAAGCTCAATGTTCTTAAGTACAATCATATACGAATGAGTTCTTTCGGAAAGGATTTTGACGCAATAAAAATTCCTGGAATTGGATTAGACATAGGCTCGTAATCCTTAATGAAAATTTCAATTTTATATCCTTCTTCGGAGCGATGAAGTACCGCTTGATCAATGATGCTTTGTGATGCGCCAACATAAACGGATGGTGCGTCGGCAGAGATAATCTCAAATAAATGCATGTGTGGAATGTCGTATTGAAACGCTTGTTCATTTTCGTCCATACCCATTAATGGATAATCAACGCCGATCAATTCCTGCACCGTTTGTACATCACTTGAAATGGACAATTCATCTTCCCACTCGTATTTAACATTGTCAATAGATGGATTTCCATCGTGGTTTTCATCCGCAAAAGCTTGGGAGAATAAATCGTTTAAAAGGTAAATGTGAATTTTACAGGTCATTTTTTTTGCTTGTTTTTTTCAATTTCATTCACTTTAAAAGCGGATGGAATTAATTCGGGAACAAGTTTAAGAATTAATGGCAGAAGTAAACTTCCTCCGGGCAAAAGAAATAGGGCAAGGGAGGGCATTGACTTGATCAAATCTAAGAATTGAGTGCGAACTTGTTCCTTTTCTTCTACACTTAGTTCTTCCTTGGTTGATTTCTGAATCAAGGCCATTAATTCCTTGCTTTCACGCATTTCTTGCACCAACTTATCTTTGTTTCTACCTAAAATACGTATCCATCGTTGACTGAAGGCTTTGAATACATAACTGGTTTCAGAATCGGATTGAAAGACAAGAATTTCATTTTGATTTTGCAACATATAGGTGTTACACATTTCTCGTGATTCTTGAATTTCTTTATCACTTAAATCCAAGGCATGTCCCAGCGATTTTAATTTTTTTAATTCACCTTCACTTGGCTGATGTGTTCCTTGAATGAGAAATAATCCCAATTCAAAGGTGAATTTCGATAGTAATTTATCCGCAACATGTTCCTTCTTCAAAACACGCAAGGTAATGCCTGTCAAAATACGATTTTCAAATCGTGTTTTTTTCGATTTCTCCAGTTCCGTGGAAGCCAAGAAGTGCCACAATACACGTTGCTCTTTATCATCCGCATTGTTATCCGTGTAGGCAGCGTAGATGACGCCATTCATGAGTGAACTAGCGTAATCCGTGTAATGACGAGAAAACGAATGTATGTGTCCGTCCAAAAATGCTCGGTAAAGCACCACATCAAGAAAAATAAAGGCATTCGACAGGTGATTTAACCAATAATTGGCACCGAAAAAGTTGCTTTTAACAAGGACTCTTTGTTCCAGAATTTCTTCGATATTCAAGCTGTCTTTTCCAGTGAAAACACGGTCAAACCAAGCAAAAACCCCGCCTTCTTTGGTGTTTCCATAAAAGTCCATCAGATTTTCGAGAAAGACTTCAGGCTGAAATTCACCTTGATTTTTTCTGAGATAGGTGAAAAGCAAGGTTTCGAATAACAACAGTTTCAACTTCTCATCGCTTGTATATTTCGATGCATCTAATTGTTTCGAAAAAAGAAATTGCTGCGCGTTGCCATAGACGAGGCCAGTGCGATGAGAAATAAAATGAGTAAGATCCGCTTCGTTGTTTTGAATTAAATCAAAATCCAAAGAAATCACTCCTTTTTCCAATAATTGAAAAAATTTAGGAATCCAATTTTTGGACCCGGGAGAGAGGGTGTTTTTAAGGGAGGACATAGCGTGCTGCGAGTCCGAAGTTCCAGCCAAGACTTAAGCTTGGAATAACTTGAAGGTAGGGTCCTGTTTCGATGGAAAATGTAATAGGGAAATCAGGCATTTTATATTCCATTCCAATGACTCCATTTGCTCCCAGCATCACACGGTCTGTTGCCGAATTTTGCATGATTGGGTTTCCTGAAACGATACCAAAACCTGGTCCCGCACCGTAATAATAATCGAAGTCATTGACTAAAGTATGTTGCCTTTCGTAATTTACTTGCATCCAAATATAATTCGAACTTCCCCCAACACCTGCTTCCAAAGCATTGTTTTCATTTAAAAAATGCTTTGCATTTAATTGGGTTAAACCAATATTTGAAAACCTTAATCCGACAGCGTTTGAGTAACGTTGTGCATGAAAACTGAGGGAGAAAAAGATGCTAAAAACAAAAAATAGAAATTTCATACCTTTTTTATACAAAGTTATCATTTACCAGCTATTGTAAAGGCAATTTTTTTAGTTAAAATTTCTTGACCATCCGTTGAAAACACCTCGAATAGCAATACATATACACCCATTGGAGCTTTGTTTTGTTCAGATGTAACTCCGTCCCACGTGAAAAATCCTTTCGTTGAAAGAAGTTCATTCGAAAAAAGGATTTTTATTTCTCTACCTAGATCATCGAAAATCCGGGCTTTTCCTAGAAGTCCAGGTGTAGTAAATGAATAATTGACCATCAGCACATCTTCAAATCCATCTTGATCGGGTGACATGACATCCGATTGTAATTCGATGGAAGACGCATTCGTTTGATATAAGAATTGGGAATTGATGCGTCCAGGTGTGGCAAAGCCAATTGATTCAGCTGCTGAATGCCAATTCGACGCTTGGTTGGATGGTCCGCTTGGTGAAATGCGTTCCAGCGAAACACCATCACTATTGTCGAGTAAAGAAAATTGCCAATCAACAGAATAGGATACCTTGTCGATTTGTATCCCGTTGAATAGTAAATAAATGGTACCGGAGTCAATGTTGTAACTTGGCATGTCCATTTCGATCAGTTTTCCCGGTACACTAGCTGCATAATGTTGCAACAAGAAATTCGTATCTTCACTTATGGCTACATAAGATCCTGGGGTCAATAAAAAATGATAAGGTATGGTTTTTTGATTCGAAATGGAATCTTGATAAAAATTGGCTAATTGCCAATCTTTCAAGTCGATTATCTTTGAAGATCGATTATATAATTCAACGAAATCTTGTCCTCCGTTTAATGGATTCGCGAGTATTTCATTCACAATTACATCTCCTGGTTCTGCTTGTTCGGGTAGCGAAAATTGACCGATAAAGGAGGTGTCGTTTAACCAACAGTCACTTACTGGACCAAGTTGAATTTGATAGGTGTTCGATGGGATAAAATTCTCATTAAATTGAATGATTAATTGAGCTGGTCCGTTTGGATTATCATTGACTGCTTGAATAAACAGCTGATTCACACTTAAACTCGGTGTCACTTGAATCAAGGTATTGGCAAGGCTGCTCGAATCCATTCCTTCAGAGAATGAAACTTCTAAGAAATTTGGATTCAAAGCAATAAGTGAAATCAAACTTGGTTGAATCAAGTCGGGAGCGGCACTAAAAATGGAATTGATGGTTCCGGGAGATCCGCCAGATGGGTCATTGGATGCTGACCAGTTGTCGTAATTTGAACAAGGATCATTTAACTGAATGCGTTCAATACTGTAGCCGCCATTTTTTTTCATATTGTCCTGATACCAATCATCTGTGTAGGTCAAGTGATCCAAGATTAATCCTGTATCATCTGACAAAATAAGTTGGTCGCCTGCATTATTCAGACTAGGAAAACTAGTCACTCCGCCCACATTCGTGAAAAGTCCTGTGTTGGCATTGGCAGTCAAAACAAGATAAGAACCCGGCAACAACCAAACATCCCCAATCGTTCCATTGGAGGATCCATCACTGATGGTCCAATTTTGCAAATGAAAAACCTTAGCTGTTTTATTGTAAATTTCTACATATTCCACTTCTGGCAGTCCAATAACCGGACTTGGATCAGGGAAGAATTCCGTAAAAATAACATCCCCCTTGAAAGCAGTGTCGGCAACGAGGTAATTAAAATTTACAGATTGATTTCCGGCAATATTCCCACTTAAATCCACCAAATTTGCGCTGGAAAGTGTGTATGTATTGCCATTTACTAACGGCAAACTTGTGTTAAGGTGCACTAAAGCTGGGTTCACATTGTCTTGCTGCACACTCACGAACGAGTTGAATGGAATAATTGCATAATTACTCAAATTATTGGCGCTGGCGGGAGTCAAAGCTTCATTGAAAAGGGCGTCAATTTGATTGCTGGAGATCACCGTAGCTTGCTGTAAAATGGGTGCTTGAATATCTAATATAGGACTTCCAATATATACGTCATCTAAAAAAAACTTATTGGCGTTGCTGGAAGTATATGTGCACAGATATCCAAAATAAGATCCTGGTAGAATATTGGAATCGGTGGCACTACCTTGCGCTACATAATTCGTTCCACCACTCAAATCCGCAGAAAGTTCCCAAAGTCCATTGGCTTGAAGAATCACCTTAATGCCCACAGTAAAACTATTGGCAATTTGACCATCCGAACCAGCACATAATTGGGTAGAAATTCCATTTTCTAATTTAAACAAGCGTATGGCATCACTTGTGTTCGCCTCACCAAAAAGAAGGTAGTAACCGTTTTGAACCAGTGTCAAATCTGATTGATCGGCACTTAAATAAACCTTTCCAAAATTACTGGATGAAGGTGAAAAACTTTGCTTTATCCAGAAATGCCATTCGTGGTTCACGAGATTACTTAAACCATGTTGAATGTCCAAGTAGGATGTACCTGCAAGTGTATTATTAAGTTGAAGTTGATGACTCGCATTGACCATAAAGTTGGAGGTACTGCCATTCCAAGATGGATTCGTTGAAAAATCTCCATCTGAGAAATCATCCGTCACTTGGGCGTAGGAAATCAAGGTGGACATCCACAAAAAACACAATATTATACATGGAATCGATTTCATAGCTATCAAATATATTAATTTTACAGGCTCAAATAGTTTAATAACGTATGAAAGTCGCAGTTGTTGGAGCAACAGGCATGGTTGGACATGTTATGTTGCAAGTTTTAAAGGAACAGAATTTCCCAATTACCACGCTAATCCCTGTTGCATCAGAGAAATCGATTGGTAAAAAAATGGAATTCGGTGGATTAGAATTTGAAGTCGTTGGACTCCAAACAGCCGTTGAAATGCGACCGGATATTGCTATTTTTTCTGCTGGAGGCGAAACTTCCCTACATTGGGCGCCTAAATTTGCAGAAGTTGGAACAGTGGTGATTGATAATTCTTCAGCGTGGAGAATGGATCCATCGAAAAAATTGATTGTTCCAGAAATTAATGGTCATTTATTGACAAAAGAAGATAAAATCATTGCCAATCCGAACTGTAGCACCATTCAATTAGTGATGGTATTGGCTCCGCTACACAAAAAATATGGCATTAAACGAGTAGTTGTTTCAACATACCAATCCATCACAGGAACAGGTGTTAAAGCAGTTGAACAAATGGAAAACGAGCGTGCAGAGCAAGCGGGTGAAATGGCGTATAAATATCCGATTGATAAAAATTGCATTCCACAATGCGATGTTTTTGAGGACAATGGCTACACAAAAGAAGAAATGAAACTGACCAATGAAACGAAGAAAATTTTAGATCCTTCCATTCTTGTGACAGCAACTGCTGTGCGTGTTCCAGTTGTAGGCGGACATTCAGAAGCTGTGAACATTGAATTTGAAAAAGATTTCGATTTAACAGAAGTTCGAAAAATATTACACGAAACAGCTGGCATCACCCTACAGGATAATCCGGATACGTTTACTTATCCCATGCCGAAATACGCGCATGGAAAGGATGATGTTTTCGTTGGACGTATTCGTCGAGATGAGAGTCAGGTAAACACATTAAATTTGTGGATTGTTGCCGATAATTTGCGTAAAGGCGCTGCTACGAATGCCGTACAAATCGCTCGAATTATTGAGAAAGTTCTTGCTCAATAACTGATTTCTTCCAAAGATAATGCTTGACTAGCACCCTGTTGTCCTGCAACGATGGACCCAATTTTACACGCGAATTTCAAGCATTGTTCAGGGGAGGATTGTTGTTGTCTTTGGTGCAGTAATCCCGCCAAAAAAGCATCACCTGCTCCGATGGTGTCGATCACTTTTGTTGGAAATCCAGTTTGTTCAAAGTGAAGCCCATCTTCCATATATTCAGCTCCTTTATCTCCTTTGGTGACACACCACGTTTTATGCGGGTATAATCGATCCAAAAGCTTGAGTCGTGATATGGAGCTTTTCTCGTGTATGTTTAATTGTTCACAAATCCACTCGAATTCATCTTCATTCATTTTAACCAAATCTGCTTTTTTCATAAAGCGATTGATGAGGTCCCAATGGTAAAAAGGTGCTCGTAAATTGATGTCAAATACAACTTCTGTTGCCTGATCAATCAGTGTTAAAATGGTGGTTTGATTCACGTCGGATCGTAAGGCCAAACTTCCAAAAATCAATTGAAATGGTTGAGAGGGAAACGCATTGACAGGAATTTCATCCCAAGCGACACCCTCAACAATCGTATAGGAAGCATTTCCTGCTTCACTCAATTCAACTGCGACGGTTCCAGTTGGAAGATGCTCAGAGGAATGTACATTCTTTGAAAGATCCATGTCTTTTAGTATTTCAAGCAATTCTAGTCCAAGTTCATCCTCACCGATTGCCGTAAAAAGTTGAACATCGTGTTGAAGTTCCTTTAAACGAAAAGCCACATTCATAGGAGCTCCTCCGGCTACTTTACCACTTGGAAGCATGTCCCACAGTACTTCTCCGAAACAAATCACTTTATTTTTCATGAGCGACTTAGTTCTGAGGTAATTTCTTCCATACTTTTTCCCTTCGTTTCTGGCATAAACCAACGAATCCAAATGAGTTGTAAACACATCGCTAAACAAAAGAAAGCAAATACCAAGGAGGCACCAATTTGATCAAATAAAAATGGAATTAGTGCAGGAATGGATGCGGCTAAAATCCAATGGACGGTTGAACCGAATCCTTGTCCGGCAGCGCGCAAATGATCTGGAAAAAGCTCTGAAATAAACACCCAGATGACCGTGCCTTGTCCAATGGCATGAGAGGCGATGAATAGAAAAAAGAAATAAGGAACAAAGTCCTCATTCCAGTGCCAATGAAAACTGGCAGTAACGAGACCAAGTGAGAGCACATATCCAACTCCTCCTATGTACATGAGTGTTTTTCGTCCGACTTTATCGATAAGCGAAACGCCTAAAATGGTAAAACATAAGTTGACCAATCCAACGCCAATCGAGCTTAAATAGGCAGCTTTTTCATTCAGTCCAGCAAGATCAAAAATGCGTGGTGCATAATAGAGAAATGCATTAATGCCCGAAAGTTGATTAAAAAAAGCCACGAAAAAACTCAACCACAACACTTTTCGATAGGAGGTATCAAAAATACGATCACTTGAAATCGTTTGATGAGAAGATTCCCAACGTTCACTTTCAGGAATAAATAAACAAGCGATAGCGAAAATGATGGATGGAATAATTTGAACTCCAAGCATGTATCTCCAAGCGTTTGGACCCCAATCCTTTAATATGAAATTAGATAAAAATGCAATGACAATTCCAAAGACAATGTTGAATTGATACAGTCCAACCAATCGTCCTCGAAAACGAGCTGGTGAAATTTCAGAAATGTAACTAGGTGCTGCAATGGTTGACACGCCAATTCCAAGACCTCCGAGGAATCGAGCAATGGAGAAAATCCATGGATCTTGTGCCAGAGCTGTTCCAAACGCCGAAATAGCGAATAAAACACCAATGGAAAGAAGGCTTTTTTTGCGTCCTAGATAATTGGTAGGAAAGTGCCCAAAAATGGCACCAAGTACGGTTCCCCACAAGGCCATCGACATCACGATACCACCATGAAATAAATCAGAAGTATGCCAAAGTTCTTGTAAAGTTTTATCTGCACCTGAAATAACGACGGTGTCAAAACCAAAAAGAAATCCCGAAAAGGCAGCTATTCCAGCGAATAAAGCCGTACGCGTAGTTAATTGTTCCATGATTCGAAGATAAGCATTGATTTTGAATTCATTGACATTGATTTAAACGTGCTATAGGATGAATAAAATGTGCTAAAAATTCCAAAAATTGATCTGTTCATTTGTAGGACTAAAACATGAAACTATGAGCAATTTAGCAAACAGACCGACTTTCAAGTCGCACTATGACAATTTTATTGGAGGAAAATTTGTTCCACCAGTAAAAGGAAATTATTTTGAAAATATCTCTCCAATCGATGGGAAATTAATCGCGAAAGCGGCACGCTCAACGGAAGAAGATATTGAATTAGCATTAGATGCAGCGCATGAAGCGTTTAAAACGTGGTCAAAAACTTCCGCTACTACTCGAAGCAATATTCTATTGAAAATTGCAGATGTGATGGAGGCAAATTTAGAGTATTTAGCAACGGTGGAAACCATCGATAATGGTAAAGCAATTCGCGAAACACGTGCAGCTGACTTGCCTTTGTGTATTGATCATTTTCGTTATTTTGCTGGTGTAATTCGTTCTGAAGAAGGCACTATTTCCGAGCACGATGAGCATACGGTTAGTATTAATTTACACGAACCACTTGGTGTTGTTGGACAAATCATTCCTTGGAATTTTCCGTTGTTAATGGCATCATGGAAAATTGCACCAGCGTTAGCAGCTGGAAATTGTGTGATTGTCAAACCAGCTGAACAAACGCCAACTTCTATTATGATTTGGATGGAATTGATCCAAGATTTACTTCCTGCAGGAGTCTTAAATGTGGTTTCTGGTTTTGGTCCAGAGGCAGGAAAGCCATTAGCAACATCGTCAAGAGTCCAAAAAGTGGCGTTTACAGGTGAAACAACAACCGGTAGATTGATCATGCAGTATGCTTCTGAAAATTTGATTCCGGTAACCATGGAATTGGGTGGAAAATCTCCGGACGTAGCTCGCGCCGACGGCCAGCCCCTGCCAGCTGGCGCCGAAGGCCGCGGTGGTGGTGACGCGCGGCGCCGGGCCGCTGCCCGAGC
>JBJTMU010000016.1:0-49844 GCA_046070685.1 Flavobacteriales bacterium | reverse complement strand
AATTTAACTTTCCTAAAAAAATACGAGGCACAAGGATTATTTGAAGTGCTTGAAATTCCCGCAGAGCAAATCGATGAAGCAAATATTTCTTCCTCCAAAATAAGAAATGCCATCCTCAATGGTGAAATATCCGTAGCCAACGCCTATTTAGGTACACCTTTTGAATTGAGAGGAGTTATTGTTAAAGGGCTACAAAATGGACGCAAAATTGGATTTCCAACCGCAAACATTCATATATTGGACAACAATAAAATCATCCCGGCAACAGGGGTATATGCGGTCGAGATGCGTGTGAAAGACTCATGCTATCAGGGAATGATGAACATTGGTTGGCGTCCAACTATTCAAGAAGAAAAGTTGGAACGGAAAATGGAGGTTCATTTGTTCGATTTTCAAGAGGACATTTACGATGAACAGTGTCAGATTCGTGTATTGGAGTATGTACGAGCAGAACATAAATTCCCTAACTTAGAAGCGTTAAAAGCCCAAATCTCATCGGATGAAGTTACCATTCGCACTTATTTTTCTTCTGTTCAGCTTTCATAATCTGGCGCAGACAGAAGTTCCCAAGATTTATCAATGGTCTGAAGTAAAATGGGCGAATCCGGACACTATTTATGCCGTGTCATTTGAAAAAATGAAACTTGATTCCTTACCCAAGGAGTTATGGAAATTCACTCATTTGACCTACTTAAGCTTGGAAAAAAATCAATTCGCGCAATTACCGGAGGAATTAGTCCTATTGGAACAATTAACGGAATTGAATATCAGTAAGAACAAATTTACCTTTCTCCCCTTGATCATTTGCCAATTGCCAAACTTGCAAAAATTAAACGCTTCTCGCAATAGAATTGCATCGATTCCAAATCAAATAGAAAATTGTACCCACCTGCAAAAAATAGATTTTTACGATAACATAATTGAAGATTTCGGCACCGGTATTTTTCAATTAAAAGAATTGAAAACATTGAACATCGAAGGAGTCATGTACGGAACCAATTTTGCGGATGAATTAAAAAGAAAATTACCGAACACACATCTTTTATTGGACCCACCTTGTAAATGTTTGAACTAAATTTCGGCTTCTTAAGTACTCGACCGTCGACGACGTGAAACTATTTCCTACCTTCGTGTAAAACATCAATTTTGGAACTCATCAACCTTATTTTTCGCCTCGGAGTTTTATTTGCCATCTATGGATTTCTTTGGTTTTTCATTGAGATGGGGCTACAATTAATGATTGGTGGACGCAAACGCACGCTTGGGGAAATTTATTTGGTGAAAACGGTCAAGTATTTATTCTTGGTCAATGTGACTTTTTTGTTTTGTTTACAACAAATGGATGAACCTGTTTTTCAAATAAATTATGTCCATTTGGCGCCAAGTTTTATCATCTTGATGGTCTATTTTCTGGGTAAATTACAGCAGAAAGAACAGCGTGTGCTGTTGATGAACAATTTTTCTCAAGGAATGAAGGAAGTTCCGTTTAATCGTCAGTGGGAAATTGGACTCATTGTTCTTTCAGCTCTTGCATTTGTTGGATTGGTTTTTTATCCAAGATTTGCGGAAAACGGTGTTTCCAAATGGTTTCAACAGAGCATCATGGACATCGAGCATACAGTGATCATCGGATTTATTTTCAAAGTGGTCGGATTGTTTTTCCTCATTGGATTGTTTTTCAAAATGCTCAATGCCTTGAACTACATTATTTCAGGGAAACCGATGGTGAATGTTCGCGCCGATTTTCGCTCCAAAAGCAATAAGGATGAGGATTCCTTTGACGATTTTGAAGAAATTGATGACACTAAAATTTCAGAATAATGGCACACTTTGATGAAAAAGAACTGATAGAACTTTCGAATGAAATCATTCATTCCCTTACAAAGTTGGTCCTCGGTGAAAAACCAGGATTTCTTTCCGGAAGTGTCTATAAAAAAATGGAAACTCATCCCCGCTTAAGTACGATGAAAACATTGTATGCAAGTTTTTTAATGGATTTTAAAGGTTCTTATGACGATAGCACTAGCTTGAAGAAACTGACTGATTTCCGTTATGAAATTGTTGAATTGTTTGATTCTGAATCTCCAGCTGAACAATAATCCTTAAACATCTAAATGGAGTATTCATTCGGGAAATCTTACAAATTATGTAGTGTTAAACGCATTGACCGCTTATTTTCCGAAGGAAAACGAGTGAAAGCGTATCCTATTTCCATTGTTTTTCAAGAAACGGAAGAGGAAATGGAAAAAACGTTTCAAGTGCTGTTTTCTGTCCCGAAGAAACGCATGAAATTTGCACATGATCGAAATTACATCAAAAGATGTTTTCGGGAAATACTGAGATTAAATAAGACAATACTTGAAGAACACTTGACAAAGTGCCATAAAAAAATCAATTTTGCGTTGATTTATCAAACCAATGAACAAATTCCTTTTCAAGAATTGGAACAGAAATTGATGCAAGCCATCACCAAATTAATAGGCGAAATAAAAAATGAAAAATAAGTTTATAGCGATCCTCTGGATCATCATCAGCTCCCTACAATTCCAATTTTCTTGGTCGCAATCGAATGGATTCGAGACGCTAAAAAGTCTTGAAATCATGGATCAAATCTACGAACACTTGGATTTGTATTTTGTCGATGAACCTCAAAATGGCAAATTATCCAAAACGGCTATTGATGCCATGTTGAAGCAGTTAGATCCTTACACGGTTTATTACCACGAATCGAACATTGAAGACTACCGACTTTTAACAACTGGTCAATATGGTGGTATTGGAGCACTTATTCGACAAATGGGCGATTATACCTTTATCGCAGAGCCTTACGAGGATTGTCCGGCAGCCAAAAGTGGCATCAAAGCGGGAGATAAAATAATGAGTATTGATGGTAAAAACATGGCAAAGAAATCAACGGATGAGGTTTCTGATGCCTTGAAAGGCCCAAAAGGAACAAGTATCGTCGTAGAAATAGAACGAAAAGGTGAAGGGATAAAGAAAATCACCATCGCTCGTGACGAAATTAAAATTCCAGATGTCCCTTATTTTGGTATGTTGAAAGGAGATGTTGGTTATGTGAAATTGAACAGTTTTACGCAGACAGCTTCGGCTGATGTGAAAAATGCCATTCAAAAATTACAAGCGGATGGCGCAAAAGAATTGGTGCTTGATTTACGTGGAAACGGGGGTGGATTATTGATTGAAGCAGTGAAAATCGTCAACTTTTTTGTTCCAAAAAATCAAATTGTGGTGACAACAAAAGGACGCGTCAAAGAGGAAAATAGAGTGTACACCACACTTGAAGAGCCGTTTGCACCGGAAATGCCTTTGGCTGTTTTGGTCGATGGTGGATCCGCTTCGGCGAGTGAAATTCTTTCTGGCTCGTTACAGGATTTGGACCGTGCAGTTATAATTGGTGAAACAAGTTTTGGAAAAGGATTGGTGCAACGTACCTACGATTTAAAGTATGGATCGAAAATTAAAATCACTATTGCAAAATATTACACGCCTTCTGGTCGCTGTGTGCAACGCTTGGAATATTACGACAAGGAAAGTTCTGCTAAACCAAAAGAAATTCCAGATTCATTGCTGAAAACCTTCCAGACAAAAAATGGACGCAATGTAATCGATGGTCGTGGTATAGCCCGATGTGAAATTGGATAATCCTGATTTGAGTCGACTAACTGCTGTACTGATGACGAGTAATTGTATTTTCAACTATGCGACAGATTACGCAATCAAGCATCCAAGTATCGCGAAAGCTGAGGAGTTTACCTTGTCAGATGCGGAATACCAAGAATTTCAAACTTACGCGCTGTCACAGGAGTTTAATTACACAACTGCTTCGGAAGAATCCTTGAAAAAAATGAAAGAAACGGCAGAGAAAGAGGGATACTTTGATGAAATAAAATCGGACTATGATGACATGATTTCAAAAGTCACGCCTTCTAAAGAAAGAGATTTAATCAAATTCAAAGCTGAAATTTCTGAGTTGTTGGAAAATGAAATTATTTCAAGATACTACTATCAAAAGGGCCGCACTGTTGCATCCTTAAAAAATGACCCCGTAGTGCAAAAAGCTATTGATATTCTAACAAATTCGAAAGAGTACAATACTATTTTGAAAAAATAAGCGTTACTCAGCTATGTTGAAACGCTACTTCGGACCAAAAATTCATCACCAGGTTCATTTTATTGTGCTCGCCTTCTTTATCGTAGGCGTGGTTTGTAGTAAATTTCTCATGTCAATGGGACTTTTACTGGGCTCATTGAATTTAGTGCTCGAAGGAAATTTCTCATCCTACTTTCGACGTCTGAAAGAAAATCCGTTGATCTTATTCATCCTAGCGTTTTATTTCTTGCACCTTTTGGGATTATTATGGACCAATAATCTCACCTACGGATTTGATGATATTCGGAAGAAAACGTCTTTATTACTGATTCCGTTGATTGTTGGCGCACATCCGGTACCAAATCCAAAAAGATGGAACAAACTCATTCACTATTTTATTCTGACCTTGACCATCACCGCGATTCTAAACCTGATCGTGTTTCATTTTTTTGCGGATAGATTCCAGTTAATTGATATCCGCGACATGTCACTTTTTGGATCCCACATTCGTTACGGAATCCTCATGGGAATTGGATTGGGCTTTTGTTTACAGCAAATTTATCAGGGATCGCGTTACCGAAATCACTTGTTGGTCGTTTCACTTTTCTTCGTGATGTACACCTTTTATAGCCAAGTACTATCGGGTATCATTGCCGTCCTTATTGTTTTATTTGGCTTGCTTATCTTCATTTTGTGGCAACGAAAACAACTGAAATTATTGTTCTCCAGTTTTCTAATCCTGATTTTGATGGGAATTGGACTCTTGTATTATTTATCCATGCCAGTTCATTATCCGCCCTTGTGTATGGAAAAATACGAAGAAATGGAACAGGCTTGGAATGTGCGATCTACCTTGAATTATGATGGACTTGATAAACGAAAACAACCGATTGCATCCACTTTAGAACGTTATTTAGCGTCCAAAAAACTGTGTCCAAATAAAGAGGGTGTTCAAAAATTAACTGAGGATGACATTCATTACATTGAAACAGGATATGCAGACATTCATGAAACGTATGGAGGTATTCAAGCGAGATTGTTAGACATTCGCTATCAATTACACCATGCAACAAATCCTTCGGGTCATTCGATTTTGGAACGATTGGAATATTGGAAAAATGCATGGCAAATTATTGAGGAGCATTGGATGATAGGGGTTGGAACAGGCGATGTTGACGATGCCATGCAAGAAATGTATGTCAAACGAAACTCCCCTTTAACGCAGGAAAGGAGATTACGGGCTCACAATTCATATTTGACCTACTACCTCACATTTGGTATTTTTGGCTTTCTATTTTTCCTTTATTTCCAAGGGAAATTTATCATCCAACAATGGAAATGGCAACAGTGGTCGGGATTCTTATTTGCGTGTATTGCGTTGATTACGTTCTTATTTGAAGACACCTTGGAATCACAAATGGGGATCACGATGTTTGCCTTTTTCTACGCCGTATTTTCACGGAAAATCACAAGTAAGTAGATACGTCCTTGATTTTTATTAACTTCGCTTTGCGATGTCGATAGAAGTAAAAAACCTGTTTAAATATTATGGAGAACAAGCCGCTGTGCGGGATGTCAGTTTTTCCGTAAACAAAGGAGAAATTGTTGCATTTCTTGGTCCTAATGGTGCTGGGAAATCTACGACGATGAAAATCATGACAGGCTATATTCCTGCGAGTTCTGGAGATGTTTATATCGGCGGCATCAAAGTAGATGTTGACGAATTGAAAACGCGCCAAATGATTGGTTATTTACCGGAGAACAATCCATTGTATGTGGACATGTACGTGCGCGAATATTTGGAATTCGTTGGACGCATCTACAAAGTGAAAAACTTAAAAGAACGCGTAGCGGAAATGGTCAACGCGGTTGGACTTGAGGTCGAACAAAATAAAAAAATCGGCGCATTATCCAAAGGATATCGTCAACGTGTTGGATTGGCACAAGCCATCATTCACGACCCGGAAGTATTGATATTAGACGAACCTACAACCGGACTAGATCCAAATCAATTAGTTGAGATTAGAGAATTAATTCGTCAAATCGGGAAACAAAAAACAGTATTGCTTTCTACCCACATTATGCAAGAAGTGGAAGCCATTTGTGACCGTGTCATCATCTTATCGAAAGGTCAAATTGTGGCTGACGATAAAGCGAAAGCATTGCAACAAGAATTGGAGCATCAAACAGTTTACGTTGAATTTGATTCAAGTGTGAGCAAAGCACAATTAGCGAAAATACCAAATGTGAGTAAAGTGGAAGCCTTAGATAAAGGTTGGTTGATTGAATCCCTTTCATCAGAGGATTTAAGAAAGTCTGTTGCGCAACATGCGCAAGCTCAAAACTGGTTGATATTGACCTTAAACATTGAGCAAAAATCATTAGAAGAAGTATTTAAAGAATTAACAAAATAAGATGCCAACGAATTTTATTGAAGAATTGAAGTGGAGAGGGATGATCCATGATATCATGCCGGGAACAGAAGAAGCGTTATTGAAGAAAAGTTCGTCAGGCTATATTGGTTTTGATCCAACAGCAGATTCGTTGCACATCGGTAGTTTGGTGCAAATCATGACTTTGGTTCACTTTCAGAAAGCTGGACACAAACCGTATGCGTTGGTTGGTGGTGCGACAGGAATGGTGGGAGACCCTTCTGGTAAATCCCAGGAACGAAATTTATTGGACGATGCCACGTTACAGCACAATGTCGCATGTGTCAAAGCACAATTAGAAAAATTCTTATCCTTCGAAGGTGACAATGCCGCTGAAATGGTCAACAACATCGACTGGTTCCGCAACATGAGCTTTTTAGATTTTATCCGTGATATCGGAAAACACATTTCCGTGAATTATATGATGGCGAAAGACTCTGTGAAATCACGTTTGGAAACAGGGATGTCGTTCACTGAATTTTCCTATCAATTAGTGCAAGGGTATGACTTCTATTATTTGAATCAACACAAAGGATGCATTGTTCAATTGGGTGGTTCTGATCAATGGGGAAATATTGTCACAGGTACTGAATTAATTCGAAGAAAAGGAGGAGGTGAGGCATACGCTGTAACAACACCACTCATAAAAAAGGCGGATGGAACGAAGTTTGGAAAAACGGAAGGTGGAAACGTTTGGTTGGATCCTCAAAAAACGTCTCCTTACCAATTTTATCAATATTGGCTAAATGCGGCCGATGAAGATGCTGCGAATTTCATTCGTATTTTCACCTTGAAAACACGAGAAGAGATCGAAGCATTGGAAAAAGAACATGCAGAGGCCCCTCATTTACGTGTGCTCCAAAAGGCACTTGCAGAAGACATTACTGTTCGTGTACACAGTGAGGCTGCTCTTCAAACAGCCATTAGTGCGAGTAACATCCTTTTTGGAAAATCGACATCAGAAGATTTAAAAACATTGTCTGAACAAGATTTTTTCAGCATTTTTGATGGTGTTCCTCAAGCGACGGTTTCTCGTGCTGAATTTGGAGAGGGAATGAGCATTGTCGATGCAATGGCAGCGAAAACAGGCTTTTTATCATCCAATGGAGAGGCGCGTCGTGAATTGAAAGCGAATGCGATATCCGTGAATAAAGAAAAAGTAGATGAGCAGTTTGTGATTGGTTCAAATCACCTGATCAATGAAAAATATGTCCTGCTAGGCAAAGGAAAAAAGAACAATTACATTTTAATCATCACTGACTAAGATGTTAAGGAACAAAAAAAAAAGAGAAGGCAACACCTTCTCTTTTTTGTATATTGTCCTTGTAAATTACAAAATCAACATCGCATCACCATAGGAGTAAAAACGGTATTTTTCTTTAATCGCTTCTTGGTATGCTTGCATCATTAACTCATGTCCTGCAAAGGCAGAAATCATCATTAAAAGTGTAGATAATGGCGTGTGGAAGTTGGTGATCAAACTATCCGCAATACTAAAATCGTAAGGAGGGAAGATGAATTTATTTGTCCAGCCATCGAAAGGTTTTAAGTAACCTTCAGTAGATACAGATGATTCAATTGCGCGCATGGCAGTTGTTCCAACAGCACAAACACGACGCTTTTCACGTTTCGCATGATTCACCATTTCGGCTGCTTTTTCTGGAATGATCACTTGTTCGGAATCCATTTTATGCTTTGTCAAATCTTCAACTTCTACCGAACGGAAAGTTCCAAGTCCAACATGCAGGGTCACCTCGGCAAAATCAATTCCTTTTAATTCCAAACGCTTTAAAAGTTGACGAGAGAAGTGCAATCCAGCAGTAGGAGCTGCTACAGCACCTTCTACTTTTGCAAAAATAGTTTGGTAACGTTCCTCATCTTCTGGTTCAACTTCGCGTTTAATGTATTTAGGAAGTGGTGTTTCACCTAATTCTGTAATTTTTGCTTTGAACTCTTCGTATGGTCCATCAAATAAGAATCGTAAGGTTCTTCCACGTGATGTGGTATTGTCAATCACCTCAGCTACTAAAGAGTCATCTTCACCAAAGTATAGTTTATTTCCGATACGAATTTTACGAGCTGGATCAACAAGTACATCCCAAAGTAAACTTTCTCGGTTCAATTCACGAAGTAAGAAAACTTCAATTTTCGCACCTGTTTTTTCTTTGTTACCGTACATTCTTGCAGGGAAAACACGTGTATTGTTCATGATCATTACATCACCTTCAGAGAAATAATCCAATACATCTTTGAAAAGTTTATGTTCGATGACACCTGTTTCTCGGTGAATGACCATCAGTCTTGCTTCATCGCGATTTTCACTTGGGTAATTTGCAATTAATTCTTCTGGAAGATCGAAGTCGAACTCCGATAATTTCATTTTGCTCATAGATTCAATTTTACCTACTTAAAGAAAAGTAGGGCGCAAAGATACGACATCGAGACCCCGTTTGTCAAGTAATTGCCCAACTAAATTGAAATTGCTTGCATTTATTGACGAAAATCAGCTTTTAAAACAATATTTCTCATTGAATCGCGGGTAGAATCCCACGAAATTTGAACAAAAAGAAAACCATGTTAGATAAAATGATTGATGAAATGGAATTGAACCGCTTTGGTTGGATTGCCATTATTTTGTTAGTAGTTGGATGTTTAGGTGGCGTAACTGTTGGAATGGGTGCCATTGCTAGCACGTTTGCCTTAACCATGATTGTAATCCCCACTATGTTAACCTTGAGTTTATTGTTAGCTGTAGCTCCAATGAAATGGATTACTTATGCAAGTATTATCAGTGTGAGTGTAGATTTGCTGTTTCTTGGCTATTACTTGGCCGCTTAAAACTGGAAATAGACAAATGCTTTAAATGTATCTGAAATCGCTTGATACATCAAAAAGACACTGAATGCGATTGTTAACGCTTGAAAAACAAAAGGGATTTTGGCAAACGCTTCTATTCCTTTGTTTTTCCATGTTTGAGGCAACCAATGAAGAATGAACCCTGTTAGGATGATCCAAAAGACAGCTTGATAGGTTTCCAAAACTTTCACAAATACTTCCCAAGTAAAATCAAAATGTGTCCAAATATGGTTTAACATGTGAAGTGGTTCGCCTGCTTCGTCCAAACGGAACCAAATACGTGTGAAGGTGATAAAATTGAAGGTAAGAAAAATGCGCCATGCTCGAATTATCCAAGCGGAGCTATTCTCGTAAGGACTTATTTTTTTCCAATATTGAAAGAAAATTAAAGCTAGTCCATTCATGCTTCCCCAAATGACAAAGTTTTCACTCGCACCATGCCAAAGTCCACCAACGACCATGGTAATCAACAGATTTAGATCGCGATTTAAATAATCCTTGACTTTCGGAAAAAACTTCCAACAGATAAAGTACAGTAAAAGTAGTCCAAGGTAAACATAGGTCAATTCATACCATCGCGTAATAAAAATGAGAAAGATAAAAATGATGGTGGAGGCGATATACGTCCCAATGCCGCCAGATCGATTTCCGCCTAATGGAATATACAAATAGTCGCGCAGCCAAGAGCCAAGTGATTTATGCCATCTGCGCCAAAAGTCCGCCACGGAAATTGCTTTGTAAGGGGAATTGAAGTTCTCTAACAAAGTAAATCCCATCAACCTAGAAATACCAATGGCAATGTCTGTGTAACCAGAGAAATCACCATAAATTTGTAGGGAATAAGCCCACATGGCGATCACGCTGACAAACCCTGGGTACGCTTCCGGAGAATCCGCGATTTTATCAATGAAATGAACAGCAATGTAATCCGCTAAAACGATTTTCTTGAATAATCCTTTGGTAATCTGAATTAATGACCAACTGAAATCTTGTTTATTCAGCTGAAATGGTTGATTAATTTGCGGAATAAAATCCCGTGCACGAACAATCGGACCCGCCACAAGATGCGGGAAATAGGTCACATAAAAAGTGAATTCAAAGAAGCTACTCGCTTTTATTTCTTTTCGATAGATATCGACGACATAACTGATGTTGTGAAAAGTAAAAAATGAAACCCCAACTGGAATGAGGATTTTATCGACAAAGGTTCCTTTTCCAAAAAAGCCATTTCCCCAAAGTGCAAATTGATTCACGATTTCATAGTTTGTATGAAACAATTGATTAAATGAATCTGTGAAAAAATAGGCGTATTTAAAATACCCGAGGAGCAGTAAATTAAATAGAACTGAACCAGCGATGAACCACTTTTTTGACCGATCTTTCTCTGCTTTTTCGACCAATTTCCCCGTCAAATAATTGACGACCAATGTTAATCCGAGTAATAAAACGAATAGTCCGGAGGTTTTAAAGTAAAAAAACAAACTTACCATTGTCAGGAAGATACTCCTCACCAAGAAATGTTTGTGTATCGCCGAAAAAACAACCATCACTAGAATGAAAAACAACCAAAAATCTAGCTGCGTAAAAATCAATGGTTCTTTTACATTGAATGAAAAAAGTTGGTAAATTCTATCCATAAGTTAATGGCTACTAAGTTCGTCAAATGCTGTTAAGTATTTCAAAAAAGCATCAATTAATAATTTCCCTTTGACATGATATCCTTCCGCACTAAAGTGCACATAATCACCTTGCATCAGCGCATTTTTTTTCCAAGTAACGGAAGACCCAAGTTCTCCCATGACACCATAAAAATCCCATACGGCCATTTGGTATTCTTGAGCCAATTGAAGTATTACTTCGCGTTGACGAGCCGTGTTTTTATTTGGCGCTCCATGAAATTGATTGTCGTTCGGAACGGTCAATAGTAAGGCGCATTTAGGATTAACAGAAAGCACCAATTTCATCAAGGATGCTAAATTGTTTTTATAGACATCTGGATGAAAACTACCATAAGAAGTGTAGGCATCATTGGTTCCTACAGAAAAGACAAATAAATCCGGCGGATGGATTTTTAAATCCCTTAAAAAATGTTCATTTCCTAAATAGGTGTACAATCCAGCACCGTTAATTCCAATGGCATTATACGTAATTCCTGGCAATTCATTCAATAACTCGAACCCGTATATTTCCAAGGTGTTTGCTGCTTGACAATTCTTCACGAATTGTAAATCCAAGGAATCAATGTAATCGGTAAAGGTTATTTCAGAATACCCAAGTTCAACGTGATGAAAAGTTTCACTAACCAATAGTTCTTGACTCCCAAAATTCAAATCATACGGAAATTCTCCCGTATTGTGATAAATGCGCAACTTGTTAAATGGTGGTTTTACCATCGTTCGCATGTGTTTGAAGTTAATGGTGATCACGGAATCAGCACATCGAATGGTTGCGCCTGTTAAGCCATAATCCAAATCTTCTGGATGATCGTTCACACTGCGATAAGACTTCCATGCATTCGGCGAAGAAAAATGATAGTTCGATGGATTATTTGTTTTTGCTAATCCAAATGGAAATACAAGACCTCTTTCTCCATTTAATCCTGGCCAATTGGATTGTAAGAAAGTCCGAAAATCATGTGTGTAGATATCCGCTTGAATATGTGAGCCTCCGATGTGATAAAAATTCAACTTTCGATCTTTATGGGCAATCATTTGACTCATTTGTTCGTACAAATAGGTCCAATTTGGACTCTCCTCTGAGAAAAACTGAAAGCTATTACATTCGGTATTGATGAAGGGATATTTTTTTGCGATTAACGAGTCATCACTGGGAATCGAAGTATAACGAATATTCCTTAAATCTACTTTTTGAGCAGAAATAAAACTAGAATAGAGTAGGCAAAGAATCAAACAGCGTATCATTTGTTGGAAACTTTCGTGGCGCTTGCTTGACCTTCTAACCATTTCGCATATTCAGCAATAAATGCATCATAGAACAATTGCGACGCATAACTGGCTCCCCTTGGCGTAAAGTGGATATAATCTTTCCCTGCCAATCCTTGACTCACCCAGGAAGGCATCGCATTTTTACCACCCATGGCAGCATATAAATCCCAAAAGGCAGCTCCCGTTTCATCACATGTTTTTTTCATTTGATTGACACAATAGGACAAATACGGATAGGTTTCAAAAACCCCATTGACCATCTGAGACATATCACTCGGACCAATGACTAAAACGGTGGCACTAGGTCTGTTTTTTTGAATGTATTGAATTTGACTTTTAAAGCTGCGCATGTAATAACGAACAGAACTACTATCCCTGAAAGCATGGACAGAATTTCCGCCAAATTGTAAGATGACTAACTCTGTATTTAATTCATTGTGCATTTTACGAAACAAGGCTGCATCTCCGGCACTAATTGCATGTCCAGATGAACCCCTCATGGCCACATTCACGACTTGTACTCCGATGTCACCTTCTAAGGCAAAACCATTAAAAACGGGACTTTTCGTAGTGCTGAATACGAATTTTAATTTCCCGGGAGTTTTTGGAAAACTTAAATCAAGTGAATGACCAAGCCCATCCTTGATCAATGAATCTTCATGAATTAATTTGTTGTTTTCATATACTTTCACGCCACACGGTTTGAAACATGCCGTATAAAAACAACGAACTTGGTTAAAATCACGTGCCCGCGCAAATGCTGCTTTCGACGCTTCAATTTCAATCCAACCCTCTGTATTCTCTCCTCTATTTGCTTTCGCCGTATCGATAAGGATGACCGAAGCGGATCCCATGGCACCATATTTTCGAGAAGTTAATTTCTTACCCCAGAAAGAGGTTAATCGTTCAAAATTGCTGGAAAATGTTTGTTTGAAGGATTGCGTATTGTACACGTTTGTAGCAGGAATCATCCCTGGACCATTTCCCCCAAATTGATTTTGAATGCGTTGACGAATGTATCCAGTCATGCGATCTCCTTCAATTTGAGAATCGCCATAATGGAAGATGGATATTTTTCTCCCTTCTTCTGAAACGGATTTCAATTGCTCAAAAAATCGAAATAAATTTTGTTGCGAAAGTCCATTCAAATGAAGACTAGTAGCACTTTCTGTACTTAATTCACCACCCGCTGCCAATCCAAGTTTTCCTGTGCTTTTTCCTTCATGCTTCATCAAACTTTTATTGATGTCGCTTGTGTCCACTTTTTGGATGATTTTAGCAATGTCCTTTTTTACTTGTTTTTTCGGGTGTAAAACTTCTTCAAAAGAGAGAAATTGCCATTTTACACCGAGGAATTTCGTGCCGTCATGTGGCAATAAAAAAGAGGGAATGGATAAAAGTGAAAGTACTAGAATGATAAAAAGTAGTACTTGGTATGGACGAAAATTTTGCACGGATTGATTCTATTCAACAAATATAAGTTTTCTTTGTTTTCTATTCAACATGATGACAGCTTCCAATTCACTTATCCACGAATCTTCGCCTTACCTTCAGCAACATGCGCATCATCCAATTGATTGGATGCCTTGGTCCGAAGCAGCTTTTGATCTCGCCAAACGCCAAAATAAATTAGTACTCATCAGTATTGGGTATTCGGCTTGCCATTGGTGTCACGTCATGGCACATGAAAGTTTTGAAGATCAAGAGGTAGCGGATTTAATGAATGCTCACTTTATCAATATCAAAGTCGATCGAGAAGAACGACCAGATGTTGATCAGGTTTATATGTCAGCAGTTCAACTCATGACGCAACGGGGAGGATGGCCACTAAACTGTATTACCTTGCCAGATGGACGTCCAATTTATGGCGGCACCTATTTTCCGAAGGATCAATGGATACATGTGTTGAAATCACTGGTGTACACCTTTCAAAACGATGTAAATAAAGTGGAAGAATATGCGACCAAACTTCACGAAGGACTCCAAGTCAATGAACTCATTTCCATTCCGCAAGAAGAACCAAATCTCGCCAGTGAAAAATTAATTGAATTAGTTGCTCGATGGAAAAAACAATTTGACTGGATGGAAGGCGGAATGAATCGAGCACCGAAATTCCCCATGCCAAATAACTACAGTTATCTACTCGCACATAGTCAATACTTTAAGGACGAAAAAATAAAGGAGTTTTTGTCTTTAACCTTGAATAAAATGGCTCATGGTGGTATCTATGACCAAATTGGTGGCGGATTTATGCGCTATTCGGTTGACATGTTATGGAAAGTCCCTCATTTCGAGAAAATGCTCTATGACAATGCACAATTAATTGGATTGTATGCCGAAGCGTTTGAATTATTTAATAAAGAAGAATACCAGCAAATAGTTCTTGGGATATTCTCATGGCTTCAACGTGAAATGAAGGATGAGTCTGGTGCTTTCTACAGTGCACTTGACGCTGATAGCGAAGGGGAAGAGGGAAAATTCTATTGTTGGAATGAACTGGAATTGAAGGAATTGATCGGAGCGGATTTTTCAATTTTTGCAGATTATTATTCTGTCAACAATCGTGGATTTTGGGAGGAGGATAAATTCATTTTACTCAAGACACAAACCGATGCTTCCTTTGCTGAAAAATGGCATTTGAGTCTAACGGATTTGGATCAAAAAGTGTCTCTATGGAAATTTATCTTGCTCTCTGAAAGACAAAAACGAATACGTCCGGGTTTAGATCACAAATGCTTGACTTCTTGGAATGCACAGCTAATTCAAGGACTTTGTCAGGCCTTTCGGGTATTTCAACAAGAAGAATTTATTCTGGAAGCAAGAAAAATAGGAAAATGGATTCTCGCGCATCAATGTCAAACGAATGGCCAGTTATTTCATGTCAACACGAATGGTCTAGCAGGAGTAACTGGATTTTTAGAGGACTATGCCCATGCAATCGCGGCGTTCCTTCAATTGTATCAACAAACAGGTGAATGGCTTTGGCTGGAACACGCTAAAATATGGACGAATATCGTAGAAGAGGAGTTCATGCATGCGGATAGTAAAATGTGCTACTTCACTTCTGCGGACTCCGAACTCGTGGTGCGTAAAATGGAATTACATGACAATGTGATTCCTGCAAGTAATTCAGTAATGGCGCGAAATTTCTTCCGAATGGGAACCTATTTCAGAGAAGAACGCTGGTTGAACAATGCACGACAAATGCTAGCCAATATGTACGATGGCATGGAAACGTATGGCTCTGGATATTCAAATTGGGCACATTTGTTACTGGAAATGAATCAAGGAATTATAGAGGTTCACCTGATGAACCAACAATCAACCGAAAAAATCAAATGGCCACAGCATGTTCTGATCTCCCATCACCAAGAATTACCAATGTCGTCCAATTATGGGTATGGTATTTACGTATGCGCGAAAGGCACATGTTACCCGAAACTTTCAAACTTGAAAGCCGCTAGACAACTCATCGAAGAGGAGTTAATTTAAGCTTTTTTTCGGCAAGTATTGATACCAAAAGGCAAGTAAAGAGGACAAAACGACACCAAAGAAGTAAGTGTCATAATAATCGCCAGTACTAAAGCAACAATGTTCCATGTTGGATTTAATCCACCCATTAAAGAGCTCATCAATAATACAGCCGCAATGACTAAACGAATCATTCGATCTGTTGTTCCCATGTTCTTTTTCATGGGTCAAATGTATCAAATGATTGTTCGATGAAAGCAACCTAGGTTACAAGTGGAATTTATCCCTTTCTTGCGATCGCTTTTAGTGCAGCATTTACCACATCTTGGGTATCGATGCCATATTTTGTCATCAGTTCCATCGGTGTGCCACTTTCTCCAAAAGAATCATTGACAGCAACATATTCCTGTGGACAAGGTAATTCTCTACTCAACACTTGTGAAACCGCTTCTCCTAATCCACCATTCATCATGTGTTCTTCAGCTGTTACAACACAACCTGTTTTTGCGACTGATGTTAAAATCGCTTGTGCATCTAACGGTTTGATCGTATGCATGTTGATTAATTCAGCAGAAATACCTTTTTCTTTGAGAATAGCCAATGCTTCAATCGATTTCCAAACAAGGTGACCACAAGCAATGATCGTTACATCTGTTCCTTCCGTTAAAACATCTGCTTTTCCGATGACAAATTTCGCATCTGGCTTCACAAAGATGGGCATCACAGGACGTCCAAATCGCAAATATACAGGTCCGTTGTGTTCTGCAATGGCAATTGTCGCTTGTTTGGTTTGATTGAAATCTGCAGGAACAATAACGGTCATATTAGGCAACATTCGCATCATCCCAATGTCTTCTAAAATTTGATGCGTTGCACCATCTTCACCAAGGGTAAGTCCGGCATGAGAAGCACAAATTTTAACGTTTTTCTGAGAATAAGCCACCGATTGACGAATTTGATCATAAACGCGTCCAGTAGAGAAATTCGCAAATGTTCCAGTGTATGGAATTTTACCACCAATGGTCATACCTGCCGCTAATCCAATCATGTTTGCTTCCGCAATACCCGCTTGGAAAAAACGGTCTGGATTTTCTTTTTGAAAAGCATCCATTTTAAGTGAACCAGTTAAGTCAGCACACAATGCGACAACATTTGGGTTTGTGCGTCCTAATTCCGCTAATCCTTCTCCAAATCCTGATCGCGTGTCTTTGTTTCCTAGTATTTCAAATTCCATAATTATAAATTTATTGAGAGTGTTTTATTTGAATCGATTCTAAACTTTTTTTCTTTCGTATATGCGCTAGACTTTTGGTCTCTTTCGCGGTAAACAATTTTATAATTCCCTGGTTGTAGCTGCCATTTTCCTTCTAAGGATCCTTCTTCTAAATTACAAACCCATTCCCACTGATTCGCTTGGCGCTCATAGAAAATTTGTCCTACGGATGCCTTTACAACAGTGTATTGAAAAATCCCGGCAGGAACCACATCAATAAAAGTGGTTTTACTTTGAGAAATTTCGACACGTTGATACGTTCTTGGCAAAGTGAAAATCTCTACATCGTAGGTCCCAACAAGGTATTTTTGGGTAGAATTTAAATTTCGAGCATGCAATGTTTTTGGATCATCTTTAATGGATACACGCATCTGAAAAGATGGATTCTGCGTATTTTTTGTCGCAGTGAATTTCAAATATCCTTGAGGCGCATCTAATACAATCGTGTTGTGTGTGTGCTTTTGAAGTAGGATTCCTTTCTTTTCAATTCTCGGAAGTGTGTTGACCACTAAATCGTATTTCACTTCGGGATCTAAAACTAGCGTGTCGGGAAGATTTTTGCGATTTAATGTATGTGTAAATGTATATTTCAAATTTGAGGTGCCGCTTTCGTAAAAGAACATGGTCACATTTGTTTCCATTGGTTTTTTGGAACTGTCGTTCAAGTTCACTTGAACCGTTGTATTCACCAATGTTTTAGAAACAATAGACGAAAGTACATTGCGAAACGACTCTTTACTTTCCGCATCTGAATAGGCACCAATGCAATCAAATTTATCGAGGTAAGACAAATCCATTCCAAGTCCAATAACGAATGGAGTTACTTTGACTCCTTTATCTTTCAATTTACGAGCGATAATACAGGGGTCATTATCACACGATTCTAGTCCGTCGGTAATGAGTATAATGTAATTTCTCGCCAGTGTATCTGGAAAATCTCCCGCTGCCGCTTCAAGTGATCGCGCAATAGGCGTAGATCCTTTTGCTTGAATCGCTTTCACCTTTGTTTTTATCGCATCCACTGTATTGATGCCAAAAGGAACTTCCAATTTGGTATCGTTACAATCTTGATAGGTGTTGGTCACGGGAGTTTGGTGTCCATAAACACGTAAAGCGATTTCTAAATTGGGGATACCTCTTAATTTTTCAACTTCTTGAATTAACACTTCTTTGGCTGCTTCCATGCGTGTTTGATTGTTGTTCCAATCTACATTCATGCTATTTGAAGCATCTAAAATAAACAATATGCGCGTGTTTTTTTGAGACCAAGCAAAGCTTGTCAAACAAATAAACAATACGCATATAAACTGTTTCATTAATAGTCTCCTAAGGATTCTTCTAGTTGTGCTAAGGCAGCTGTCAATTGTTCGGCATTTGGCGCAACACCATGCCATTTATGTGACCCCATCATGTAGTCAACACCTTGACCCATTTCAGTTTTCATGATAATAACAACTGGCTTTCCGTGTCCGCACATTGCTTTTGCTTTACTCATAGTGGAACGAATATCATCGAATTGATGTCCGTTCATTTCCAACACTTCCCATCCAAAAGCTTGCCATTTTTGTGCCAAATTCCCCAAGGATAAAACATCTTCCACATCACCATCAATCTGACGTCCATTGTAATCGATGGTTGCGATGAGGTTATCCACTTGATTCGCTGCTGCATACATTGCTGCTTCCCAAATTTGACCTTCTTGCAATTCACCATCACCATGAAGTGTATAAACGATGCCTTTATCTCCATTTAATTTTTTCACTTGAGCTGCACCGGCAGCAACAGAAAGACCTTGTCCAAGTGAACCAGATGCCATGCGGATTCCAGGTAACTTTTTATCAGTGGATGGATGTCCTTGCAAGCGACTAGATAGTTTTCTAAATGTGCCTAGTTCTGCCACTGGAAAATACCCAGCTCTTGCCAAAACGCTATACCAAACTGGAGAAATATGTCCATTCGATAAGAAAAACAAATCTTCACCGATGCCATCCATGTTGAAGGACTCCGCATTGAAGTTCATTTGCTCGAAATACAAAAAGCTTAAAAAATCGGCACAGCCTAAAGATCCTCCAGGATGTCCTGAATTTACTGCTGAAACCATACGAACGATATCTCTTCTAACCTGCGAAGCGACTTTTTCTAATGCTGAATTCTCCATGAATTTTAACTAAGGAATTATGTTTGAGCAAAACTAAGTTTTATTACTTTAGCTTGAATTTGAAAAGTTTGAACATTTCGTACAACTTTTCAACGATTTAAAACGTCTTGTGGACACAAAACTGAATTCATGAAAAAAGGTTTACTCATTATCTTACTTGCATTTACGCAACAACTAGTTGCTCAAAAAGCAAGTCCGGCATTATCAAAAAGCTATACGAAAGCAGAATTACAAGCTTTCGAACAAGATGGAAAAGGTACTATTCAAGTATTAAATTATGCAGTTGATCATGCGTGTTACACCATTGTTGCACCAGAGGGAAAAGATGTTAGTCAGTTTCCAACTATTTCAGTAAAATCAAAAAAAGAGATGCGATTTACTGATTTTCAACTTCAAATCAAAGACCACACTCAGTATTTTAGAATGCTCAATTCGAATGAAATATTGGTCGTGAAATCAATCAATATTCTTCAATTAGAAATGAAAAACAAGAAATAATGATGAAAAATTTACTCAGTATTTTATTTGTTGCCATTGCTCATTTGGGATTTTCTCAAGTGACATTAACAATTACGGATCCAGATTATAGTCAGACCAATCCATTAAACTGCGCGGGCATTGTACCAACAGGAGGAACTAACTTTATCGATGGTGCTGGAAATTATTTGCCAAATACCGATGAGACCTTGGTTCTTTGTCCAGATTTGACCCAAGGATCGAAAGTTTCCATCGCTTTTGCCACGAACATTGGATTTGAATTTGACATTCATCCAACAGATACCTTATACGTTTATGACGGACCATCTATCAGTGCGCCTTTGTTGGGAGCGTATAATTCTGGAACAAACCCAGTTGGATTCTATGCGCAAGCAACTTTTGTGAATAATCCATCGGGTTGTTTGACCTTAAGATTTCGATCGAATGGTGTGAATGAGGGTACTGGTTGGGTCGCAAATGTTGCTTGTGGAAATCCACCTCAGCCAATTGAACCACACATTGAAGCATTCAAAAATGGTGTCGGGGCAAATGTGTTAAATCCCCTAGATACTGGTTATGTCGATTTGTGTTTTGGTGATTCTGTATTATTAACAGCTACACCTCTCTTCCCATACTCACTGGAAAACACCAATACAGGGTATTCTCAAACAGTTGCCAATTGTACCTATACTTGGACCATCGGTGGTGTTGGGCAATTTACAGGAAGTTCTGTTTGGTTTACACCTCCTGCTCAATCAGGATATTATGTTGATTTAAAAGTACAAGATATTTTCCCTCATCAAGCAAATATTCATTGTAAAGTGCGTGTTTCTCAAACACCTTTATTCACTGGAACAGGGCCTCTAGCAGATACAGTATGTTTAGGCGAGAACACCAATTTAATTGGTGGGGTAACCGCGACAGATACCGTTGGAATTGACATTCCTGGCGGGGAGTTTCAAATCGGCGGTGTTTTTGCTGGCTTAACTTTCTTACCAGATGGTGCAGGACAAATGTATTCTTCCATCGTTCCGATGTCTGGATTTGATTCCACGGCGGTTATTACTTCTGCCAATGACTTTGACCAATTGTGTATTGACATTGAGCACTCCTATATTGGTGACATTGAAATTGCGTTGACGTGTCCGAATGGAACAACTGTTTCAATTATGAATGCCTATAACCAAACACCATTTGGATGGAATGAATTAGTTCCTGGTGGATGTGGGAATGGAATCTCTACATTTTTAGGTAACGACACAAATATTGACGGGGGCGCTCCAGGAACTCCTGTATGGACCTATTGTTTTTCTCCAACGAATGCCACCTTGGGAACAATTTGCGCAGAGGAAGCGCTAAATAATACCATCGTTAATTCCTACGGTTTTGCATCCATGAATCCAAATGGCGTGTACTTACCTGATGGTGATTTTAATCAATTTGCGGGTTGTCCAATTAATGGCCCATGGACAATTTCTGTTCAAGACAACCAAGGTATCGATGATGGATACATCTTCCAATGGGGGATCTATTTTAATTCCTCTTTATACCCAGAATCTGAAGGATATCAAAATATTGTCATGAGTGATTTCTGGACGAATGACCCAAGCATCGTTTCGGGTCAAAACGACACCTTAATCGTTATTCAACCCGATGTTACAGGGAATACCTATTACACGTATAACGTAACGGATAATTTCGGCTGTCATTATGATACTACGGTAGCCCTTTATGTGTTGCCAACACCTGTTATATTTAATGACACCTTGGCTTGTAACTATTCCTTCCAAGTTCAAAATACCGTTTCATACAATGGTGGTGTTTGGGCTTGTGCCGATACATCTGTTCACTTCTTGCCGAATAATTTAGTGGATAATCCTGAAATCAATACGATTCAAATGGGAGGAATATTTGATGTGATGTACATTGATAACGCTTGTCATGATACAATCATTTCTAAAATTGAATTCCCGCCATACATTTATACGGAGTTACTGGATACAGCCATTTGTAAAAATGCGAATTTTGAATTGAGTCCGCTGATGGTGAATTCTCAACCATTGCAAGCTGGATATAATCCACTGCAAACGTTTGTCTGGGGTGATGGTAATACCGCAGTTCCTAGGATTGTCAATCAACCTGGAGAATATACATTCTATCTTTCGAATGTCTGTTACACGGTGTCTGATGTTGCAACCATTACCATTAAACCATGTGACATTACCGCGCCAAATATCATCTCGCTCTCTTCACAAGCTGGAAACGAGCAGTTTTATGTGGAATATGATGGTATTGCCGAATTCAAGTGTTACATCTTGAATCGTTGGGGAAATGTGATTTATGAATATTCCGATCCAGCAGGACATTGGGATGGCAAAACAAGCTCAGGGGATTTAGTGGAAGAGGGTACTTATTTCTACCGCATTGACGCTGTTTTTGAAGGTGGAGAAAAAATACAAAAACACGGATTTGTCGTTGTGAAATATTAGGATTGACTACTTTTGTTCAAAATTGAACAATTATGTCAGAACTATCTTTTGCTCAAGAAATCCAAGAAGGTATTCCAACTCAAATCCCACAGGAAAAACAATGGGAATTACAGGTGAATCATGCGCCTAAGCGCAAAGACATACTCTCAAAAGAGGAAAAGAAATTAGCGATAGCGAACGCTTTACGTTATTTTCCCAAAGGGCAACATGCTGAATTAGCGAAAGATTTTGCTGCAGAATTGAATACGTATGGACGCATCTACATGCATCGTTATCGTCCAACTCATCCCATTTTTGCACGACCAATTTCGGATTACCCGGGAAAATCGGTTCAGGCAAGAGCAATCATGCTGATGATTCAAAATAATTTGGATCACGCTGTTGCACAACATCCTCATGAATTAATTACGTATGGAGGAAACGGCGCTGTATTTCAAAATTGGGTACAGTATCGTTTAACGATGAAGTATTTATCGGAAATGACGGACGAACAAACGTTGGTGATGTACTCAGGTCATCCAATGGGTTTATTTCCTTCACATAAAAATGCACCACGCGTTGTCGTAACAAATGGAATGATGATTCCGAATTATTCCAAACCAGACGATTGGGAAAAATTCAATGCCTTAGGTGTGACTCAATACGGACAAATGACCGCGGGTTCTTACATGTATATTGGACCTCAAGGAATTGTTCATGGCACAACCATCACGGTATTGAATGCTGTTCGACGTTTAGCAAAGAATCGAGACGATATCAAAGGGAAATTATTCTTAACGGCAGGACTTGGAGGTATGTCTGGTGCACAACCAAAAGCAGGTAACATCGCAGGTGTGATTTCCGTCACGGCAGAAGTAAATCCAAAGGCAGCGAAGACGAGACACGAACAAGGTTGGGTGGATGAAATCATTTCTGATTTAGATCAATTGGTGGCACGTGTTAAAAAAGCACAGATGGCCAAAGAAGTTGTTTCCATCGCATACTTGGGTAATGTGGTCGATGTTTGGGAGAAATTTGATGAATCAGATGTTCATGTGGACCTTGGTTCGGATCAAACCTCTTTACATAATCCTTGGGCAGGTGGTTATTATCCTGCTGGCTTATCCTTTGATGAAGCCAATGAACTGATGGCTAATAAGCCTGAAAAATTCAAAGAATTCGTTCAAGAAAGCTTAAGACGTCATGCTGCAGCGGTCAATAAACACACAGAAAAAGGCACTTATTTTTTTGATTATGGAAATGCATTTTTACTCGAATCTTCACGTGCTGGAGGTGATGTGATGGCAGCAAATCATATCGATTTCAAATATCCTTCTTACGTTCAAGATATTTTAGGCCCCATGTGTTTTGATTACGGTTTTGGTCCATTTAGATGGGTTTGCGCTTCTGGTGATCCGAAGGACCTTGAAAAAACCGATGCTATTGCTTGTCGCGTACTAGAAGAGATGATGCGCAATAGTCCAGAAGAAATTAAACAGCAAATGGCGGATAATATTCAATGGATTAAAGGAGCTCAAGAAAACAAATTGGTGGTAGGTTCGCAGGCGAGGATTCTTTATGCCGATGCAGAAGGAAGAATGCGCATTGCTGAAGCTTTTAATCAAGCGATAGCAACAGGTGAAATTGGACCAGTTGTTTTAGGACGTGATCATCATGATGTATCCGGTACTGATTCACCTTATAGAGAAACATCGAATATTTACGATGGATCGAGATTTACAGCCGACATGGCCATTCAAAATGTGATTGGAGATAGTTTCCGCGGTGCAACTTGGGTATCCATTCACAATGGAGGTGGAGTTGGTTGGGGTGAAGTCATCAATGGTGGATTCGGAATGCTCCTTGATGGTAGTGCTGATGCGGACCGAAATTTAAAAATGATGTTGCATTGGGATGTCAACAATGGCATTGCTCGTCGAAATTGGGCACGCAATGACCATGCTACTTTCGCGATTAAACGCGCGATGGAAATCGAACCAAACTTAAAAGTAACGATTCCAAATTTAGTGGATGATCAACTGCTAGAAGATTTATTTTAAGGATGAAAGGCTTCTACTAAGAAGCGTCCTTTTGTTGTAGGCATATCGAAATGAAGCAACTCTGAAATCGTTTTAGACAAATCGATGAGCTCACCTTCCTTTTTGATTGAAAGACCTTTGGGTGTATCAGGTCCTAAAATGAGCAAGGAAATGTGTTTACATCCTTCGCAGCGATCGCCATGACTGACAAATCCGGATTTGTGTCCATTGAGATGTCGACCGTGATCATTGGTAATAAACAAGGTCGTTTGATTGCTCATCTTCGGATTTTCTTGAATCAGTTGCCATAGTTTCGATGCGTAAGCATCACAAGCAGTAATGGATTCTTGGTATTTTTCCCAATTCGCCGCGTGACCGTTAACATCCACAGCTAATAAATTAATGAGCATTACATGTGGCGCATCAGGACTGGAAACCAGCTCTGTTACTTTGGCAAATGTTTTATCATCTTTCCCATAGCCGAGTCCATTTCCATTCGGACCACAATAGGTGGTGGCAATAAATTGATTATTCCATTTTTTGTTTTCTGTATTCGCTAATACATCTAACTTTCCTTTACTTGCAACAATGTATGCATCACTTTTAGGAGCAGAAGTGGCTTTTAAATAATATTGAAATAAGGAAGGATTTTTGGGTAAACTCGTTCCTGTATTTGCGATATGCTGATAATTTCCAGTGACCATTGCAGTATGACCTGGAACAGTATAAGTTGGACCGTTATTTCTGAAATTTTCATAAAATGCACCTTGGTAACGCAAGGAATCGCATAAAATTGGACTTAAGCGACAAGTGGAATCACCATACGTTTCGCTGAATCTTGGTCCATCAATGACTAAAATGACCACATACTTTGTATGATAGTTTCGATTGGCCTGTTGCCCATATAGGGTAAATCCGAAGAGTAGGAAAAGGTAGCTAATCAGTTGAATTTTCATAGCTCAAAAATACACATATTCTGATGTCAATAATGGACGACCTTTATTTTTCCATCCGTATTAAACACTTTTTATGAAGCATTGAAATTCGTTAGAATCAATAGTCGATAATTTTCGATTGATTGTTCTTTTGCAACACCATATTTTAAACTTCTTAAAACAATGCTTTCTAAACAGTGTTTTGAATGTTAAATAATCAAATAAACGTTTGTGCAAATACCTTAAAAGTGGTAATTTTGTCATCGATTATAAGTTTATTTATAATTAATCTAAATAAAGACGGGTCATGATAACAGTAACGGACAATGCAAAAAAGCAAGCACTGAGATTGATGGAAGATGAGGGTAAAGATGGACTCTTTATTCGCGTTGGTGTTCAAGGTGGTGGTTGTTCAGGATTAATGTATCAACTGACGTTCGATAATCAAGAATTGGAAGGAGATAAATCTTTTGAGGATAATGGGATTAAAGTAGTCGTAGATAAAAAAAGCTACTTGTATTTGATCGGAACAACCTTAGATTTTTCTGGCGGATTGAATGGTAAGGGTTTTGTGTTTCAAAATCCGAATGCAGATCGTACATGTGGATGTGGAGAGTCTTTCTCTGTTTAAGAAGAAACAATGGCAGGATATACAGAAAATGAATTAGCGAAGGATCTCGAAAATCAAGAGTACAAATTTGGTTTCGTTACCGATATTGAAGCGGATACGGTTCCAATTGGATTGAACGAGGACATCATTCGACTGATTTCAAAAAAGAAAAACGAACCAGAATGGTTGTTAGAATATCGCTTGAAGGCCTTTGCTATTTGGAAAGAAATGACCGAACCAACTTGGGCACATGTTCAGTATCAAAAACCAGATTTTCAATCAATAGCATACTATTCAGCGCCGAAGCAAACGAAAAAATATGAATCTTGGGATGATGTTGATCCTGAATTGAAAGAAACCATGAAAAAATTGGGGATTTCGATGGAGGAGCAACAACGTTTGACGGGAGTTGCGGTAGATTTCGTGATGGATTCTGTTTCAGTCGCAACTTCCTTTAAGGAAAAGTTAGCCGAGTTAGGTGTCATCTTTTGTTCCTTCTCAGATGCGGTACAAGATCATCCTGAGTTGGTGAAAAAATATATGGGTTCCGTTGTACCGATGACGGATAATTTTTACGCAGCGTTAAATGCTGCCGTATTCACAGATGGATCCTTTTGCTATATCCCGAAAGGGGTTCGTTGCCCCATGGAATTATCTACTTATTTCCGCATCAATGCAGGAGGTACTGGTCAATTTGAACGCACCTTAGTTGTGGCGGATGAAGGATCTTATGTTTCTTATCTGGAAGGTTGTACTGCGCCGCAAAGAGATGAAAATCAATTACATGCTGCAGTGGTGGAACTGATTGCAATGGACCATGCTGAAATTAAATATTCAACGGTTCAAAACTGGTATCCGGGTGACAAAGAAGGAAAAGGCGGTGTCTTTAATTTTGTGACCAAACGTGGCATGTGTGAGTCGCATGCAAAAATTTCATGGACACAAGTCGAAACAGGCTCGGCTGTTACTTGGAAATACCCATCTTGTATTTTGAAAGGAGATCATGCCATCGGAGAATTTTACTCCGTTGCGGTCACTAACAATTACCAACAAGCCGATACAGGAACCAAGATGATTCACCTTGGTAAACACACCAAAAGCACCATTATTTCCAAAGGAATTTCCGCTGGAAAATCTCAAAATTCATACCGCGGACTCGTTCAAATCAATAAAGGAGCTCAACATGCCCGAAATTTCTCGCAATGCGATTCCTTGTTGATGACAGATGAATGTGGTGCGCATACCTTCCCTTACATCGAATGTAAGAATCCAAGTGCGAAAATTGAACATGAAGCTACGACTTCAAAAATTGGGGAGGACCAATTATTTTATTGTATGCAACGTGGAATCAGTGAGGAAAAGGCCATTAGCTTGATTGTCAATGGGTATTGTAAAGAAGTTTTAAACCAATTACCAATGGAATTTGCGGTGGAAGCTCAAAAGCTCCTTGCAATTAGTCTAGAAGGTAGTGTTGGTTAATAGAAAATAAGGAGAGCTGTTGCTCACAAAGAAATAAAAAACGATGATTAAAATAGAAAATTTACACGCAAGCATCAATGGGAAAGAAATCCTTAAGGGATTAAACCTGGAAGTAAAGGCAGGAGAAGTTCATGCCATTATGGGACCAAATGGTGCTGGAAAAAGTACGCTTGCAAGTGTACTCGCCGGACGTGAGGACTACGAAATCACTGATGGAACAGTCGATTTTGATGGAACAGATTTATTAGAATTATCAACGGAGGACCGTGCGCGAGAAGGATTATTTTTAGCGTTCCAATATCCAGTTGAAATCCCTGGAGTTTCCAATGTAAACTTTCTTCGAACAGCCCTAAATGAAATCCGAGAATATAAAGGGGAAGCTCAAATTTCTGCCAAGGATTTCCTGACCATGGTTCGTGAAAAATCTGCCATTGTTGAATTGGATAGTAAATTGGCTTCACGCTCTGTAAATGAAGGATTTTCAGGGGGGGAGAAAAAGCGTAACGAGATTTTTCAAATGGCGATGTTAGAACCGAAATTGGCGGTTTTAGATGAAACGGACTCCGGTTTAGACATCGATGCTTTGCGCATCGTAGCAAATGGGGTAAATACCTTGAAAACGGATAAAAACGCGACCATCGTCATTACACATTACCAACGCTTATTGGATTACATCGTCCCTGATTTTGTACATGTCTTATACAACGGCCGTATTGTGATGACAGGCACGAAAGAATTGGCGCTCGAGTTGGAAGAAAAGGGATATGATTGGATCAAAGATTCAATAGAAGCGTAAGTGAAGACAATGGAAAACAGCAATAAATTACAGCAATTTGCTAGTCGATTCTCAGCTACGGAAATTTCGGCGTTGTTGCCTATGTCAGCGGCGGCGAATACCTTTTTAACGGAAAATGATTTTCCTACGACGCGAGTTGAACGCTTCAAATACACACGATTAACGAAGTTAGCCAATATCGAATTCGGCGCGAATCAAGCGGTGCATTTAACGGATATTAAGAGACATCAAATTTGTTCAGATGCGATTGGTATCTTCATTGTTAACGGGAATGTGATACTTCCTGAACAACCTTTGCCTTCAGGTTTGAGCATTCAAGAAATTGGCGCAGAAAGCGTTTTACCGACGTCAACAATAAAAGATGTATTTGCGGCGATGAATGTCAAATATGCAAGATCTGGCGTTTCTATTCATGTGGCAAAAAATCAAGTAATTGAACCGACTATTGAAATCGTAAACATGTGTACGAATGATTATGCCGGCTTTTCAAGAAATCACATTTTGGTAGCTGAAAATGCCCAAGTAAATATAATCATGACCTATGTTTCAGAGGACACGAACGTTGGTTTTTCTCATGTGCACACCTCGGTAAAAGTGGGAAAAAGAGCACTTGTTCATTTGGACAAAATTCAGATGGAGTCAGGTCAAATGTATTCCTTTGCAGATGAAGAAGTGTGGCAAGATGCGAATTCAAACTTTCAAATTAATTCATGTACACTTGATGGACAATTTGTACGAAATGATTTACACATTCAAGTTCAGGGTGAACATGCAGAAACCCATTTAAATGGAATGTATCTACTGAAAGAGCAACAACATGTGGCGAACTACACCACGGTTGACCATCAAGTGGCAAATTGTGAAAGCAATGAATTGTACAAAGGAATCATGGATGATCAATCAGTAGCTGTTTTTAATGGAAAAGTATTTGTGCGTCAAGATGCCCAAAAAACGAATGCTTTTCAGTCCAATGGCAATGTGTTGATTAGTGATAATGCAAGTGTAAATTCCAAGCCAGAATTGGAAATCTATGCAGATGATGTGAAATGTTCACATGGCTCAACAACCGGACAACTCGACGACGAAGCATTGTTTTATTTGCGTGCGAGAGGAATATCCGAAAAAGGCGCGACACAGTTGTTGTTAACTGCTTTTATGTCAGACGTTTTGGATAAAGTAAAAAATCCAGCTGTCAAAGAGAAAATATTCGAAGTAATTAATCGACGGTTCAATTGGGAGTTGACGCTTTAAAATTCCTAGACACTATAAACGAAAAAAGCCTCGATAAATTTTTATCGAGGCTTTTTTAATAGCTGAAAGTATTTTAGCCGTTCAATGCTTCTGCACCACCAACAATCTCTAAGATCTCGTTTGTAATGGCCGCTTGACGTGCTTTATTGTAACTTAACTTAAGACTTTTCTGAAGTTCATTTGCGTTATCTGTTGCTTTGTGCATGGCTGTCATACGAGCACCATGTTCTGCTGCAAATGAATCGCGAATCGCTTTGAACAATTGTAGTTTTAATGATTTCGGAATCAAATCTTCTACGATTTCCATTTTCGATGGTTCGAACAAATAATCTCCTGTGTTTTCTCCTTCGTTGGATGTCGGAACAATTGGTAAAAATTGTTCTGATTCAATCGATTGAGAAGCAGCATTGATAAATCGATTGTACACCAATACGATTTTGTCAAATGATTTATTTTGGAACTGTTGAATAATCTCTTCTGCTAATGCGGAAACCACTTCAAATCGAAGATCTGTGTAAACATCTTCCATTTGTTCGATTTTTTCATTGGCATAGTTGTATTCCGTTCTTTTGTAAACATCGCGGATTTTCTTTCCAATGCTTAAAACGTGAACGTTTGCATCTTTGTAGTCTTCGTTGATGAGAACACCTACTCGTTTAATGATGTTGTTGTTGAATCCACCACACAATCCGCGATTGGAAGTAATTCCGACAAGCAAAACATTTTTTACTTCACGTTGCTCTGAAAATGCATTTTCTGAAAGATCAAGTGTAGCACTTAAATTTTCTAAAATTTCTTTCAATTTTCCGGCGTACGGACGCATTTGTGTAACGGCATCTTGTGCACGTTTCAACTTTGCTGCGGAAACCATCTTCATTGCTGAAGTGATCTGCATCGTTGAACCTACAGAGGTGATTCGGTTACGTATTTCTTTTAAATTAGCCATTCTTGATGTTTATCTTCAATCAAATGATGGTGAACAATTAGAATTTCTCAGCGACTTCTTTCGCAACTTTCGTTAAAACAGCTTCGATTTCATCTGTGTATTTTCCTGCTTTTAACGCCACTAATGTGTCTGCGTGTTTCGCTTCTAATACGGTTAAATAATCTTTTTCGAAGTTTTTAACTTGGTTGATTGGAACATTTTGGATTAATCCTTTTGTTCCTACATAAATGATCGCAATTTGTTTTTCAACTGGATATGGATCACCTTCTTTTTGTTTAAGGATTTCCACGTTACGAGCACCTTTATCCAATACGTTTTTCGTTGCTGTATCTAAATCAGAACCAAATTTCGCAAACGCTTCTAATTCGCGGTATTGCGCTTGGTCTAATTTTAATGTACCCGCTACTTTTTTCATGGATTTAATTTGTGCAGATCCTCCAACGCGTGATACGGAGATACCAACGTTGATCGCTGGACGAATACCAGAGTTGAAAAGGTCACCTTCCAAGAAAATCTGTCCATCTGTAATGGAAATTACGTTTGTTGGAATGTAGGCAGAAACGTCACCAGCTTGTGTCTCAATAATTGGAAGAGCAGTTAATGAACCACCACCTTTTACTTTATCTTTCAATGAAGCAGGAAGGTCGTTCATTTGTTTCGCGATTTCGTCATCGGAAATAACTTTCGCTGCACGTTCCAATAAACGGGAGTGAAGGTAGAATACATCCCCAGGATATGCCTCGCGACCTGGAGGACGACGAAGTAATAAGGATACCTCACGGTAAGCAACCGCTTGTTTAGATAAATCATCATAAACAATTAATGCTGGCTTACCTAAATCTCTAAAATATTCTCCAACTGCCGCTCCTGTCATTGGTGCGTAGAATTGCATTGGAGCTGGATCTGATGCATTTGCAGCAACAACGGTTGTATAAGCCATCGCCCCAGCATCTTCTAATTTTTTAACAATACCAGCAACTGTTGAACCTTTTTGTCCAATAGCTACATAAATACAGTAAACAGGCTCGCCACGATCGTAAAATTCACGTTGGTTGATAATCGTATCAATCGCTACTGTTGTTTTACCAGTTTGACGGTCACCAATAATTAACTCACGTTGTCCACGTCCGATTGGAATCATCGCATCTACCGCTTTGATACCTGTTTGAAGAGGTTCAGTTACCGGTTGACGGAAGATAACTCCTGGTGCTTTACGTTCAATTGGCATGTCGTATAATTCTCCAGCAATTGGTCCTTTACCATCAATTGGTTGACCTAATGTGTCGATTACACGTCCTACCATTCCATCTCCTACTTTTACAGAAGCGATTTTTCCAAGACGACGAACTGTGTCACCTTCTTTTACACTTGATGATCTACCTAGTAATACAGCTCCTACGTTGTCTTCTTCCAAGTTCAATGCAATTCCTTGCATTCCACCTGCGAATTCAATTAATTCACCATATTGAACACCATTCATACCGTAGATACGAGCAATACCATCTCCTACTTGTAGAACGGTACCTACTTCTTGTAATTCTGCTTCAGAGCGAAATCCAGAAAGTTGCTCTCTTAAAATTGCGGAAACTTCTGCTGGTTTGATATCTGCCATTTTTACTTTATTTAATGTGTCTGTTGACTATTTTACTAATTCTTGTTTTAATCGATTTAATTGGTTGGAAACGGATGCATCAATTTGATGATCTCCCATACGTACGATGAATCCACCAATAAGTGATGGGTCCACATCTTCAGTAATTTCCAAGGTTCCTTTGATCGCTGCGCTAATTTTAGAAGTGATTTGCTCTTTTGTCGCCGCATCTAATTTTTGAGCACTGATGATCGTTACAGGAACGATTCCTCTGTGTTCTTTCAATTGATTTAAAAAGGCTTGAGCAATTTCAGTGATCAATGCTTCACGTCCATTATTTGCCACCAACTCCATGAAAGAAATAGAAAGTGCGTCGAAGCTGGAAAAAAGTGATTTAATCACTTCGATTTTCTTATCTACTTTAATCAAAGGAGAATTTAAAAACACTTGAAAATCATGCGCTTCATGGGCAACGGTCAACACTTGTTGCATGTTGGATTCAATGACCTCAATCTTATTTTGATCAAGGGCTAATTCCAACAATGCTTTCGCGTAACGTCCTGCTGATTTCGTAGCTTTCATTTGATTAATTCATTTGAATGTCACCAGCAAGTTTTTCTGCCAATGCTTTTTGTTTTTCATCAGAAGCTAATTCACCACGAACAACTTTCTCAGCAATTTCTACCGCTAATGTCGCCACGTGTGTTTTGATTTCTGCAATCGCAGCAGCTTTCTCACTGTTAATGTTCATGCGAGCTGCATCAACAATTTTTTGCGCTTCCACTTTCGATTTAGATTTTGCATCTTCAATCATATGGTTAGCGGCTTCTTTTGCTTCTTTTAAAATCGCATCACGTTCTGCACGTGCTTCTTTCAATATTTGATCGTTCTCTGCTTTTAACGCCTTCATTTCAGTTTGCGTTTTAGCGGCCAAATCCAAAGCTTCCGAGATTTTTTGCTCACGGGCATTAACGGCATTTAAAATTGGCTTCCAAGCAAATTTTGCAAGTAAGAACAAAAGACAGCAAAATACGATTCCTGTCCAGAACAATAAACCTAAGTCAGGTAATATTAAATCCATTTTTTCTTTTAATTAAGTGTTAATATAAAAGTAGTTGACACCAACCGTATCAACTACTTTTAAAGAATTATGCTTTCGCGCCTAGTAGACCAACTACTACACCGAATAACGCAACACCTTCAATAAGTGCTGCTGCAATAATCATCGCTGTTTGAATTTTTCCAGATGCTTCTGGGTTACGAGCGATACCTTCTACTGCAGAACCACCGATTCTACCAATCCCTAGACCTGCGCCTAAAACTGCTAAACCAGCACCGATTGCTGCAATACTACCGAACATTCCTGTCATTATATTTGAATTAAAAGGTTACTAATTAATGGTGCGCTTCTTCCACTGCGGCTCCAATGAACAATGCGGAAAGCATCGCGAAAAGGAATCCTTGTAAGAAGGCAACTAAAACTTCCAAAATAGAAATAAACAAAGCCATTGGCACAGACAATCCTGCCCAGCCGATGTTTTTATTTACGAAAATGATGGAAATCAATGCTAAAACAATAATGTGTCCTGCAGTGATGTTCGCGAACAAACGAATCATCAAGGCAAATGGCTTGGTAAAGATCCCGATGATTTCAATCGGCATCATGAAAAATTTCATGGGAACAGGTACTCCTGGCATCCAGAAAATGTGACCCCAATAATTTTTATTTCCAGAAAATAATGTCACCAATAAAGTACAAACGGCAAGGAACAATGTCACAGTGATGTTTCCTGTTAAGTTCGCTCCTCCTGGTAAAAATGGAATCAAGCCCAACATGTTATTGATCCAAATAAAGAAGAAAATCGTTAACAAGTACGGAACGTATTTGTGGTACTTGTGTTTGTCGATGTTTGCTTTCGCAATGTCGTCGCGCACCATAACAATTATAGGCTCTAAGAATTTTGCAAGTCCTTTTGGTGCCACTGCTCCATTTTTGCGGTAGAATTTAGCAGTAGTGAACATTAATACCAAAATCAAAAATGCACCCATTAAAAGAGACATGACATTTTTGGTAATGGAAAAATCAAGTGGTTGCGCATTGTGTGGATGTTCACCATTAAATGCTAATTCTCCAGCAGCGTTTAGTTTGTAGATTTCTTCATGGAACATGGCGTATCCAGCAGCTGGACCAACACCTTTTACATAATGAAGGGAAATTCCTTGTTCTTTGTTTTCTACTTCAACGGCTTGTCCATGGTAAAAGTGACTTGAACTAAAAGTCTTTACGCCATTATCCAACAAAATGATCGGTAAATAAATGCTTGTTCCACCATGCTCTGGGCCAAAAAGATGCCATTCATGTGCATCTTTAATGTGATGCATGATCATCTCACTTACATTGAATTCCTTTTCTTCATTTGCAAAAGAGAAACCTGAAATTCCTACAAAAGCAAGTAAAATAGCGACTTTTCGCATCAAAAATGAAAGTTTGCTGAATTGTTGCATTAGCGATTCTTTAAGCGAGTTTTAAAATTTTTTGCAAAGTTAGGCAAACTTTCTCAAGAAACAATTTAATTTTTGAACAAATCAGCGATGAGTTTTCCTCATTTTTTTATAAAACTGAATTCCAATCATCAGCAAGATTGCCACACCAAAGAATCCAAAAGTTCCATACAGCCAATTCATGCTGTTTTTCAGCATGACAAGAAATACAATAGCGACCAATAATAGGGTTGCTCCTTCATTCCACAAACGCAATTTTCCTGAGGACCATGAAATGCTTCGTTGTTGGCATTGTTTCATCATTCGTTGACTGTAAAAATGATAAGCAATTAAAACCGCGACGAATCCAAGTTTTATCTGCATCCATCCTTGGGATAAATAATATCCCGGCTGATCTAAAATCATCCACGTTCCAAAAATAATGGTCAAAATCATGGCTGGCGTCGTGATAATCCACCACAACCTGCGTTGCATTATTTCCAATTGTTCTTGGAGAATGCTCTTTTTGGGTTCTTCTTGACCGTTTGCTTCCACAAAATAGATGAACAATCGTACCATGTAAAACAACCCGGCGAACCAGCTGACCATGAAAATGATGTGAAGTGCTTTGACGTATAACATGACTACAAATTTAATCGAATCACTTGGATTCAAGCTATATTTGTATTTTCGAAGGAATTAATCTTAAAAAATGTAAGCGACCAAATGAAACGGCTAACTTTTCTTATCGTAATTTGTCTGAACCTATTACACTTGAAGGCTCAAGATAAATTATTGTCTTTGGAGGGCGCCTATCAGGAAAAAAACTTAGTGGTCTATAATCCGCCGCAAGCAGATGGATTTGGGTTTTGTGTCACGAAAGTTTTAGTCAACGGAGAAATATTACCTGCTGCGATTCAATCTGCTCATTTTGAAATCAATTTTAATTTATTTCAATTAAAAAAAGCAGACCATGTTTTTGTCGTTTTAGAACATGCTCCTGGTTGTCAGCCTCGTTTTCTAAATCCTGAAGTCTTGCTGCCAAAAAGCACCTTTCAATGTACAGCCATCACCGCAGATAAATCTGGATTGATTCATTGGACGACCACCGAAGAATCAGGCTCTCTCGATTTTATCGTTGAACAATTTCGTTGGAATCGTTGGGTAGAGGTTGGACAAGTGAAGGGAAAGGGAACCAAACAGGCAAATTCATATCAATTTCAAATCACACCCCATTCAGGAAAGAATCAAGTTCGCGTTTCTCAGGTAGATAATTCTGGTAGTAAACGCAGTTCAGGGATTACTTATTTTCAATCAGGTTTAAGCTCACCAAAAATTTCACCAACCAAAGTTCGGGACAACCTTTATTTTAAAGCTGGTGGAAATGAAGTCAAATCTAAATATGAAGTTTACGATGCCTATGGAAATCTGTTGAAGGTCGGATTTGCGAGTATGGTGGATTGCCGAAATCTTGTGAGTGGCGTGTACTTTATTAATTTTGATAATCAAACAGAAAAATTTATTAAAATCGCTGAATAATGAAACGCATTGAACATTTGGGAATTGCTGTGAAGAGTTTGGAAGAGGCTATTCCTATGTACGAAGCCTTATTGAATACACCTTGTTATAAACGCGAAGGTGTTGCATCTGAAGGGGTGATGACTGCTTTTTTTCAAATTGGAGAATCGAAAATTGAATTATTAGAAGCGACAAATGAAGCATCTCCAATTGCTAAGTTTTTGAGCAAAAATGGACCTGGATTTCACCATGTAGCCATGGAAGTGGAAAATATCGAACAGGAAATAAGTCGGCTTCAAGCAGCAGGATTTCAATTGATTCACGAAGTCGCGAAAGATGGTGCAGACAACAAACGTATTGCTTTTTTACATCCAAAATCTACGGGATCTTTGTTGGTTGAAATTTGTCAAGAAAAAAACGCGTAGAACAGCTCTTCGTCCGTGTAAAACAAGGTTTGTAGTCCAGCTTCTTTTGCTCCTTGAATGTGTTGTGGACTATCATCTACAAATAACACTTTTTCAGGAGAAATCGATAATTCCTGACACACCCAAAGAAAGGTTTCTGGATGTGGTTTACGCTGACAAATTTCATGTGACAAGAATACTTTATCGAAGGGGGACTCAAATGTTTCTGAGCTAACTTTCTTCCATTCTTTCAAGACAGCGACCATATGCAACTCATTAGTGTTGCTCAATAAAGCAGTTCTATTCTGTTCAGATAGCATCTTTAGAAACGCCACTTTTTTCTTCTGAAAACCACCAATCATGGCGTTCCAAGCATGTACTACTTCGTTCGGACTCGTTCCTTTTTTCGTGATCGGAAGAAGCTTATTGATAAAATGCTGGGCTGAAATTTGCCCCGTTTCGAATTGATCGAATAATTGATTTTGTTGAAATTGCGTATATTGTTCATGAAAATCTTTCACTCCAAGTTGAACAAAAGCTTTTTCAGTTGCTTGATAATCAATGTCTATCAAGACACCCCCTAAATCAAATAAAATCAATTCATATTCCTTCATGTGACGAAGATACTCGGAATCTTGTTATTTGTATGGATTCTAAATAACCAAATCTGACATTTCCATGACAAAACACCAATAAGGGGACTGTACTTTTGTTGTTCAAAGCTATCGTTGGTGTTGAAGGACTTACATATTATCGCATTTACGCATCGTAATTTAGACGTCAATAAAATTGGTTTATTGCACATCGAAAAGGAGGATCAATTGATTCATTTAGATCGTGTTAAACAAACATTACAGTTGGATGAGCTTCAATTTCTTTCCACTTGTAACCGTGTCGAAATCACATTTGTAAAGAAACATAAGATGGACGCGGATTATGTCCACGAAATCCTATCAGCAATTTACCCAAAATTAGTTCCTATCCAAGTAGAGGAATTTGTGCATAAAGCAGAAACGTTTTCGGGGAACACGGCAGTGAAACACGCTTTATCTGTTGCTTCTTCTATTGATTCGATGATCGTCGGTGAACGAGAAATCATTACCCAAGTTCGAACAGCGTTTGAGCATTGTAGAGATTTAGGTCTAACGGGTGATTTCATTCGACTTTTAATGAAACAAGTGATTCAGTGTGCCAAACAAGTCTATACGGAAACTTCGATTTCTACGAAACCTGTTTCCGTTGTTTCTCTGGCATACCACCACATGAAACGCATGAACATTCCGTTGGATGCACGCATTTTAATTGTGGGAGCTGGGGTAACGAATACAACCATGTGTCGCTTTTTAAAAAAACATGGATTTCGTAATTTTCATGTGTTCAATCGCACCTTAGAACGTGCAGAAAAATTGGCAAAGGAAATCAAGGGATCAGCATACGCACTGTCGGAATTACAACATTTCAACAAGGGATTTGATGTAATTATTACGTGTACAGCGGCAAAACACCATGTCTTGACTCCTGAATTATATGAATTTCTCTTGCAAAACGAAACGCATGAGCGAGTGATTATTGATTTAGCGATTCCTCAAGATTTGGATGCTTCCATTTTAGAAAATCATCCAATCAATTATTTGTCCATTGAGTATTTACAGAAGATTTCGAATGAGAATTTAAAGGAACGTTCGAAGGAAATTCTTCATGTTGAACAAATCATCGCAGAATCGATGGAGGCATTTGAGAATCTGTTTAGAGAACGCAAAGTGGAAATCGCAATGAAAGATGTTCCGCAACAAGTGAAAGAAATTAAACACATGGCTTACGAAACAGTTTTTCGTGAAGACTTGGATCAACTAGATCCTCATGCCAAAGAAATATTAGATAAAATCATCGGCTATATGGAGAAAAAATACATTTCCGGCCCGATGAAATTAGCCAAAGAAATCATATTAAAAAATGCAAACTAATCCAAAAATCCGCATTGGGACACGTGGGAGTGACCTCGCTTTGTGGCAAGCTCATTTCGTTCGTCGTCAATTGGAAGAGATAGGATGTGAAGTAAGCATTCAAATTATTGTTACGCAAGGTGACCGCATTCAAGACTTGAGTTTCGATAAATTAGAAGGAAAAGGCTTTTTTACCAAGGAAATTGAACAAGCATTATTGAACGGTGAAGTAGATTTAGCCGTCCATTCTCACAAAGATCTGGAAACAACACAACCTGAGGGATTGCACATTGCGGCAGTTTCGTATCGAGAAGATGCATCTGAATTATTATTGATGCGTCGCGAAGCATGTGATGAAAGCAAGGATTGGAAATTGAAATCGAATGCGGTGATCGGTACTTCTTCTGCCAGACGTAAAGCACAAATTTTAGCACAACGTCCAGATTTAGAAATCAAGGAATTGCGCGGAAATGTTCCAACGAGAATTGACAAATTGCGACAAGGTCAATATGATGCCATTCTATTGGCGCGTGCAGGCGTCTTGCGTTTGGAATTGGACCTATCGGATTTAGAAACCATTGTACTTGATCCTACTTCATTTATTCCAGCTCCTGCACAAGGTGTTCTTGGATTACAAACGCGTAAGGATGATGAGCAGACAACAAGTATCCTTCAAAAACTACATCATTCGGATGTGGCAACGCGCATTGAATTAGAACGATCTGTCCTTCGTCAAATGGATGGAGGATGTCAGTTGCCATTGGGTGTTTATTGTATAGATGACCAGGTGCATGTGTCCTTTTCAACATCAGCGACGATGGCCGCAAAAAACAGCGTTTACGCGTATGTATCTGGACAAGAAGCAACTTTAGCTCAAGCAATTGTTCATGACCTCAAAAAGTGACATCACGCGCATCTTTATTTCTCGCCCAATCACAGAAGTTGGAAAAGCACTTTTCACATTTGAATCACAAGGTGGGAAATTAATTGCTGAGTCATTGGTCAAATTTGAATCCGTGTTTTTCGATTCACCTGATCAGACGGATGTCATTTTCTTTTCGAGTATGCGATCTGCTACTTATTTTTTAAATCAACATTCCTTTATTTCACCTATTCCGAAAATCGCTTGCGCAGGACAGGAAACGGCGCGAAAACTGAAGGAAACCTATCAATTATCGGTTGATTTTATTGCTTCAAATGCGGGAAATCCAAGTGAAGAAGCCGTGGAATTCCATAAATGGTTAGGAAGCAGAACGGTACTTTTCCCCAAAAGTGAACAAAGTTTAAACTCCTATTCAAAGGGAATTCCCAATCATCAAAAGAAAGAAGTAACGGTGTATCGTACACTTTCGGACTTAAAATCGATTCCAAGTTGTGACCTTTATATATTTTCAAGTCCAAGTAATGCAAAGTCCTTTTTAGCATGCAACCAACTACCGGAAAATGCGAAGTGTATTGCATGGGGAACTTCTACAATGAAATATTTATCTTCGCAACAGATATCGCCTATTCATTCGTTAAAAACGGGAACGTTGGAGGAATTGGATGATTATATAAATGAGTTACGTTCGTTCAATTCAGAAGCGCATGAAATTTGAATTTTCAGATACCATTTCCCCGTCATTAGTCCAACTTTTGGAGGAAACAACGCTTGGAACAAATGGTGCTATGTATCGGCATTTGGATGTAAAAGAACGAATTCATTTAACCGATTCCCCGCTCAGTTTTTCTTTGCAACGTAATGACCATTTATTGGCAAACATTACGTTTTGTAAGCGTTCTTTTGGATTGTATCTGCGTTATTTTGCTTTCGATAAGCGATTTCAGTCGAAGGGGAAAGCACGTCAAACGATGCAAAAATCGAAATTGAAACAAGAAATCGAAGCGGTGTTCCAACGAGTTGAAAAAGAACACGGCGGCACCTTAAATATGTGCTATGCGTACATTGATTCTCGAAACGAACGGAGTAAATGGATGAGTGAGCAATTTGGATTTCGAACTAAAGCCAAGCTTGTAACACAAACATTTAGTCGGGTGTACCCAAAGCCACTTTCAGGGATTTCTAAGGAAAAGATTCAGGAAGAGCATTTATCATGGATTCGTGCCAATTATGGGAATCATTCTGCTTATTTCGAGTATTATTTGAATGAAGGTGTTGTGCATTGTTGGCGATCTCCAAAAGGGGATTTGTTAGCACTTGGAAAATTCTCGGATGTCACTTGGGAAATAAGTCGTTTACCCGGAAAAATGGGAGGGGTTTTCGTACGTGTATTACCTTACATTCCTATGTTGCGCAAATTAGTCAATGTGAAACAGCATCAATTTCTTGTTCCAGAAGCCATTTGTTTGAAAGAGGAGCATCCGCAACAACTGAGTTCCTTTTTATCTGGTGTATTAGCGATGGAAAATCGTCACATGATGCTTTGGTGGATGGATGAAAGAGAACCATTATACGTAAAAGTAAAGGATCAAATGAACTGGGGAATCATGCACCGAATGATTGGTGTTTCGTCTGTGGATGTGGTTGTTCGAGGCGATTATGACGTCCCTCAACCAATTTACGTGACTGCTTTTGATTTCATTTAATGGGACATCCCATCGATTAAGCGTTCCATGAGCATGTTCGTTAAACGCTTGTCATAAGCTGATTTATCTGTTAAATAGACTTCAAATTCTTCACTTGTCATGAGTCCGGTCACCATCCCAATCAGCGCATATTTTACGGCTGCATTTTTACCGAAAAACTGTTTTAATTCTTGACGCTGTTGCTCGATTGTTTCTTTTTGAAAGCAACGTTTAAGTAATGGATTGGCTTTTGCTTCGGCAATGAAAAGCACGTGTTGAAATTTTAAAATTGGACGCAAAACATCGTTTTGAAAAGCCTCTAGTGTACCTGCTTTTTCGGTTTCGGTGAAAACCTCAGGACGCAGGTTTTTAAGTTCATTTTCCGGTCTGTTCATATTATTCAGACAATTCAACTGTCGAATAGTTCACGACAAATTCATCCATGTATGAAATCATACGTTCATCCTCGCTGTGTTGTGCGAAAAGTACATGCTTACATTTTGGTAAACTTTCTGCTAAACGCGCCACAAATCCTTTCTGACCTGCACGCATTTGTTCGTCCATGCGCAACACGACAAATAACTTTAGTTTTTTGATATTGAATCCATTTTGAAAGTACATTTCACAAACACGTTTCGTTGTACCAACGATGATTTCTGTTCCGTCAAATAAATCATTTCGTTGTTTCAATTTATTGCCTTTTTCAACGACTAAATCAACGGTTAAATCTTTTGCTTTCGCTGCTTTTTGAAAATAAGCTTCGATGTGTCGCGCATCTTCATCACTTGCACACAAAATAATGGCGCGTGGTGATCCTTCTTCTGGATGAGGAATAATTTCATCAACCAAAGGCCAAAGATGATCTAGATACGCATCAGGTGCTGCATGAACAACGACCGATGGTCTTCCTTTTAATTGTTTGTTGACTTGTTCAATGAGCGCGTTCATGGGTTGATTTTTTTATTGGAACGATGTCTTTCGGCATCTCTGTTTGTTTTCTTTTTTAAATTTTCTTTCAGGGCACTTTCCAAATCAATATTGGTTTGATTTGCTAAACACATCACGACAAATAAGACATCCGCTAATTCATCGCCTAAGTCTTTGTTTTTGTCACTTTCTTTTTCGCTTTGCTCCCCATAGCGTCTCGCCATGATGCGTGCTACTTCACCCACTTCTTCCATCAGAATGGCCGTATTGGTTAATTCGTCGAAATATCGAACCCCAACCGTTTTAATCCACTCGTCGATGGTTTTTTGTGCTTCTTGGATAGTCATAATCGGGACTAAAATTAGTCAAAAGGAATCGAACAGGAATAATCCTATACTTTTCCGTTTCTTTTTTTCAACTTTGTAGTACAAAATAAGTGAAATGGAAAAGCTGCAAAATTTTATCAATGGAATGTATGTTCCACCTAAAAATGGACAATACATCGACAATTATGAACCAGCAACAGGCAGCGTTTATTCGCTAATTCCCGATTCAGATGAAGCGGATGTATTGGCGGCGGTTGAATCGGCGGAAAATGCCTTCCCCATTTGGTCTAAAATGTCCATCGAGGAACGCAGTAAAATTCTTGTTCGACTTTCGGAAGGAATTGAAAAAAATATGGATGAATTTGTTCAGGCGGAAAGTCGCGACAATGGTAAACCCGTTTCCTTGGCGGCTCATGTTGATATTCCACGTGCAGTGTCTAATTTTCATTTCTTCGCTACGGCCATCACGCATTTTGCTTCGGAGTCACATCACATGGAAGGAATAGGACTGAATTTCACGACGCGCAAACCAATTGGAATTGTTGGCTGTATTTCTCCTTGGAATTTGCCTTTATATTTATTTTCATGGAAAATCGCACCGGCATTAGCTGCGGGAAATTGTGTGATTGCCAAACCGTCGGAAATTACACCATATACAGCTTATTTATTAGGTAGAATTGCTCAGGAAGCTGGAATGCCTGCAGGTGTACTGAATATTCTTCATGGAACAGGACCAAAAGTAGGAGATGCCATCGTGAAACATCCAAAAATCAAAGCGATTTCCTTCACAGGCGGAACAAAAACGGGCGAGTATATTGCGCGTACTGCTGGACCCATGTTTAAGAAATTGTCCCTGGAATTAGGTGGAAAAAATCCCAATATTATTTTCGCTGATTGCGATTTCGATGACATGCTGAGTACCACTATTCGATCCTCTTTTGCCAATCAAGGTCAAATTTGTTTGTGTGGTTCCCGCATTTTTGTTGAACGTCCGATTTACGAGAAATTCAAAGAAGCATTCGTTGCCAAAGTAGCCAAATCAAAGGTTTCTTTCCCGAGTGACCCTGAAGCCAAATTAGGAGCGGTGGTTTCGGAATCTCACATGGAGAAAATCCTTTCTTACATTGAATTAGCGAAGCAAGAAGGCGGAACAGTTTTGACAGGAGGTAAACGTGTTCATTTAGCAGCGCCGCATGATCAAGGTTATTACATTGAACCGACCATTATTGAAGGACTTTCCTATGATTGTCGCACCAACCAAGAGGAAATTTTTGGACCTGTTGTCACCATCACTCCATTCGATACAGAGGAAGAAGCATTGATGATGGCCAATTCAACCATGTATGGATTAGCAGGTACGATTTGGACTTCCAACTTGAACAGAGCACATCGAGTAGCCGATCAGTTACAGTCCGGAATCGTTTGGGTGAATGCGTGGCTTGTACGCGATTTACGAACACCTTTCGGTGGGGTTAAAGCATCTGGAGTAGGACGAGAAGGTGGATGGGAAGCACTTCGGTTCTTTACGGAAGCTAAAAATGTCTTTATCAAATACACATGAAAAAACTCCTCTTTTTTTTATTCGTTGCGGGATCGTTAAACGCCCAGTTGGAACCGCGTTTGTTTCAAATTAAAACCGATGGCATCGTTGCTTGGAATTATTATTTTGGTGATGATTTTGAAGGTGCTCAAGTTGATGCGTCGAAATGGCATCTGCGTTATCCATGGGGTGGACTTTTAGCAGACCAGAAACAATATGCAGCCCCGGAAATGTTGAGTCAACAAAATGGTATTTTGCACATGAAAGTCAATTCCAATCAAGGATTTTATCCAGTGGAAGATTGGATGATTAATCAAGCGGACGCGAAAAAATACGGATTGGAAATCCAAGGAAATTCAGTTAAATTGGATTATTTAACTTCTTGTATTTGGAGCAAACAATCGTTTCGTTATGGGTACTTTGAAATTCGCGCGAAGGCACCTTCCGGACAAGGACTTTGGCCTGCATTTTGGCTTTACGGTCAAAATTCAAAAGATGAAATTGATTTTATGGAGATGAAAGGTGAACGCCCAAACGAGGTACACATTGATGTTCATTGTCCAGACTCTTGTGAAAAGGTTTCGACAAAGCCATTTGGCATTCAAAAAAATTGGGGCGGTTGGGTGAAAATGAATCAATCCTTAACGGATGAATATGTCGTTTATTCCGGCGTATGGCTTCCAGGATCACTTACATATTTCGTCAATGGTGTTCCCGTCTCGCATTATGCAGGTGATTTCGATACACCGATGAATGTCATCGCGAATATGGCTGTAGCGAGAGATGGATTTGCCTTTAATCCGGGTCCAAACGACCAAACTAAGTTTCCATCAGACTACCAAGTTGACTACATTCGGGTGTGGAAATTAACCTCGGATAATGAATACAAAACGAGTTCCTTTCTCGGTGCAAAACGAACCATTACGCCTTTAAAATATGCGGAGGAGTTATGGAATGAAGGAAGTGATGCCCCTGAATTTCAACTCAAGAAAAAGATCCGATTCGTTTATGATAAAAAAAGGGCATCGAAAGAAATAGGCTTTTTATCGTTGGTTCCCATGCAAGCTACGAAAGACCAAGAGGGAACGTATCAAATTTTGTATAATGGTGTCCGACCAGCAGATGTGAAAATCACGGTGCAAGATGCGTACAGAAACTTTTTCTCTCCGACACCAATGAATGGTGGATATATCTTGAACTTCCCTCGTAAAGGTGTCTATCAAATTCAAATTGAATCAGGAACGAATAAAACCATTTTCAATTTTACAATTTGATTTGTCGTTTCCATCGATCAATTCTCTTTTCCTTTTTCGGAAAACGATAACCTCCTACAATTTTGATGGTGTAGAAATATTGACGGTAAACAAGTTCATTAAAACGAATGGATTTGTTGTCGAAATCGGTGACTAAGAACAAGAAATGTTTAGGCGTGGTGTATCCACCCATCAAGCGAATATCATAGCGAGGAGCCAAGCCTAAATACCCGTGAAAATCCCCATTCAATTGATAATATTTGGCTTGAATAACTGGTCCAAACCCAGCCCATCCTGCAATTTGCCAATTTTTTATTCGATTCACATAGGCATAGCCCGGTACGACACCGAAATCAAAGGCAGAGAAAGTACTGCTCATGGTTTTAGAATTTTGCGAATCGTACAACTGAGTTGGAATCAATCCTCCTTCTTTGGTATCCACCCCAAAAAAGTTCATGGTTCCTTTCAAATACCACGTGTGAACCAATTTGGTATAGTAGGAGCGTTTACCTAACAACGCGCCCATTTTGAAATCTTTGTGGTGAAAGTACCACGCATTCGCTGAGATATTCAAGGATTGCATTTTTGGTTGAATCGCGTTTCGATGTACCGCATCAAATGAACTATCCCATCGATAGGCATCTTTCAGTGCAAAGCCATGGATGTATTTAAATTCGAAATCGTAATACACTTTTTTGTGCGTGAAATCAACGCCCAGGTTGTATTGCTTGGTTTGACCGTAATTACTTTTGTCGCGAATATTGGCAATGTTTGGAATACTGAAACGAAGGGCGAACCATTTGTAATAAAAGCCAAGACGAATAAAAGGCGCCAAATTATTTTTATAGCTGATTTCGCTTACCGATTTATTGAATGGGTAATTCACTGTAAATGGTGAAGTAGTATAACCAGTTTCAGCAGAAACGATTTTCACATCATGAAAATCCAAAATATTTGAATTGGATTGTGCCGAGACCGAATAAGTAAAAAGAACGATGAGGCTACTGATGAATGTCCTCGAGATCCAAGATAAATGCATACACTTTTGCTATTTCTAATCGTTCACTACTACGTCCTGATCCACCCCCGTGACCAGCGTCCATATTACATTCAAAAACGAAGGGATTTTCATTCGTTCGAAGGTCTCTTAATTTTGCAACATATTTCATTGGTTCCCAATATTGAACCTGTGAATCATGGTAGCCAGTTGTAATATACATCGCCGGATAAGCCATGGGTCGAATGTTGTCGTATGGTGAGTACTTCATCATGTATTCATAAAATGCCAACTCTTGTGGATTTCCCCATTCTTCCCATTCACCTGTTGTAAGTGGAATACTAACATCCAACATCGTGGTGACAACATCCACAAATGGCACTTGAGATACAATCCCTTTCCACAGAAATGGCGCCATGTTACTAACGGCTCCCATCAATAATCCGCCGGCAGAACCTCCTTGTGCATAGAATTTTGTGGCGTGACCATAACCTTTGAAAATCATGTATTCAGCAGCATTGATGAAATCTGTAAAGGTGTTGATTTTCTTCGTGAATTTCCCGTCTTCGTACCATTGTTCACCCATGTACTTACTTCCACGAATGTGCGCAACTGCGTAAATGAATCCACGATTTAACAAACTGAGTCGTGTAGCACTAAAAACATCCGGAAGTGTATAGCCATAGGACCCATACCCATACAGTAAACAAGGAGCGTTTTTTAGATCAATTCCTTTCTTATACACGAGTGAAATAGGAATGCGCGTCCCATCGTTTGCGAGTGCCCAAATGCGTTCTGATTGATAGTCCCCTGGTTCAAATTTAGGATCCAATAGTTTTTTCTCGAACCAAATCGATTGTTCTTCCGTGTACACCTGATAACGGTACACCCGTGCCGGTGTTGTCATTGAATTATAGGTGTAAAAAATTTCCTCTGTTCGGTAGTTGTCATTAACGCCCAAACCGAGAAAATAAGTTTCTTCGGGGAAGGAAATATATCGTTCAGCTGTTTCACTTTTGATTCTTAATTTTCTCAAGCCTTGTTGACGCTCTTCGATTAAAATAAAGTCCTGAAAAACAGAAATGTCCTCCAAAAGATTCGTTGGATCGTGCGGCACAATTACTTCGCAATTATCTACGTGTAATGGAATGTCGGCTGTAAATAGTATTTTTTTATTTGGGGCATCATGATTGCTTAAAAGGTAAAATCCTTTTTCATGGTGACTCACTTCGTAGATGTGTCCTGCGTTGCGTTCTAGAAAAACCTGAGCCAATTCTTGGGGATGATGTGCATCAATAAGAGACACCTCTGATGTTGTTGAACTGTGACAAGAAATCAGTACAAATGCATCATCGATTGTTTTGCTGATACTGACATAAAAACGCTCGTCATCCTCTTGAAAAACAAGCACATCCTCTGATTCGTGCGTACCTAATTGATGACGAAAGACTTGAAATTCGCGCAGCGTTTCTGGATCTTTTTTGATATAAAAAATCGTTTGATGGTCGTTGGCCCAAACAAGGCTACCATCGGTATCGTGAATAAGGTCCTCGTAAAAGGAACCATCTTGCTGCTTTCGAAATCGAATTTCGTATTTTCTTCTACCTAAAAAATCTTCTGAAATCGCTAACGTTTCATCGTTTAACGACGGACACCATTCTGCTAATTCGTAAAATGAATGTCCTTTAGCACGCTCATTTTCATCTAAATAAATGCGTTCAACTTCTTCCTCCCAACGAACTAGAATGGAATAATCTTTGCCTTCTTGCTGTCTTCGTTGATAAGTGTGTCCTTGCAAAATGAAGGGGGCACTCACGTCGTTCGGGTCGATCCGTGTATCAAATTCATTCACAAGTTGCTTGACCAACTCGTTTATCGGTTCGAAATATGCTTCACAATAGGAATTTTCTTCCTTTAAATGTGAAAGTACTTCGGGAGAATCCCGTTGATTCATCCAAAAATAAGGGTCCTGACGCGCATGTCCATGTTCACTTAAAACATGTGGTACTTTTTTCGCGACAGGTTCAATAAGGCGAGGTCTATGTAACATAGTTAATACTTTTGAGGGACAAAAAAATGACCCCTCATTGGATGAGTTTGCACAAATTTAGTCAATATCTGCCTTTTATATTTTACCTTTGAGTAGTGAAGAAGTTGTATAAGTTATTATTGAATCGTTTGCCACGTCCCTTACTCATTCGCTTGAGTTATGTTTTTCGTGTATTTGCCCCAACGCTTTATCGAGGAAATCAAGTGGAATGTCCGGTTTGTGAACGATCCTTTTCGAAGTTTTTATCCTATGGATCAGATGTGGCACATCGCGAGAATGTTTTGTGTCCATATGATTTAACCTTAGAACGTCACCGTTTGATGTGGTTGTATTTACAACGCGAAAGTAATTTCTTTACGGCGGAAAACTTGTCCGTTTTACATGTCGCACCAGAACAATGTTTCATCGATCGTTTTCGTGCTCAGAAAAATTTAAATTACCTCACTGGAGATTTGGTTTCACCACTGGCGGATATCCATTTTGATTTACATCACATCCCTTTAGAAGACAATCGTTTTGATGTTGTTTTTTGCAATCATGTTATGGAACATGTAACTGATCCTCTTCAATGCATGCGTGAAATTTTTCGAGTGATGAAATCTGGCGGATGGGCAATCATGCAAGTTCCTCAGGATTTTACGCGAGAAACTACGTATGAGGATCCAACCATTACGAGTCCTGCGGAAAGAGAAAAACACTTTTGGCAAAAAGACCATGTTCGTTTATTCGGAAAAGACTATCCGAAATGGTTAGAAAAAGCAGGATTCACGTTCACAGAATTTGATTTGAATAAGCACTTTACGGCAGATCAAATTGATCGATTCCGTTTGATGAAGAACGAAGTATTGTATATCTTTCACAAAGCCTAGGTTATGAAAAAATTCCTTTTTTTAAGCTTGTTGCCATTTTTTGGGTTTGCTCAAAAGAACATTTTTTTAAACATTGATCCTGTTTTTAATAATCAGGCCTACATACCACAAGTGGTGTATATGAGTAACAATGGACAAAATGTTTCCTTGGACTACCTCAAGTACTATTTGTCGGATATAAGCATTACACATGATGGCGGACAAGTATTGGATTTATCTGAAACGGTTTACTTAATCGATGATACGAATCATACGGTGTATTTGGGCTCACACAATGTGACGACGATCGAACAAGTTCATTTTTTAATTGGCGTTCCTAGTCGATTCAATACACAAGCGGGAGCATTGGCGCAGGACATTTCCACGTATGACCCTTCTAATGCCTTGAGTTTTCAATCTCCTTCTATGTATTGGGGATGGGCGGCAGGATACATGCACATGATCGTTGCAGGAAAGGCTGATGGAAACAATGATCAAATTCCTGATGCTTATTTCGAATTGCACAATCTCGGGAATCATAACCAACAAGCCCTTAGTTTTACTTCTGTTCAACAGACCAATACAAATGCTGCTCAAATCGATTTGAATTTTATTTGTCAAGTGGACCACTGGTTAAATGGCATTAACTTGTCAACGGTTGGCGTACTTCATGATGAAACGGGCATCAATGCACAAATCATGCAAAACGTAATCACAAAATCCGTCTTTGCGCAGGCAGCTAATGCTGGAGTTCAGTCCTTGAATCCATCATTGCTTCAGTTTTCATCGATGTCAAGTGGCATTCAATGTGCATGGACCGGATTAGAACAAGACTTGAAGCTAAATTTGGTCGATGCTTCCGGAAAAATTATTCGGACTCAATCCTTAGTGATGGGACAAGGTCAAGTCGTATGGACAGGCTTACTTCCTGGGATGTATTTTGTGCAATTTACCGATGCCGGTGGGCAAGCACAAAGTCGTCAAGTTCTTGTATTTTAATGAAAAAAACTCCTTTTTCTGGACCTTTTTTAATCCTCATCTTACTGGCATTTTCCCTGTTGAAATGCAGAAGTGTTGTTGATTTAAATGCAGGAATTGTTGTCCCAACACCAAACGACAACCCACAATCTGACGAGAAAATCGAATTGGGAAGA
>JBJTMU010000015.1:0-8934 GCA_046070685.1 Flavobacteriales bacterium | reverse complement strand
ATTTATGTGAAGGTGATGAATCTTTTCGTTGCGACTGTCTGTTTGAAAAAGAAAGGCTCAGCGGCATAACGATAGGCTTGCAATAATATAGTCACTAACATGGCTAATTTATAACAGGCACTGTATATTCCAACTTCTGCTTCAGCGGTATGTAAGGTGCTGATATCCGCCGGATTATAAATCATTTGTTTTAAGAGAATTCGGTCAAGTGTTTCATTGATAATTCCTGCAAAACTACCAATGACCAATGGAAATGCGTAAATGAGCATGTGTTTGATTTCATTCCATCGGATCTTTATTCCACTTAATTGGAAGGAATCATACAACATCAATGGTTTGACCAGAGATGCACACAAATTAGCCAAGAGAATAAAAAGAACGCCTTCTTCTGGTCGCGCAGGATCAAAAAGATAAAGCATCAAAAATAAGTTCAATCCAACATTGACAACAATGGAAGTAATTTGAATACTGACAAAGCGCAGGGACTTTTCTTCCACGCGTAACTTTGCCAAAGGAATGGCTGTAATTGCATCAATGCAGACAATAATCCCAAGTAAAATAATGTATTCATTGTGTCCCTCGTACAACATAAAGGTGGCAATGTCATTATTGAAGAACAATAAAACCGCAAAAAAGAACACATTCAAGCCCAGGACGGTGGCAAGCGCGTTCAGGTAAGTTTGTTGTTTGTTTTCACTTGTTTGAATGAAACGAAAAAACGCTGTTTCCATTCCAAATGTTAAAATAACAATTAAAAAAGCCACCCACGCGTACAATTCTGATACAACCCCGTAATGTGCAGGATCTGTAAATACACTGGTGTAAAGGGGAACCAACAAATAATTGATCAAACGACCAACAATGGAGGAAAGTCCATAGACAGCGGTTTGACTAATTAATTTGCGGATCGGATTGCTCATATTAGCCTCTAAAATTGGCTTTGCGTTTTTCTAAAAATGCGCTCGTTCCTTCGATGAATTCTTTGGTGCCAAAACACTGTGCAAAGGAAGAAATTTCCGTTTCGTATCCATTAACACCGTCTTGAAATCCGGCATTGACAGATCGAATTGCAGCAGCAATGGCCATGGGAGAATTAGCTAGTATTTTCTGTGCAATTTCTTCACATTTAGCGATTAATTCTGTTTGATCCACCACATGGTTCACTAAGCCCCATTGTAAAGCTTCTTCTGCTTTTAGCATGCCTGCTGTGAAAATGATTTCATTGGCTTTCCCTTTTCCGATTAATTGAGGTAGGCGTTGTGTTCCACCATATCCGGGAATCACACCTAACGAAACTTCTGGCAAGCCCATACGTGCATTGCTCGAAGCCACACGAATATGTGCCGACATGGCTAATTCCAGTCCACCGCCGAGTGCAAATCCATTGACAGCGGCAATAACGGGTGTTCCTAAATTTTCGATGAAATCGAATAAACTGCTTTGACCCTTCACGGCTAATTCACCCCCTTGAGCGACAGTGAAATCCGCAAATTCTTTGATATCAGCACCAGCAACAAAAGCCTTTTCACCAGAACCGGTTAAGATAATGGCTCCAACGGAAGCATCCACATCAAATGCTTGAAGCGCGTCATGCAATTCGGAAATGGTGTCTTTGTTTAATGCATTGAGTTGATTGGGACGATTAATCGTGATATAACCAATGTTCTGTTGGACTTCTGCGAGGATAAATTGATACATAAAAATGAATTTGGTTGCTAAAATAGCGAGAAAATTTCGTTCCGTTTCTAGTGTGGAATACTGATTCTAAAAGTTGTTCCTTTATCCAGCTCAGATGCAAGTACATACACGCGTCCTTTGTGGTATTCTTCAACGATGCGCTTCACCAAAGTTAAGCCAAGTCCCCAACCCCGTTTTTTCGTCGAATAACCCGGTTGAAAAATGGATTTAAATTGCTTGTTTGTCAAGCCCTTACCCGTATCGGTGATGTCGATGTGTACCCATTCAGGAACTTCTTGAATGTGAACGGTTAATTTCCCCACGCCTTCCATCGCATCAACGGCATTTTTACAAATGTTTTCGACCACCCATTCCATTAATGAGCGATTGTGTAATACCGTCATCGGACGTTGTCCATCCACGATAAGCTCCATGTCAATTTTATCCGAAAGACGCGCTTTTAAGTAATTCAAATTATTTTCAATGGTGAACACAAAATCCTCTTCTACCAATTTAGCGCCGGATCCAATTTTTGAAAAGCGATCGGTAATTTTTTCCAAACGTTGTAAATCCTTCTGCATTTCTCGTGGAACCATGGGATCAACGTCTTCATTTTCTAAGTGACTAACCCAAGCCATCAATGAAGATAGGGGAGTCCCTAATTGATGTGCTGTCTCCTTTGCAAGTCCCGCCCAAACTTGATTTTGCTCGGCTTTGCGATAAGTTGAGAACAGCAAATAACCGATGATCACAATCAATGCGATGACCCCAAATTCGATGTATGGAAGCCAAATCAATTGTTTCACTTCTGGACTATCACTGAAATAGAGTACTTTTTCACCTTCACCAAAGTTGATACGAATGGCTTTGTTTTGGGCGCTTAGATTCGCAATTGTATTTGCAAGGTGTTTGGAGTCAAGCTCTTTCTGGGATAAATTACTAGAGATCACCTTTTGCTTTTCAACATCATAAAGCAATACTGGAATTAAATGAGATTGATTTCCCAAGTCCTGATTAAAGGAAGAGATCAAGGAATCACTTTGTTTTTGTAAGCGCAAATATTCAGGAGATTCGCCGTAAACAAAGGACATTTCCATGTCGCCAAAGACATTTATTTTAAATACGTGACCTTCTTTTTCCCAAGCATTGGCCAGTAATTTGATCTCATCCGGATTTTTCTGGTCTGATAAAAAGGGATCTACATTTCTAGATTGCGCAACGGTTCCATCATCGTTGAGTAAAATCACTGGAATATCTTTATTGGATTCGATGATATTTAAGGTGAAAGCCAAATCTTGATTCAATGATAAGTCTGAAGGATTGAGCAGGGTGCGTTGTGCTTCCACTACTAATTGAATTTTTTGACGTTCTTTTTCCCTTAAGGATTTGAAAATTCGCGCATTCAATTCTACCAATTCTACTTTCTTTTTTAAGGCACTGGCCCATTCTTTTGCTTTTGAACGATCTCTTTCCGAAATTTTTTGAATCATTTGATTGGATACGAACAAGGAAGCCCCAATAATGAGAATTGAAACGAAAATCAAGATGACTTTCCAGCGTTGTTTGGAAGAATATAAGTCCATGTGAGACGAAAGTAAGGAGTTTTTTGCTTTTCTAACGTGCCGATTCTAAACTTAGTATATGCGATTCGATGATTTGACAGAATTGTTGGTGATCAAAAGTGTTTCGAAATGCGACTTTATCCAATGTCATTTCCTGTATTTCATCCAAGGAGGCCATTGCATGAGTAAGACTTTTAGCGTCCCCCGGTTGAAATAATTTTCCAAAAGGAAATTTCTCCAATAGTTCCTTGGATCCGGCAGAATTACTAGCAATGACAGGTGTTTGATGCGCCATTGCTTCGATGGTACTCATCCCAAAAGTTTCAAAATCCGAAGCCATGATCAAAGCATCCATCGCACAATAATGAAGGTAGGGATTTTCATTAAATCCTAAGAAATGTACACGATCTTGAAGCTGATTTGCGTGAATGAGTACTTTTAATTCTTGTGTGATATGATCCTTGTTATCGGGCGTTTCTTCTCCGATAAAAATCAACTGACTTTTGGTGTCTGTCAATTTTGCGAAGGCAAAAATCGCTAAATCAAGTCGTTTTTTACGATCTATGCGTCCGACCATTCCATAAATGCGCACATTTTGGGGTAAATTGAGTTGACGACGTGCTTCTTCCCGGCTGTTTGTACATAGTTGACTAAAATCCAAAGCGGATGAAATCACATGAATCTTTTGTGGGTCCATTCGAGTGGAGGAACACACGGCGTTTTTCATATATTCTAAAGAACAAACCCATGAACTCAACTTTCGATAGCGTATGGTTCTAAAAAATTGATTTTTTTTCCCTTGAAACATCATTTCCATGAAAAAATGAGTCTTTATTTTTCTGTTAGAAAAAACGGAGATAGATGCAGCGAGGCTGAGATCAAAGGTGCTACGAATCAACACATGTTCTGTTTGAATGTGTTTCAATTGTTGGTATAATCGAAAAGCACTCAGAAAAGCATAGTGCTTGGCCGGTTTTTGAATGGAAATAACAGAAAGAGTTGTTTTTAATGCGGATTGGTGTAGGGGAGATCCCTCGGTGCAAATAAGTGTAACGTGATGACCTCGTTCTTGCATCCAAATGGCGTTTCGAAGGTGATTCATTTCCAATCCACCCCATCCAAGAGAAGTACATAAATAGGAAAGATGGAATTTTTTAGTCAACATGTGTTTTCGGGGGCGAATATAGATAAATCCCTTAATTTTGTCAGATGATAAAATCGATTTTAACAACTCCCGCACTTGTTTTTTTGATCACCTTTTTGATCATAGCGATCCCCTTATTTTTTTTCAATATCACCATATTTGATGGAGAAATTGTCCTGAAACAAGGTGTCAAGGAAATTTCCTTACCCATTAAATTAAGTTTATCTTATTTCATCGGCATTGGGATTAATCCATCAGATTTAAAAGACATCCAAGGATTCCACTTGATTTCTAAAGGCTACTTTTTAGCGGCTTGTTTATTGCTGGGCTTTCCCTCATTGATGGCTTATCGTTCGTATCTTGCCAAACGAGGAATCTAATTTTTTATACCTTTAATATATAGCAAGTAAATTTCTTATTGATGTATAAATTACAAGCACTTTGTTCGGCCACCATCAACTGGAAGGTTTATTCCATTGATATAAGAAGCTTCAGGAGACGCTAAAAAACACACTGCAGCCGCTACTTCTTGTGGTTCAGCAATGCGATTCATTGGGGTTTCGCCACCCATTTCTTCGAAGATATCTGAAACGGTTTGACCCGTTTTGGCCGATTTTGCTCCGGCAATCTCTGCTAGTCGAGAAGTGTTTGTCGCGCCTGGAAGGACATTATTCACGGTGATTCCGTATTGACCTAATTCTCCAGCAAGCGTTTTACTCCAATTGGCAACAGCGCCACGGATCGTGTTGGATACACCAAGGTTAGGTAAAGGTTGTTTCACGGAAGTGGAAATAATATTGATAATTCTTCCGTAGCCATCTTCAATCATTCCTGGATTTACAGCTTGCATTAAAATATGGTTACAAATCAAATGTTGGTTGAACGTGTTGATGAATTCCTCCGGATCTGCATCTTTAATAAGTCCTCCTTTGGGTCCACCCGTATTATTGACCAACACATGAATGTGCTTGCCACTTTCGATAAACGAATGAATGACCGATTTTAATTCACTTGGATTGGAAAAATCGGCAACTAAGTATTGATGTTGTTGACCATTTGATGAATCCAGATGCGTTAAAGCAGTTTTTAATTTCTCCTCATTTCTCGCCATCAAAACTAAATTAAATCCGTTTTTGGCTAATTGACTAGCTACTGCAAATCCGATTCCTTGGGTGCTGCCACAAACGAGTGCGGTGCGATTTAAATGGCTCATAAATATGTCTTTTAATTCGTGACAAAGATACGGTTTGTTTCATTCACATTTCTTTGTGAAAAAACATATGCCTTAGTTTGACTTTGTTTTTTAAAGTTTTAATGATATATTTGCGAATCTAAAATTATTATTATGGGTAACTCTACAAATCTATTACGTTTAAGAAATCTAGCATTAGTGGCGATGGTTTTCTTTTTCAACGGGCTTTTCGCTCAGTTGTCAGGGATTAAAACGATTCCAACAAACTATGCGAGTATTGCAGCTTTTGTAACGGATGTGAATGCACAAGGTGTAGGCGCTGGTGGTGTGACATTAAATGTCCCTGCTGGTTATACTGAAACCTTAACGGGCAAAATCACAATGACCGCTACAGGTACGGCAGCGAATCCAATCATCATCCAAAAAAGTGGTGCTGGTGCGAATCCAAAATTAACTTCCTATGTGGGAACAGTTGCAACTCCCTCGGTGATTGCAGACGGTTTCTTCGTTTTAGCGGGAAGTGATTATGTGACCATTGATGGTATTGACCTTCAAGAAAGCGCAGCCAATACAACCACTGCAACAGTGATGGAGTTTGGTTATGGATTATTCTTGGCTTCAGCTTCGGATGGTGCTCAAAATAATACCATCAAAAACTGTGTGATTACCTTGAACCGTATTCAAAATACAACTTGGACAGCTCCAGGTACATATGGTTCAACAGGGATCACTGCTGTTAACAGTTTGCATTCTGCAACAGGTGCAGTAACACCAACTGCAGCTTCTGGGACAAACTCAAATAATAAATTTTATTCAAACACGATTCAAAACTGTAATACTGGTTTTGCATTTGTTAGTTATACAGATTTAGCACCATACGCACTTTCTGATGTTGGAAATGACGTGGGTGGTCTTTCAGCTTCAACTGGAAATAGCATCTTGAATTTTGGTGGTGGTGCAGCAACCAACCCTGCTGCGGCGATTGTAATTAATAACCAATACAATTTCAATGCGTCTTACAATACCATTAATAATAACAATGGTACAGGTGTAAATCATACAACAACGTTAAGAGGTATTTTTGCGAATGTTAGTTCTAATGGTGCTTCCATGAACATTAACAACAATACAATTACGATCAAGTCAGGTGTGACAACTTCTCAAGTTTCAGCAATTGAATGTTCAGCAGGTTCATCTGGTACAGGAAACACGATTAACATTAACAACAACACCATCACTGGTTGTACGAATGATTTAGCAACAACATCGTTATGGTATGGTATTTACAATACGGGTGCTCCAGCGACATTAAATATCAACGGAAACACCTTCTCGTCGAATACAACAAAACATACGTCAGGAACTGTTTCATTGATTTACAATACCGGAGCGGTTACAACGGCATTGTCAATGTCGAATAACAACTTGTCTCATGGCTTTAACGCGACGGTTGCTCAAACTGGTACTTTCTACGGAATCAGAAATACAGCAGCAACCATTACAGCGAATGCGAATTTTAATAATAATACATGGTCTAACTTTAGTTTCACAACTTTAAGTTCTACTACCGCTTACATGTTCTACAATACAGGTGGTTTTTTAACCAACAATACCAATAATAATAACTGGAATAATATTACATGGAACTGTACAGGAACTATTTATGGTTTCTATATTACGGGTGCAACTCAAACAATCTTTAATTTCAATAACAATGGAATTACAACTGGGTTTACTCGTTTAGGTGCGGCAGGAAGTATGTACACGTTATATTTCTTAGGTTCTTCATTAGGAACATGTATTCATACAGTAAGTAACAATAACTTCTCGAACATTACCGCAGCAACTGCAGGTACAGGATCTTTCTATTGTATGTATAATAGTGATGGTTCTGCTTCACCTTACCCGCAAAAAAATGTATTCAACAATACCTTCAATAACATCAACTACAACACAACGGGAACATTCTACGGATTGTATGTTTCTTATTTGGGAGATGGAACAACAAGTCAGGGTTCACGAGTGTATAACAATGCGGTGACTAATGTTACTGGATCTCAAACATTCTATTGTATGTATTTGGGTTCAACAGCATCACCAAATCAACCAGCGAAGTTTTACAATAACACCGTGATGAACATCACGAACAATAGTACAACTTCAAGTATGTACGGTGTATATGGTTACTCTTCTACAGTAGCACCTTATGTTGAATTCTACAACAATAAAATCGCGGGATTGACAACTGCAACTACTACTGGTAAGATTTATGGTTTCTATGGAATTAGTGGCGCTTATAAATTCAGAATTTATAACAACTACTTCGGAAACTTCACCGCTTCTGGTGCCATGACAACAACCATGCCTGCTCCGGCAATTGCGGGTCTATACTTGGTATCTACTTCTGAATACAAAGTTTATAACAATACGATCTATTTAAATGCGACTTCAACTGGAGCGAACTTCAGTACAGCAGGATTGTATGATGGAGCGACAGGTGCTGGTATTGTTGATTTCAGAAATAACAATGTAGTAAACACATCTGTGGCGACTGGTTCAGGATTACGTATTGCAGTTCAAAACGTAGGTACAGCAACAACGAATTATGCGAGTACTTCAAACAACAATAACTTAAATGTTGGTGCAACAAGCTCATCAAGTTTAACCTATTATGATGGTACCAATACAGCATTAACTGTATTAAACATGTCGGCGATTACCTTAACAGATGGTTCATCTGTATCAGTAACACCTCCATTCTTATCGACTACACCATCTGCAGCAAACTACTTGCATATTGATGCGACGATTCCAACACAAATTGAAAGTGGTGGTCAAAACATGCCAACTTTCTATACAACTGACTTCGATGGTGATATTCGTGCAGGTAATGCAGGATACACAGGAACAGGTGGTACATATGATATTGGTGCGGATGAATTCAATGGAATTACACCAGCTCCATTAATTACAGCGTTAACAGCAGCTCCTGCTTTATCTCAATTATGTACAACTGCTCCAAGAACGATTACATGTAATGTAACAATCAGTACGGGAACAGTTGCAACAGTAATGTTGGGTTACTCATTCAATGGAGTAGCACAAACACCAATTGCTATGACCAATACAACAGGAAATACATGGTCAGGTGTTTTACCAGCATCCACTCCTGTAAATGCAAACGTTTTCTGGGCCATTACAGCTACTGGATCAAATGGTATTGTAACGAATTTAACTGGATCTTATGCGGATGAGCCACTTTACGGTGTAACATCTTTTGCATGGAATACAGGTTCTCCAATTTGTGCGGGTACTTCTACGGGTTTAATGGCGAATTTGTCAGCCAATTTACCTGCAAC
>JBJTMU010000014.1:0-5680 GCA_046070685.1 Flavobacteriales bacterium | reverse complement strand
CGCCTAAATCCTCTGTTGTTGATCCATTACTCCAATTGTATAAATACCCCGGTGTTCCGCCTATGACCGTAATATTCACCGCTCCTGTACTATTGCCAAAACAATCCACGTTCGTCAATACATGGCTTAAACTATACGACGACGGTTCACTAACCGTATCACTTAATTGTCCACTACAGCCATTGTTATCCGTAACGGTAACGGTATAAATACCGGCTATCACATTCTGAATATCCTCAGTTGTTGCCGTGTATCCAGATGGACCTGTCCATGCATAGGTGAATGGTCCTGTACCTCCAACTACACTGAGATTTAATCCACCATTACTGCCGCCATAACATCCCTCTGGGGTCATTACACTACTTAAGGAAAGTGGTTGACTAGATTGCTGTACTTGATAACTGGTTTGACTGAAACAGCCGTTATCATCGTATACCTGTAAAACATACGTGCCGGCTAACAAGGTGTCAATATCTTGATCAAAAGAACCGTTACTCCATATATAATTATATGGGCTTGTTCCTCCCGTTGTAGAAACATCAATTGCTCCAGTTGGATTACCAAAGCAATTTACATTTGATACAAGTCCACTGACCACCATGGTTTGAGCTGGTTGCGTTAAAATTGTTGATGCAGTAGCTGCACAACCATTCGCATCCGTAACAGTTACTGCATAGAATCCAGCTGGTACACCTGTAATATCTTGAACCGTTGCATTATTCGACCAATTGTAAAAATAGTTAACCGTACCTCCACTTACAATCAAATCAATAGAACCAGTTGATTGAGAATGACAGGCAATTTGGGTTGGATTTAGCACTAATGACAATGAATTCGAAGGCTGAGTAATTTGTGCCGTTAAAGTGGCTGTACACCCTCGTGCATCCGTAACAATCACAGAATAGGTTCCAGCAAGAACATTGCTCAAGTCTTGTGTGCCAATACCATTGCTCCAATTATAGAAATATGGTGTCGTGCCACCATTCACTGTTAAATCGATAGAGCCGGTGTTGTTCCCTGTACACAATACATTGCTTACCAAGGATTGGACACTTAAACTGGTCGATGGCTGGGTAATGTTGGTAGATAAATTCGTCGTACAACCACTATTGTCGGTGATGGTCACGGTATATACGCCAGGTACTAAGCCACTGATATCTTCTGTCGTGGAGCCGTTGTTCCATGAATAACTAAATGGTGCGCCTGTACCTGTCGCTGTTAGGTTAATCGAGCCATTGCCTCCGCCTAAGCAACTCACATTCACATGACTTGTGCTGGCTACGATACTAATCGGTGGTTGGGTTACTTGTAAGCTATTGTTGAGTAAACAGCCATTGGCATCCATGATGGTAATAACATACGTCCCTGCCAATAGGTTACTTAAATCCTGAGTTGTTGCGGAGGTATTCCATTGATATTGGTATGGACTTGTTCCACCGCTCACTGTATTGTCTATTGATCCGGTCGCTGCTCCAAAACAGTTGTTGTTCACGATGTTGGTGCTCAGTGTCAAAGCTGTACTTGGTTGGTAAACGGTATCGGAGAACGTTGCGCTACAGCCATTCCCATCTAACACAGTCACAAAATATGGCCCTGCCGGGATGTTCAATATACTGGAACCGGTCATTCCGTTCGTCCATGTGTAGCTATAAGGAGTTACACCTCCACTTGCTTGACTTGTGATACTTCCTGAGGATTGTCCGTAGCAGAGAATGTTCGTATTGGTACTTTGTAAGCTCAGTGCGCTTGGTTGGGTAACACTCCAACTTTGTGTGGTGTTACAGCCATTGGCATCACTCACCGTCACCGTGTAAACTCCTGCACTTAATCCGCTGATTTGGCTCGTCGTCTCACCGTTGCTCCATGCATAACTATACGGACTCGTTCCACCTTGTCCGTTGCTAGTTATACTGCCTGTCGTACCGCCATAACACAAGACATTATTGACTGTCCCACTTACGCTCACCAATGAACTTGGTTGGTTCACCAATACGCTTAAGGTCGAGCTACAGCCATTGGCATCCGTTACCACGACACTGTAAGATCCGGATGATATTGCACTTAAATCCTCCGTTGTTGATCCATTGTTCCATGCATAATTATATCCCGGTGTACCACCTACGGCGCTTAAATTAATGTAACCATTACTTCCGCCATAACAACTCACATGCGTCGTTGTTTGACTCAATGTCATCGCACTCTGTGGCTGGCCTACGGCGATTGATCCACTCATTAAACAGCCATTCTGATCCTGTACTGTAACCGTATAAGTTCCTGCTCCGACATTCACCAAATCTTCTGTCGTAGAGCCATTACTCCAACTATAGGTGTAACCAGGTACTCCACCTGAAACACTCAAATTAACCCCGCCACTTGTGCCGCCGTAGCATAACGATGAGGTGCTCGTGAGGGCAATGGTTAATGATGATCCCGGCTCGGTTATTTGACCAACATAACTTTGTGTACATCCATTGGCATCTGAAATGGTTCCCGAATAGGTTCCCGAAGTCAGACCAGTTAAATCTTGCGTAGTTTGACCGTTTGTCCAAACGTAGGAATATCCTGGAGTTCCTCCAGTAACGGTTAAATCGATAACCCCATTTTGTTGCGCAAAACAGATAACATTATTATTTTGACCTACAACCGAAAGAGGACTAGTTGGTTGTTCAACGGTAAATGTTAAAAATAATCCACAACCCAAAACATCATGAACATTAACGAAATAGTTACCTGCCGCCAAATTTGTTATATCCTCTGCAATTGCGCTAGTACTCCAATTATAAATATATCCAGGCATACCACCACTAGATGATAAATTAATGGAACCATCCGCACCACCAAAACAATTAACTGAATCTACTATTGCAGAGACTGCAACCGTATTTGAAGGGTCAATTACTTGAATTGTTAAATTGGCAATACATGCGTTACTATCGGTCACTTGAACCTGATATGTTCCACTTTGTAATCCTATAATATCTTGCGTTGTTGCCGCATTATTCCATAAATAAGAATATCCCGGAACACCACCTGAAACGGATAAATCAATAGCACCGCTAATTGTGCTAATACAAGAAGCATTTGTATGCGTTTCTGAGAGGGTTATTGATGAACTAGGTTGCACAATGACAAGTACAAGAGTGTCTGTACAATTATTTGAGTCTAAAACAATCACAATGTAATTACCTCCACCTACATTTAATAGATCCTCTGTTGTAGCACCTGTATTCCATGCATATGTGAACGGGGCTGCTCCTCCGCTTACCGTTAAGTCAATTTCCCCTGTTGTATTCCCAAAACACAACACATTTGTGTGTGTTTCACTCATTAAGATCGGATTTGAAAGATTAGTAAGCACCACCGTAAGTGAATCTTGACAACCATTTGCATCCTCTACCTGTAATTGATAGGTTCCAGCAACAACATTGGTTAAATCCTCGTTATATGTAAAATTACTCCAAGCAAAGGAATAAGGCTGTGTACCACCAATTGCACTTACGTCAACGTTTCCTGTTGCAGCACCATAACAGAAAATGTGATTATGCGTTTCTGTTAACGCTAATGGTGCAAGTGGCTCATTAATTGTATAATTCGCACTTAAATGACAATTGTGTGAATCGGTTATATCCACGGAATAATTTCCAGAAGGCAAGGCTGAAACATTTTGCAGTGTGCTGCCATTTGACCACAGATATGAGTAAGGTAATGTTCCACCTGAAACGCCTATGTTAATTGCACCAGTAGATTGACCCAAACAACCAATAGGTGTGACAAGACCAGAAATTGATAATGGTGCAACCGGTTGTGAAATGGAAACCGTATATTGTGAAGTACAATTGTTACTGTCGGTAATAACTACTTGATATGATCCAACAGGTAGATTGGATAAATCTTGTGTTGTCGCCCCTGTATTCCAAGCATAAAGATAAGAAGGTGTTCCACCTGAAACAGACAAATCAATGGACCCTGTAGATTCACCATAACAAAGAACGTCGAGATGTGCATCTTGACTATTAATTGGCGCAGCTGGTTGGCTCACAAATTGTTGAATTGAATCTTGACAACCATTTATGTCTGTAATTTTTACGGAATATATTCCTGACGAAAGGGTATTTACATTTTGTGTGATCTGACCGTTTGACCAAATAAACGTGTATGGGAACGTACCACCAGTAGCACTTAGGTTTATTGAACCGGTAGAACCACCATAACAAAGTACGGGAAGTGCAGACGTATTCAGAACAATCGGCACAGGTTGGGTAAGTGTAATAGATTTTGATGTGGTACACCCATGTGCATCGGTCACGGTAACCGAATACGCTCCAGCCGCTAGACCTGTGGCTGTGGCACTTGTTTGCCCGTTTGACCACAAATAAGAATATGGCGCTGTTCCACCAGTGGCCGAAGCCTGTGCGATTCCATCTGCCGCATTAAAACAAGAAATATTTTGACCGTGATAATTTGAAGTAATAACAATGGAAGAAACCAAGGTGTCCGGTTCTGTAATTGGATAAACGGTGTCATTCACACAAGTGTATGTATCCTGAACATTGATGGTATATAAACCAGGACTTAAGTTATTGATGGTGGAATTTGTCACACCATTTGACCAAGTGTAACTTACTGGTTGTCCACCAGTTGCACTAACTGTAATGGTTCCGTTATCCGAATTGTAACAAGAACTATTGGTCAAATTGACCAAATTTATCAATGGCGTTGGATGAACAACTACTGCTTCCGTTAGGTTACTAAATGTACAAGTTGAACCTGTAAATGTGATGGTTAATCCGTATGTACCTGCATTATTGGCTGTTAAATTGGTAACGGAAGGATTCTGAACATTGGAAGAAAATCCATTGGGTCCGGTCCAAGCGTAATTTGCCCAAGCAGAGTATAATGTCGTTAAGTGAAGGGTGTCACCAATACACAAAGGAGGATTCGAACCGATGTCAACAACTGGACAACCCGCCGTATTGATGGTTAACATATTATTAGCAGAAGTTGCACAACCGAGCGCATCATACACATCGGAGGCGCCATTGTTGTTTACTGTATTACCGGAAAGGACACCTGTTCCAAAAATATATGCTTTATTCTCTAAGGTGCTATCACAAGCTAGTATTAAGCAGTCATTAGCCACCACGACACGAAAACGAACGACTGAGCTATCCGCACCATTCACTGAATTTAGCATTTGTCCGCCAATTGCTGAAGTAGCTCCTGTTCCTACTCTCATTCTTACAACGCGATTTGCAGCGTCATATTCCGCTTGATCATCACCTGATCCATCTGTTTTCGAACCAACGAATGGACCATTCAGATAGGTGATTGAGTTGGGAACGTAATTCGTTCGAATATCTAGAGTATCTGTGATGTAAGTATTGACAGAGACATCTGATCCGATATTTTTCCCAGTGACTGTATATTCCAATACATCACCAGGAACAACGGCTCCACCGTTTAAGTCATTCACGGTAACTGAAGCTCGTAAATCAGGTTCATAAATGTCAATAGCTGATGTAAGAACCCTAGTGATAATGGTTTCTGACGAAGTGGTCACACGAATATTGGCTGATGTAGCATTGTTACCGAGGTAATTTTGTGTGGCATTATTTGGAAGGTAAATCGAAGCATCGTAGCCGAGGTTATTATTGTTGCTTGGGTTTCGAAAAGGGGTCAA
>JBJTMU010000013.1:0-13400 GCA_046070685.1 Flavobacteriales bacterium | reverse complement strand
CATAAATGTCCTGATTAGCGCGACTTAATTGTAAGTTCGTTTGAGGTAAATTTAACGGAACAATCGGATTCATTACATTCCTGGCAGTAGAAGGTGAATGTCCTTGTATTTTAAATCAAACACTTTTCCTAAAACTTCATTGGTGAGGATGCCTTTATAGATATAAACGCCATTTCTAAATCCACTATGCGTACGAATTAAATCCACGACTCCTCCTTTTTCACCCATTTCCAAAATCATCGGTGAAAAGGTGTTGGATAAGGCGAAAGAAGCCGTTCGTGCAACACGAGAAGCAATGTTTGGAACGCAATAATGTACCACGCCATGTTTGATAAATGTGGGGTCATTGTGATTCGTGACACGTGAAGTTTCAAAACAACCGCCTTGATCAATGCTTACATCAACAACGACAGATCCTGGCTTCATGCTTTCAATCATTTCTTCGTTCACTACGCAGGGTGTGCGTCCAATAGGTGAGCGCAATGCGCCAATTACGACATCTGCACGGCGAATTGCTTTTGCTAATACTTTCGGTTGAATAATGGAGGTGAAAACACGAGAACTTAAATCGTTTTGTAGGCGACGAAGTCGGGAAAGGGAGCTGTCAAACACTTTCACAGAGGCACCGAGTCCAAGTGCTGCTCTCGTCGCAAATTCGCCAACCGTTCCAGCACCAATTACAACTACTTCTGCTGGCTGTACTCCCGCAATTCCACCTAACATGAGTCCTTTTCCTTGAGAAAAAGAGGAAAGTAATTCTCCAGCAACTAAAATAGAGGTTGTGCCGGCAATTTCACCCATTGTTCGTACAATGGAAAACACTCCTTCTTCATCTTGAATGTAATCCCAAGCGACCGCCGTAATTTTTTTTGCGATCAATTTTTGTAAAATTTCTTTGGGCTGAGTAGAAATTTGTAGCGCGGAAATAAAGGTTTGATTCCCGGTCATTAATTCTACTTCTTCCTCTGATGGTGGAGCGACTTTCAATATAATGTCACATCCATAAATGGATTTTCGGTCATGAACAATCTGTGCGCCAGCTTCGCTGTATTCATTGTCAGTAAAATTAGATCCTTCTCCCGCATTGGATTCCATTAGAACTTGGTGTCCATTGGAAACAAGCAAGGTAACTGCTTCTGGAACAAGTGCTACGCGTCTTTCTTGAAAGGAAGTTTCTTTGGGAATACCAATAAAAAGGTTTCCTTTTTTCTTGCGTACTTCCAACATCTCTTCTTGTGGACGTATGCTACCCTTTTGAATGAGTGTTTTTAATAATTCAGGATCAGTTATCATAGTTCAAGACGATTTCTCTAAGTTCACTTTCAGCTTCACAACGAATATACAGCCAATTCGCGTCATCCGGAAGAATATTTTCAATTTTATCAGGCCATTCCACAAAGAAGTACGCATTTTCTTCAAATAGTTCTTCGAGTCCAAGTTGTGCAAGATCCCTCTCATTTTCAATTCGATAGCAATCCAAATGATAGGCTTTTACGCCTGATGTACTCAGATATTCATGCACGATCGCATAGGTTGGTGATCCATCTGGATGAGGAATGCCAAGTTCTTTGAGAATCGATTGAACAAAAGTGGTTTTTCCAGCGCCCATCTCGCCTTGTATTGCAAAAAAATGTGGTTTGGAAAAAGCACACATCAATTCCTTCGCCACATTGGACAATTCTTCCAAAGGGATATGTTCCCAACGTTTAGTTTGGTTTTGTTGCATCGTAGGCTTCGATTTCTCCATTTTTCCATGTGAACATTTCCAGTTGTTTTCCATCAAAACGAGCAAAGGTATGAGCGTAAAGCCATTCCCCAGTATTTACATAAACGGATTTTTCCAATTGATAAAACAAAGGCAAGTGTCGATGTCCGAAAATATAGAAGTCGTATGGATTTTTATGTTGTTCAGTTTGACAAAATTGATAGAGCCATTCTTGTTCTTTTCCCGCGTAGATCATGTCTTTGGACATACCGCTTTTTCGACTACTTCTAGAAAAGAAATTGGCAAGTGAAATACCGAAATTAGGGTGAATCCGAGCAAAAGCCCATTGGCAAAGTGGATTTCTAAATACGCGCTTTATAAATTTGTATTTGTAATCCCCAGGACCTAATCCATCGCCATGAGCGACAAAAAATCGTTTACCATTTTTCTCAAAGCAATACTCATCTGCATGCAATTGAACGCCTAATTCTTCTTGAAAGTAATGAAACATCCACATGTCGTGATTCCCTTTGAAAAAATGCACTGGGATTCCTATGTCAACCAAGTAAGCAATCTTCGCTTGAAGCCTTACAAATCCTTTGGGAACCACGGTCTTATACTCAAACCAAAAGTCAAAAATATCACCAATTAGAAAGATTTCTTCTGCATCTTTTTCAATGTGGTCTAGCCATGAAAGAATGGTTTTTTCTCTTGCTCGACTACTTTTTTCATCTGGTGTACCCAAATGAAAATCGGAAGCGAAATAGGTGTATTTGGTTGCGCTTGACATTAATGTCCAAAAATGCGTTTTAACTCTTCTTCCAATGCTGGACCTCTCAAGTTCGTTTTGATGACATGTCCTTCGCGATCAATTAACACCGTAAACGGCACGCTGGATACTTGGTACATTTTTGCTACTTTGCTATTCCATCCACCGAGGTCACTCACGTGATTAGGCCAAGTTAATTGGTCTTGTTCAATGGCATTCATCCATTTTTGTGCATCCGTGTCCAGCGAAACACTCACGATGGTAAAGCCATCTTTTTTGTATTTTTCGTAGGTCTGAACAACGTTTGGATTTTCTCTTCGACAAGGTCCACACCAAGAAGCCCAAAAGTCAATCAGTACGACTTGTCCGCGTAAATCGGAGAGCTTTAACGATTTTTTACGATCTGTTTTGAGTTCTGTAAAATCAGGAGCCATCTTACCAGGAGCGAGGAAGTTGGCTTCATCCACTTTTTGCTTCGTTTGCATGTAATTTGCATAGAATGATTGCACAGAAGGACTTTCCTTAAAGACGGAATACAATTGATTCAATACATTTTCGTAGAGTTTCATGTCTTGTTCCGCATGTAAATTGACAAGTGCCAAAATTAAAGCGGGAGAATTCGGATTGGCGCCAATGAATCCTTGTAATTCACTATTGAATTTGTAATATTCTTGCGTCATGTAATCGTTGATTACTTTCTCTCTAGATGGATCCAATTTGATGGCTGTCAACGCGGAATCGCTTTTTGCACCCCATTTCTCGGCAATGTGCGCAAAGTCATTCATGGCTTTTGATTCGTCGGAACCAACGAAGTTACAGAACTCTTTCAATTTCGATCCGTCACCGTAAATTTTGACATCACTTCCATTCTTTAGGATGACGTGCACATTTTCAGCTCCAATTCTTAGGTAATAATAATCTGGATTTGGTAATTGAACGTTCAATTTAAAATTCCCTTTTTTATCCAAAGCGGCACCCGCGTAATTTTTGTAATAGGTCCCGAAATTTTGAGATAGGAACACTGAATCTACAGTTGCATTGAAAATCATTCCAGAGACCGTTGCTTGAATCGAATTCTGCGCCCATGTCCCAAGGCTCATCATAAGCATCAAACAAAAAACGAGCTGTTTCATATTACTTTAATAATTCGTTTAATTTTTCTTCTAATTTTTCTCCTCGAAGATTCTTTCCAATAATGTTTCCTTCTTTGTTGAGTAGAATGGTAAATGGAATTCCGTCAAATCCATATGTGCTAACGAGTGGAGATTTCCATCCTTTCAAGTCACTCACATGTGTTGGCCAAGAAAGTTGATCCTTTTGAATGGCGGCTTTCCAGCTGTTCACATCCTCATCCAAAGAAACAGAGAAAACAGTAAATCCTTTATTTTTAAATTTTTGATAGAGTCGAACTACGTTTGGATTTTCACCACGACAAGGTCCACACCAAGATGCCCAAAAATCAAGTAATACTACTTTTCCTTTTAGGTCAGATAACTTCATTGTTTTTCCCGCTGGATTTGGTAATGCAATCTCCGGTGCTGGAACGGTTCCATTGACTGAAGCGGCGAATTCAAAGTAAGCATTTTCAATTTGAGCATATTGACTTCGGAAGGTTTCAGCAGCAGGTTGACCGGCATATTTTTCTTCGAATGCTTCAGTTACTTTGCGCAAAGCCGTTAAATTGTTCGCATCCCAATCATCAAAACTCACACTTGGAAGCAAGTCCATGGAAAGAATGATGTTATAGGCATTGCCTGGATTTTTAAGCATTTGATTTCTGGAAAAAGACTCCATTTTGCTTTTGGCGGCTAGAAAGCGTTTGGATACTTCTTCTTTGCTTAGATTTTCAGTATTGAGTTGTAGTTTCTCTTGGATTTTTTGAAAACGATGAAACTCGGCAAGGTATAAATTCATGCTTTGACTCCAGTCGGTTCCAGAAGCAGTTGGTTTTGCCACAAATTCATCCAAAGTGGTATTAATCTTTAAATGATCACCCGGTTTGAGTGTGATTGGAATCAGGATTTGATCTCGTTCCAAGCGTAAAAAATAATACCCGAGTCCAGGAATATTGCCATGGATTTCAAAGGTTCCATCCGTGTTTATTTGTCCTTCTGCCACTGGGATTGTGCCTTTATCACTCGGGGCTTCAATAAAAATCCCCATTCCGGACGCGCCATTGATTTTCCCCCGAACCTCAAAGTTTTCTTCGAGTCCTCCTGTTTCCGCTAAATCTTTCTGGTTTTTGTTGTAAAGGATAATTCCTCCAACAAGCATTAAGAACAAGCCGATGAACAACCAGGTTTTATGTTTGATCATCCAATTTTTCATGCATCCAACATTTGACGTAACAGTCCGTTCGCTAATTTAGGATCTGCTTTTCCTTGAGAAACTTTCATCAATTGTCCCATGAAAAATCCAGTTAATTGCTTTTCACCAGCTCTATATCTTGCCACTTCATCTGGATTCAATTCAAATACTTTCAGAATAAATCCTTTCAAAGCGTCTTCATCAGAATTTTGAATCAAATTCAATCGTTCAGCGATTTGCAATGGGCTTTCTTCTGTTTGAAAAAGAGCAGGGAATATATGTTGAGAAGCAACGGTATTCGAAACTTTTCCTTCTTCCACTAAGTGGATTAATTCTGCAATGGTCTTTGCCTGAAGCGGGAATTTTTCCATTTCAACGCCATATTCATTCAAATAGGATTTAATGTCTCCCATCAGCCAATTTGCTGCTGCTTTGTAATTTTTTGTAAACGTCAGAATACGCTCATAATACAACGCAATTCCTTTGTTATCTGTAATGTTATATGCATCATACTCCGATAATCCATATTCCTGCGTATAGCGTTGAAAAAGTGCTCTCGGTAATGCGGGCATTTCTTGCGCAACGGTTTCAATTTGTTCTTTAGTAATCGTAATTGGTGGAAGATCTGGCTCTGGAAAATAGCGATAGTCATTCGCGGCTTCTTTTGAACGCATGGAAATAGTTGTTCCTTTCAGCGCATCAAAGGCACGTGTTTCTTGCGATAGTGTTCCTCCGTTTTCAAGCACCTCAATCTGACGAAGAATTTCAAATTCGATGGCACGTTGAACATTGCGAATGGAGTTCATGTTTTTCACTTCAACTTTTGTTCCAAACTCAGAAACGCCTTTTAATCGAACGGAAATATTCGCATCGCAACGTAAAGATCCTTCTTCCATGTTTCCGTCACAAATGTCCAAGTAGCGCACTAATTTTCGAACTTCCGTCAAGTAATTATATGCCTCCATGGATGATCGGATATCAGGCTCAGAAACGATTTCCAGTAGGGGAGTCCCTGCACGATTTAAATCCACAAGTGTGTCGTAAACATCGACATCATGAATGCTTTTTCCTGCATCTTCTTCCATGTGGATTCTGGTTAATCCAATGGATTTTTCTTCGCCATTTTCGGTTCGGATAATGATTTCTCCGCCAGTACAAATAGGTGTGGTATCTTGCGTAATCTGATAACCTTTCGGTAAATCAGGGTAAAAATAATTTTACGTGCAAAATGTTGCGCTGGTGCAATGTGTGCATCGCAGGCTAGACCAAGTTTGATCGCAAATTCAATCGTTTTTTTGTTCATCACAGGCAAGGTTCCTGGATGTCCTAAGGTAATGACACTAATGTTTGAATTTGGTGCAGAACCATATTCATTGACATCATTGGAATATGCCTTTGTTTTGGTCAACATTTGCGCATGGACTTCAAGTCCAATGACCACTTCATATTTATCGCGAATGGATGCTTCCATAATGATTAGATGCGGGAGATTAGTTCTTTCATGATTTGCGTCATTTTCGGTTCTTGACGACTTGCCACTTCAATCACGTCTTGAACGCTTACTTTTTTAATTTTTCCAGGAACACCAAGGTCAGTAATGATGGAAATAGCAAAGCAAGGGATGCTCATGTGACGCGCCACGATTACTTCAGGAACGGTTGACATTCCAACTGCGTCTGCACCAATCACACGAACATATTTATATTCGGATGGCGTTTCTAATGTTGGGCCGGTAAGTCCAGCGTAGCATCCAACTGAAACACGAATCGACAATTCTGCTGCGATGTCTTGTGCCATGGAAATCATGGTTTCATCATACGGGTCACTCATGTCAGGGAAACGAGGTCCTAGTTCGTCAATATTTTTTCCGATAAGTGGATTCCCAGGGAACAAATTAATGTGATCATTCATGATCATGATTTCTCCAACTTGAAAATCCGGATTAACACCACCTGAAGCGTTACTTACAAATAGACGTTCAATTCCGAGTAATTTCATGACGCGAACTGGGAAAGTTACTTGTTGTAAATTGTATCCTTCATAGTAATGAAAACGTCCTTGCATTGCCACGACATTTTTTCCACCAAGGCGTCCAAAAATCAATTTGCCTGAATGACTTTCTACGGTTGAAACAGGGAAGTTCGGAATGGTTTCATAGGGAATTTCATCCACGATTTCGATTTCTTTGACGAGTCCACCAAGTCCGGTTCCTAAAATAATCCCAATGGTTGGTTGAATGCTTGTTTTGGCTTGAATGAATGCCGCTGTTTCTTTAATTGCTTCTAACATATTTTTTTATCATCGAATTAAACGCTTGTTCTTCCGACAGTTTTACCTCCATCGGGAGAACATACCAAGGATACGTTTGACGTTCATTTTTGGAGATTAATTCCTTGATTTTCACCAAGTCTTTCTCTGTGGTAACAATCGCCATTTCCTTGTTTGCAAAGGTATCAAATTTTCTGTGAATTTCTTGGATGTCGGCGTGTGTAAACGAATGATGATCGCCAAATTTTAATTCTTCCACTGAAAAGGATTCAAGCAAGTGGTTTTTTAGTGCGAATGTGGATGAAATACCGGTAACCAAAAAGACGGATTTTACCTGTTTCAACTCTTTGCCAAAGTTGATCCATTCAGCATAGACTATTGACGAAAAAAACACAGGCTTTTGAAATTGTTCATATCGTTTTCGTTGTCGATCCATTTCCTCTTTGGTTAAGTTTGGACATTTCGTCAAAACGATTGCATCGGCTCGATTCGCACCAGAAATAGCTTCCCTCAAATTCCCAGATGGCAGATGCCAATCGTCTAGAAAGGGTGCGTAAAAAGGGGTGAGTAATAACTGAAATCCAGGTTCTACATAGCGATGTTGAAAGGCATCATCCAGAATAATCGTGGCAAAAGGATTTATTTCCTTCATTTTGTTGATGGCGATTAGTCGCTTTTCACAGACAAACACGCAGACCGAAGATCCAAATTTTTGGAGATAGCTCAAAGGTTCGTCGCCGACTTCATTCGCCGTGTCCGTCAGTTCCACTTGTCTAAATCCTTTCGTTTTTCTTCCGTAACCACGACTCAAAATTTGAATGGCATTTTCGTCTTTCAATAATTGAGTTAAGTAGTTAACCATGGGGGTTTTGCCTGTTCCTCCGACGGATAAATTACCCACAGATATTGATTTTCCTGTAATCTTTTCTGATTTCAAGATACCAACATCAAACAGGACATTTCTGGTATAAGTGATGAGCCAATATAAAATCGTAAAAGGAAGAAGTCCGATTTTTCTCATCCTCAAAGATACGCTTTATTGGTTGTGATAGTCCGAAAAAGCTTGGTCGTCTGCGAAATAATAAATACGAACCTGAGCTGTATCGTTCAAGAAATCAATTTTCCCTATTTCAACGCGGTTAATGGTAAGTCCGGTTCGTTTCTCTAAATCCGCTTTCATTTCCTCGTATTTATCTGGGGTGATCAAATCGATGCGCTCGTAGTTCACTGTTTTACGCGTTTCGTGTTTCATTAACCATAAATTCTCTAAAATAAAAGTCAATAGAATCACAGAAACATTGATAACACCTACCTCGGAGATACTCAATTCATTGGATGCAAGCGCATTTACTACGCTAATCCCGATAATCATAAATAGATAGGTCATTTCCTTGATTTCAATCGCGTCTGTTCGGTAGCGAATGATGCCAAAAATGGCAAATAATCCTAATCCCATACCGGTATCGATGTCCATTTGCATTAATCCAAAGCAAAGGAAAAAGGTAATGGTACCAATCAAATAATAAGTGAATAAATAATCCTTGCGCTGTGTTTTTGGGTAGTACAAGAATCGAATCAAAATGGTTAAAAACAATAGATTAATGCCTAATCTGATCAAGAGCACATAAAAGTCGTCACTAAACCAACTTAGCGTAACGCCAGAAAGGGCTGCTTTTTTTAAAGGAAACAATAAAGTACTAGATAGCATCATGGTTAATTTTGTTTAAATAAAGTAATTTTTTCTTGAAACGATTGAATTTCAGTTTTTCTTCTCCGTAAATTTCCACGGATCCCAAGCAATATTTACTCAGACGATACGGACGAATTTGATGGTTTTTCATCAATTGATAGAAGACACTATTTCGATTCAAGTCTTCTTGTTTCAATTCGGCAATGACCAGTTGTTTGAAGGACTTTTTGAGTCCATCTTTTTCAAACAAAATATTAAAATCTAGGGTAAGTCGTTCGTTTTCTGTTTTTGAAACAAGGGTAATTCGTTGAAAAGAATTCCACATGGTTGGAACTAAATTTTTAGCGGCGTGTAATTCATTTTGAACAAAAGCTAAATCATTTTCAGGCAATACTTCATTGAATTGATCTGTGACAATTCGTTTTTTATCGGTTCGACCTTTGATTTTATGTTTAACTTCTAAAAAGAATAAGTTCGATTCTACGTATTTTCGAATGCGTACTTTGAACCGATCACCTTTCCCATTGTGATGGTCTCGAAAAAATGAAAATCGTTCATCGTCAAAATAAAGACTTTCGTAATGGGGTAAGTTGGTTCCTTCTATGGTTAGAACGCGGTAATGCGCTGCCAAAAGTGGCAAAATTTGATGTAGATCCTGAATGCGAAAAGCAAATTTCGTGTCCATACGATTCATTAGTTTGACACGATCCATCTCCTTTAAAGTAATGGGTTCAAATGGTGCAAGAAGGTCACTAATTTCGTTCATAGGATGTTAAGCCAAAGTTAACATTTTTTTAATAGCTTGTATGGATTCACCATTCCATAACGAAGAAAGAGCGCGAATGGTTCATTCGTTTTACTTGATTCATTACTTTTGTTCTATGAATAAAAAGATCCTCCTATTGGGTTCTGGTGAACTCGGAAAAGAATTTGTAATTGCTTGTCAACGTTATGGACAGCATGTGATTGCCGTAGATAGTTATGCTGGTGCACCGGCTATGCAAGTAGCGGATGAGTTTGAGGTGATAAATATGCTTCAAGGGGACGAATTAGATCGCATTGTTGCAAAGCATCAACCGGATTTGATTGTTCCAGAAATTGAAGCAATTCGTACTGAACGATTTTATGCATACGAGCAGCAAGGAATTCAAGTCGTTCCGAGTGCAAAAGCAGCAAATTTCACCATGAACCGCAAAGCAATAAGAGATTTAGCAGCCATCGATTTAGGAGTTCGAACTGCGACTTACCGCTATGCAACAAGTTTTGAAGAATTGGCTGCAGGTGTTGAAGTCTGTGGAATTCCTTGTGTAGTGAAGCCATTAATGTCAAGTTCAGGAAAGGGGCAGTCGGTCATTAAATCTCCTGAAGATATTCGTAAAGCATGGGATTATGCAATGGAAGGTTCTCGTGGCGATTTAAAGGAAGTCATTGTAGAAGGATTTATTGATTTTGATTATGAAATCACCTTACTTACGGTGACGCAAAAAAATGGAGAAACGTTGTTTTGTCCGCCAATTGGACACCGTCAAGAACGTGGTGATTACCAAGAAAGTTGGCAGCCAATGCCAATGAATCCAGTTCATTTAACGGAAGCGCAGGAAATGGCAGCGAAAGTAACAAAGGCCTTAGGTGGTGCAGGAATTTGGGGCGTTGAATTTTTCATTACAAAAGAAGGTGCCTATTTTTCAGAATTGTCGCCTCGACCTCACGATACAGGAATGGTAACGCTTGCAGGAACACAAAATCTTTCAGAATTTGAATTACATGCACGTGCGATTCTCGGGTTGCCAATTCCAAAAATCATTCCGATACAACATGGTGCAAGTGCGGTTATTCTTGCTACTGAATCCTCTGAGAATACGCCTACATTTACAGGTGTAGAATTGGCTTTGTCGGAAGAAAACACGGAAGTTCGTTTGTTTGGAAAGCCAACAACAAGACCATACCGAAGAATGGCTGTCGCCTTGACCTTTGGTACGGAGTCCGTAGAAGAATTAGTTGAAAAAGCGAAAAAAATTGCTGCAAAAATTCAAGTAAAATGAAAAAAATAATCCTGTTCCTATTGTGTCTTCCTTTGGTTTCATTTGGAATGTCCATTTCCTATGAATTACGCATGCCTAAGCCGCAAAATCATTATTTTGAGGTGCAAATGAACATTCAAGATAATGAGGATAAACAAGTTGAAGTGAAGCTACCTGTTTGGACTCCTGGTTCTTATTTGGTGCGCGAATTTTCAAAAAACATTAATTTGGTGAAGGCCTTTACGAAAGATGGAAAAGCATTAAAAGTGTCGAAGAAATCCAAAAATGCTTGGGTAGTTGATGCTGGAAATGAAAAAAATATTCAAATCAAATATGAAGTTTATGCTTTTGAACTTTCTGTTCGCACGCCATTTTTAGATTTAACTCACGGATTCGTGAGTGGGTCGGGTGTCTTTATGTACGTAGAAAAAGCAAAGAATCAATCTGGAATCGTAACGGTTTTTCCACATGAATCGTTCAAACGCATTTCAACGTCGCTCACTTCGGACCTTAATTACAAAGGACCTGGACAGCGATTTTCATTCGAACATTATGATCAATTGGTGGATTGTCCAATGGAAATTGGAAATCAAGAAATCTTTGAATTTACCGCAGCAGGAGTCCTTCACACGGTTGCTCTGTATGGTGATGCCAACTTTGATGTCGAACAATTGAAGAAGGACATGCCTAAAATTGTCGAGGCAGAAACAGCCGTCATCGGTAAAAATCCGAATAAAAACTATACATTTATTGTGCACAATGTGGTGGATGGTCAAGGTGGACTTGAACACATGAGTTCTTGCGTGTTGAGTGTCAATCGGTGGACATACGCCGGGAAACAATATGTGGATTTCTTGAATTTAGTGGCGCACGAGTATTTTCATTTGTGGAATGTCAAACGCATTCGACCAATTGAATTGGGTCCATTTAATTACGATGAAGAAAATTACACGAGTTTACTTTGGGTGATGGAAGGATTTACCTCTTATTACGATGAACTAATTCTTCGTCGAACCGGATTTTATACAGAGGATGAATTCTTGGCAAAACTGCAATCTTCCATTAATTATGTGGAAGGAACACCTGGATCTAGGGTTCAACCTGTTGCTCACGCCAGTTTTGACGCTTGGGTGAAAGCCTATCGACCGAATGAAAATAGTTCGAATACAACCATGACTTATTATTCTCGTGGTTCCGTTTTAGCTTCAGTAATTGATGCCATGATTGTAGCAGAATCAGATGGAAAAAAATGCTTAGACCATTTTATGCAACACCTTTATCAAACGTATTACGAAGGACTAAAACGAGGATTTACAGAAGCGGAGTTTAAAGCAGAACTAGCTAAGTTTATCGGGAAAAATATGGATGATTTCTTTGCGAAGTATGTGGATGGAACGGAGATTATTCCTTACAAAGAATTTTATGGGCCAGTAGGTTTAAATGTTCAGGATGTTACGACCAACAATCCATCTTTTGGTGCATCTGTAAGAGAGGAAGGTGGCAAAGTCATGGTGAAATCAGTTCGTTTTGGCTCAAGTGCGGAAGAAGCAGGAATCAGTGTTGGGGATGAAATCATTGGTTGCAATGCCTATCGTGTTGATCAAGCTATGTTGGAAGGAATGATGAGCGGAATGACAAACATGGAAACGTGTGACTTACTGCTTGCGCGTGAAGAAAAATTATTTTCAGTTCGCGTCACCATTCGTCCGTACAAAAAACCACAATTTATCCTGACAAAAACTACATCCAATGAAAAACGTCTTCACTATTGGCTTCGTTAATTTCTGGCTGATATTATCTAGTCATTCATTCGGACAAAGTCCATACAAAAATGTACAAATTCCGCCAGTAAATTCTCATTACACCTATAATGAATGCGAACCTTCTATTGCCATTAATCCATTAAATACGGATGAAATCGCAGCAGGATCAGTGCTCAAGGGTTATCACTTTTCAGAAGATGGAGGACTAACTTGGACGAGTAAAAAAATGTCCAGTACCTATGGTGTTTATGGCGACCCAGTGCTGCAATTTGATCAATTAGGACGATTGTATTATTTCCATTTATCCGACTATTCAAAAGGAACGCACTTGGATCGCATTGTTTGTCAAAGTTCCGAAACGATTCAAGGGAAATTCAATCAAGGAACCTTTCCTGCACCAAAAGGAAAAAAAGTACAGGATAAACATTGGGTGGTGATTGATCCAAAAACGAATGTCTTGTATATGACATGGACTCAGTTCGATGCCTATGATTCTGCGGATCCTAAAGATTCATCGATCATTGTTTTTTCAAAGTCAACCGATAGAGGGAAGTCTTGGACGAAACCTGTACGGATTTCCAAATTTGGAGGCGATTGTATGGATGGTGATAACACAGTCGAGGGTGCTGTTCCCGCATTGGGTCCAAATGGAGAGGTATATGTTACCTGGACAGGACCTAAAGGATTAATGTTTCAAAAATCAGTGGATGCCGGAAAAACTTGGTTGCAGGAAGAGATTCATTTAGCCAATCAAGTAGGAGGGTGGGATATTCAAATTCCTGGCTTTTATCGCGCGAATGGACTACCATTTTTAATGTCGGATATGAGTGATGGTCCAAATCGTGGCACGCTTTATTTGAATTGGTGTGATCAACGC
>JBJTMU010000012.1:0-33206 GCA_046070685.1 Flavobacteriales bacterium | reverse complement strand
GGGCATTCTACCTTCGGAAATAATCTTATTTCTAATGTCATTTAACCGATTGTAAGTTGAATTAAGTTTCGCGGTTAATTCAGGATCCCCCTTAATCGTTTGACTTCCTTCACTCCATTTCTTGGGATCAACAAATTCTCTAAGCGCAAATTCGGCTTTTTTTCGATTGATATTAATTCTACAATATATGGGATGAAGTCCATTCTTGGCTCTCGCTGGGACAGTTACGAACTTCACTGTAAAAGATAGTTTATTCATATGGCTCTTTTGTTGAAACAAATCAAAAATGTTGAATCATTGTAGAGCCAAATTAGAAAATAAATGAATATGTTGAAACAATATTGAAAGAAAAAGATTCGGTAACTACTTGTAAACAAATGTTTTCAAATAGTTCCGAATCTTTAATTGTGGAGCCGGAGGGGTTCGAACCCTCGTCCAAACGACGAGTTTTCAAGCTTTCTACATGCTTATTCCTCGGTTGATTTTCGATTCAGGCACGGACAAGAACACCCAAAACCTGAACTTAGGTACTGAATTTCGCATTTACTTAGTACCATCGCAAACGCTAGCCCAATGGGATGAACTTTCGAATGGCTAATCGATTAGGCGACGATCAACCGAAAGTACTTGTCCAACCTACTGTGCTTCAGTCGGATTAAGCCAATTAACATTCAGCTAATTAAGCAGCAAGTAAGTATGACGTGTTGTCAATTATTGTTCGTGACAAGATATTTAAGAGGTTCACCACAACCCTCTGCATGCTGACACTTGACTACCGCTATCGCTGTCAAATCCAAGGTCGGCCCCATGTTGTTACAAAGATACAAGGAAATTCGACACCTTATCGGTATCGCGTTCAGATACTTTAAACGATTTATTTAACGACGGTTACAAATCCTTGATACAGCTCATTCACTGTATCAGCAGGATTAAAGTAAACGATGTAGGTATAAACACCATCCAAGACTGGAATTCCCGTTCGCTCATCTTTTCCGTCCCATTTAAGTTGTGTTGGTGAAAAAGTACAAATTACATTTCCCCATCGATTGAAAATCCAACCGCGTTCCACTTTTCCATTCTGAATGATGATTTCAAATGTATCATTCACCATATCTCCATTGGGTGTGAAAACATTTGGAATGTAGATGACCGGTGGCTCAACAATACACGTTTCTAATTGAACATTTACTGAATGAAGGTAATCACATCCATTGGCATTTTGCTCCATTTGTGTCAACGTTTGTGCTCCAAAAACCCATTGATTAAAGACCAAAACTGAATCAAATTCACACAATGTAATGTGCTCCGTCCATGGTGAAACGGTATATAGATTCAACGTGGCAATATGTGTGCTATCACACTGATTCACATCTTGATAAGCTGCTGAATATTGTCCAGCAACGCTTTCCCAATTTCCGTTAATGAAAGCTGAATCTCCTGGACAAATGGTTAAGGTTTCTGTAGTCGTTTGTGGTGTACAACCATTTGTAACAACAACTGTAATGCATTGCGTATCAGCACATGTTCCAGATCCCAATTGATAACAAACTTGCCATGTACCTGTTCCCGCTGTTTGTGGATTAAAGATTCCAGTGGATGTCAAACAAGTCCCGCAAGTGGAAGTCCATGTTCCTCCTGCATTCAATGCTTGTATCTGTTGTGGCGCATCTTGATTCGTAAATGGTCCAGCTGTGTTGATACTGGCATTGGAACCCTGCGTCCCCGGATTCACGGTAAATGTTTCGATTGCTGAACAACCATTTGCACCTGTCACAGTAACAGTGTATGTTCCCGGACAAACCGATGAAATAGTGCTTGTTGTCGCACCATTGGACCAACTATACGTGTAAGGCGCTAATCCATTCGTTACGGAGGTCGAAATGGAACCATCACATGCATTTACGCAGGTCTCATTCAAAATCATTGGTGTAACAGACATTCCTGGATTGACACTACAATTTGGATTCATACTGCCAATCCATGCGTCGTTCGCTGCATTGTTTGCTGTCCCTGGTGTTTGCGCAGTGGCAACGTCAGCACTGGTCCAGTTTGACACTAAATTCCAATCATTAGAGGAATTATTAGTGAAGGAAAAAACTTTACCTGCCGCAGATCCAGAAAAATAAACAATCGCATTATTGGAGTTATTTCCCCAACTCACACTATGAAAAGGAATACCCGTAGAAGGAATATTCGGAACTTGAAACGAATCATCCGAATTCGCCATTGCAAGTGGAGACCATGAACCACCGAGTGTCCAATTGGCATCAGGCGGATAGGCTTGATTAGTCGTTGTTGGACTAACCGTTGTTTTTTCTAACAGTTGAGAATTTGCAGGAAGTACCAAACGACAATTACCATCTGCCATCGTATTATCATCAGGCGGTAAACTCGTATTTGGACTCGCATCGTTGTAAATCACGATGTACGTACCTTGAGGAATGCTTTGCCAAAATGGAATATTCGCAAATCTTACGGCTCCCGATGCAATTCCAGTCCCTGACCCTGGAGCAAAATATCCATTGTTATCATCGATAATGACTTTTCGTAAATCTAAACTTGGAACAGGTGTCACACACGTTGGTGTGCCTATTACGACAAATTCAACATATTCGCTGGAACCAGTTCCCTGAGAAATTTCGTTGATAATGAGTTGCTGTGCCTTTAACTGACTAAATGTCAACAACAAAATATTCAGAATGAATAACTTATACATTGTCTAACTTCGACTTTCCTTTTTGAATTGGTTTCGGTGCTAACAAACTGTTCACCTCAAGGAGATCAACTCAAAAATTCACGGCAAAGTTAGGTTAACTATCCGAATTATATCGACTAATGATATGATAAAATTGTTAATTGTGTAACTTCAGGAAAGAAATGAACCTAATTAGCTAAATGAAAAGATGAAATTGAATGTACTAATGATGGGACATGTCGTCAAAGACAATTTTAGTAATACCACTGATGAGTTCGGTCAAACTTTTATTATCCTTTCCTTTGGTCATAATTGTCAATAAAAAAGGTCTATTCTTCAGGTAAACGATAGCAGACTCATGTAATTGAAACTCTTCTAATGTTCCTGATTCGCCAAATTTATGCGCCATAGGAATCGTTGCCGGTATTGATTTTCTCATTCCTTCTTTGAAAACCGCTTGACTTAATAATTCTGCTGCGTATTCTGAATCTTCAATCGTTAAATAACATGCATTATATAGCGCCCTCATGAACATTGAATATTGGTTCACTGTGAAGTAATAATGTGGTGCAAATTTGTCAGGAACTGCCAATCCTAAATCTTTAAAAATTCGAACGAGTACCTGATGATCGATATGTTGATTTAATAACATCGTTGCGTTATTATCTGAGTAAACGATCATATATTTCAACAATTCTCTAATCGTATAAGATTTTCCTAATTGAATTGATTTTGCTTTAAAAGCAACATTCAAGGATTGCTCAAATGGCGTATTATAACTTAATTTGCGATCTATTAAACCCGGCTTTAATTCATTCATTTTAAGAAAACAAATCATAATCGGAACTTTAAATAAAGATCCCGGCTCATAATTTTCAGGAGAATTTACTGCCGTCCATGCTGTGTTATTATAATCTCTGAGATAAATGGAAGCTTGATTAATTTTTCCAGTAGATTTATACGAATCAATAAAAGTTGCAACTTTATTTTTTAAGGACGATAAACTCTTTGATTCGCAATCCTTATCCACAAACATTAAAGGTTTTACGAATTTATACCCTGACATTCGTTCAACTTGATAATGACAATTTTCAGTAGAGACTTGTTGTTCCTCCTCAATTAATTCGATTTTTCTTTTGTATCGATTTTCCGTAATTAAGAATGTTGTTCCTGAAGCGATAAACGAAAAAAGGATGATGAGTGGTAATGAAAACTTTTTGGATGGCACTAATTTCATAATTGGAGAGTTATTGGCTGCAAAATTAATTTTTTTTTCATCTAGCAATTAATTAACGTAACAAATAAAGACCAGTTGGTTCGGTAAAAAGAAATATTTTTGAACGCAAGTACTTCTTTTCTAATGGTTTTCATTTCTGATATAAAGAGACATTTGACTTTATACAGTTTTTGTATCTTCACGTCATGAAAAAAATCCTATTTCTACTGTTAATTGGTTGTTTTCAAACTTCTTTGTTTGCTCAATTGACTGAAAAATCAGATACGATACAATGGTTTAAAGATGCCAAACTGGGAATTTTTATCCACTGGGGAATTTATGCCGTTAATGGCACTTCCGAAAGTTGGGCCTTTCACAATAAAGGAGTCCCCTACCCTGAATACATGTCTCAACTTTCTCATTTTGATGCAGGAAATTACCATCCAAAAGAATGGGCGAAACTGATCAAAGAAAGCGGTGCTCAATACACGGTGATGACCACACAACATCACGACGGCGTAGCGCTATGGGACACCAAATTTAAAACACCTCGCACATCACAAACTGCATTGCAACTAGCATTACCTAATTTGGAATTCTCCTATACAAAGAACTTTCTTTGGAACCCAAACTTTCCGCTAAGCACTGTTTTTCAAACGCCTGCAAAACGAGACCTCATGACTCCATTTGTTCAAGCGGTTCGAAACGAAGGTTTACATTTTGGTGCATACTACTCTCTTCTTGATTGGTCTCATGATGATTACCCAACCTTTTTAAAGGATTACAATCGATACCAGATCAAAGATGATTCGGTTCGATGGAATCGATTCCTGTCTTTTATGCACGGTCAAATTTCTGAAATTAATGAGCAATTTAAACCCGATTTATTTTGGTTCGATGGCGATTGGGAACATACTGAAAAAGAATGGCAAGCCGATAAAATTGATCAACTTATACATGCTTCAAATCCAAACGCCATATTGAATGGACGCCTAAAATCATTCGGGGACTACGATACTCCGGAACAAAACATGCCGATAGTTCATCCCGATCGAAAAACGTGGGAATTGTGTTTAACCAGTAACGACAATTGGGGGTATCGTCCAACAGACAAAAATTTAAAAACAATTAATGAAGTACTTCAAATTTTCACCGAATGCCTCGGAATGGGCGGGAATTTACTGCTCGATATTGGTCCAAAAGCAGACGGAACGATTCCTGAAGATCAAGTTCGTTTATTGAAGTCATTGGGACGATGGACTTCCAAACATCAGGAAGCGATTTATGGTTCATTAGCCGGATTACCGGAAGGACATTTTCATGGAAACAGTACGTTATCGAAGGATTCCATGTGCATTTATTTATTCATTCCCGCTGTGGGCATTGACACTTCGAATCAAGCGAGTCGTGAAATGCAATATGGACATGTCTCAACTACACCTGTTGGACAATCCAACTTAAAAATCAATCTTCAACTAAAAGGACTCATGTCAGACATTGAATCTATTTCTGTGCTCGGAAATAACAGTTCTGTACCATATAAAATTGTTGGAAAAATCGATTGGAGCTATGTTCCCGGAACCATTTACATGGACGTACCTATTTCCGCTTTAGACCCTGAAATCACGGTCGTTAAAATTCAATTGAAACAAACGTTAAAACTCTACCGAGGAAAAGGTGGATTCCATTAAACGCTGATGTATGAAGATTTTAAATGTAGTTATTCTTTTCTTTACTTGCCTTCAAGTTTATAGTCAAGAAGTTTATTATCCAAAACTCAATAGTACTTTCGAGTTTTACTTAAATGAGATGGGGGATGACAATGCGCATTTCGATATTCATTTTTTTCGTCCTAACAAACAATTGTTTCAGCGCACCGAAGAATGGGGCGAGGATGGATTTGGTGTGATTGCGGATAAAAAATCAATCACTTTTTATGGAGCAACAGAAACAGCCATTGAACACGCCATCTACTACACACTTGAGCATTCATTTGGCATTCATTTTTTAAGTGCAGAAGAAACCGTCATCCCAAAGTATGTCAAACTAAAAGCATTGCCTTACACGATTTACGAGCAAGTCCCCGCATTCCAATACCGAGAGGTGTTTTACGGAGAAGCGCGACGGGCCGGATATGCTGAATCGTTTTGCCTGACAGATGGACAAGGTTCCGGAAATTTCGAACGTCATCCCGGCTGGGGATTATGGGTGCATACCTTGCATCGACTTTTGCCACCTGATATTTATTTCACGCAACATCCTGAATATTACGCCCAACGAAATGGAATTCGAATCAAAGACCAAGTATGCTTGAGCAATCCAGAAGTACTCAAACTCGTAAGAGATGCCCTTCAACAGGAAATGAATCAACGTCCAAATGAGAAATATTGGAGCGTGAGTCAAATGGACAATTATAACTTCTGTGAATGCGATAAATGTGCGCATATCGATGAAATAGAAGGTTCACATGCAGGATCCATCATTCGATTCGTAAACGAGATTGCCGACTTCTTTCCAGATAAGGTCATATCCACCCTCGCCTACCAATATTCACGTTCGGCTCCAAAAATCACCAAACCTCGTTCAAATGTGAACATCATGCTCTGTACCATCGAAGAAAATCGAGCGAAATCATTACGCGGAACAGGTTTCGAAAGGGACCTATCTGATTGGTCAAAAATTAGTCATAACATGTTGATTTGGGATTACGTAATTAATTTCTCACACATGGTCATGCCTTTTCCAAACTGGCCTACATTACAAGAAAATATTCAGCTTTTCAAGAGTTATGGCGTGACGATGTTATTCGAACAAGGATACAATCAATCGTCTTCGGAAATGCAAGAATTGCGCTGTTTCCTTCTTTCCAAATGGATGTGGGATCCGACGCTCGATGCTGATAGCTTGACAAATCTCTTTCTATCGCATTATTATGGTGTCGCTGGTCCTATGGTGAAGGAAATACTCGACCGAGAAGTAAGTGAACTTCAAAAAAGCGGTAAATCATTAACCCTTTACGAACCTCCTGTAACACATATCCGCGGTTACTTATCACCTGAAAATCTACATTGGTATCATCGCATGTTTGATCAAGCAAAAACCCACGAAGGACTCACTTCAAAGCAAATTGAACGACTGAATATGGCGCAACAAAGCATGCGTTATGCATCACTCGAGATCGCCAAATCACCAAATGCTGGAACCGATTGGTGTTTTTATGGCAATGAAAATCCGTACGAACAGATGTTAAAGGATTTTATCTACTACGCACAGAAAAATGGCCCGAAATTATTACATGAAATCAAATTAAGTCCGAAAGAATACGAACAAATCACCTTGGACTATTTCAAGAATGGAAAAGTGAAGCACTTGGGGACATCCGCTGGAATAAAATACTTGAGTTTGCCCAATAAAAATTATCAGGATGGAGCGAAAAAAGCGGATGGTAACACCATCGACTCGCTCTCCTTTTTAACACAACAACCCTTATTGAATGGCATTAAAGGGACAACTGATTACCAATTCAACTGGCAAGGATGGCAAGGACGAAATGCGACGTTTATCATCGATTTAGGAAAAGTTGATTCCATCAAGAGCCTTCAAATGAATTTCTTAGAAAACAATTCCGCTTGGATTGTTGGTCCAGGTTCCTTGGAAGTACATGTCGGGAATACGGAAATCGAAGCGATTTCATCCGCTTGTTTGCAACAAGGCGTTCAAATCAATCCGAATGCTGGACAACAAATGGTTGCTGGAATTTACCCTTTAACCTGTACATTTAGCAAGCCTTTCTCGGGACGATACATCTATGTGAACGTGATCAACCCAGGTCCGCTTCCTAAATGGCGCGGTGTGAATGGCGATGGATGGTTGTTTATTGATGAATTTGAAATACATTAAAATGAAGTACTTTATTACGTTTATTGTCAGTTGTATGGGCTGGCATTTGAGTCAAGCACAAGAACACGAACAACATTATTTTCCACCATCCGACCCCTTGGTTCAAGAGAAAATTGAGACTTGGCAAGATTTTAAATTTGGCTTATTGATGCATTGGGGAACCTATTCACAATTAGGAGTTGTTGAAAGTTGGAGCATTTGTCCGGAGGATGAAGATTGGTGCATTCGACGTGGTCCGTACAAAAACAACTACTTCGAGTACGTCAAAGCCTACGAGAATTTACAAAACACCTTCAATCCTGTTCAATTTCAACCTGAGAAATGGGCAAAAGCAGCCAAAGATGCTGGAATGAAATACATGGTTTTTACCACGAAACATCATGATGGTTTCTGCATGTTCGACTCACAATACACCGATTATACCGTAGCGAATGAAAAATGTCCGTATTCCAAGAATCCAAATGCAAATATTGCCGCTAAAGTATTCGATGCGTTCCGTAAAGAAGGACTGTGGATTGGTGCGTATTTCAGCAAACCCGATTGGAGTAACGATGATTATTGGGACCCTACGTTTCCACCATACGACCGAAATCCAAATTACGACTTGACAAAGAAACCCACCAAATGGAATGACTTTGTTGAATTTACGCATCATCAAATCATGGAATTAATGAAAGATTACGGAAAAATTGATCTCCTGTGGTTAGACGGTGGATGGGTGCAACCAATGACCGAATCATCTCCGAGATGGGGTTACAAACCTGTTCATCAAGACATTAAAATGGACTCACTAGTCATGGAGGCACGTAAATTACAACCCGGATTGATTGTCGTTGATCGAGCAGTAGAAGGACCAAATCAAAATTATTTAACGCCCGAACAACAAATTCCGACCAAACCTCTTCCCTATCCATGGGAGTCTTGCATGACGATGGCGAACAGTTGGAGTTATGTCCCAAATGATCAGTATAAGTCCACCGCGAAAATTCTGGAGAACCTATGTCTTATTGTTTCAAGTGGCGGAAACTATTTGTTAAATATTGCCCCAAATGCTCAAGGCGAATGGGATCCGATTGCTTACCAACGATTAGAAGAAATTGGTGAATGGATGAAAAAAAATGGCGCTGCTATTTATGATTCCCATCCTGTTTCGCCATACGAAATCAATACAGATCAAGGGAAATGGGTGCTAACTGAAAATGATGCGAAGGAACTATTTGCCCTATTCATCCCGAAAGACCCAGAAGTGACTTTTATTCCATTTCCAGCAGATCAACTCGATTTACATCAAATGAAATCTGTCACATGCTTAAGTAATCAAGCACACTTCAACCTAAAAAAGTCCTCTGTTAACGTGATTTTATACGATAACAAAGGACTTCCTCAAGTGTGGAAAATATCCAAATAAGCCTTTTTCTAATGAGAACTATGTTCTCTTAAAAGCGCTGCAACATCTAATCCTTCTTTGCGAATGATTTTCAATTGTGCTTTTCCATCTTTGTTTTTTATGTCCTTTTTGAACACATCAAAAATCATGTAAACCGCTGGCACAACAACAAGGGTAAGTACCATGGAACTGGTTAGTCCACCAATTAAGACCCAAGCTAAACCACTTTTCCATTCTGCACCTGGACCATGAGCCATCGCAATCGGCATCATACCCGTAATCATGGAAAGCGTGGTCATTAAAATTGGACGTAACCTTGTTTTTCCAGCTGCAATCAATGCTTCGACTGTATTTCTTCCTTCTGCTTTCAATTGATTGGCAAAGTCAACAATTAAGATGGCATTTTTCGCTACGAGTCCAATTAACATGATCATCCCCAACATAGAGAAAATACTTAATGGCTGCATCGAAAGTGCCAGTGCCAGTAAAGCACCAACAACCGCCATTGGAATGGAGAAAAGTACAACAAATGGATAGACGTACGAATCGTACAAAGCCACCATGATCAAGTACACAAACAAAATGGAAGCAATCAACGCGAAACCAAGATTTGCAAAGGCCTCACCCATGTTTTTAGAATTCCCTTCAAAGGAAACAACCACAGAACTTGGATAGTGTTTCTTCTCAATAAACTTGGTCATCTCACTGGTTACTGTTCCACTCGAAACACCCAATACCTGGGAAGAAATGGTGATGGAAGGTACGCGATTCTTACGTTCAAGCTTCGTTGCTCCTGTGGATCTTCCAATAGATGCAAATTGCTCCAATTGGATATTTTCACCACGATTATTGATAAATATCAAACTAGCCAAATCACCTTCATTTCGACGATCAAAATGATCATACATCACATTGATATCGTAATCTTTTCCTTTATCCGTATAAGATGCCTTTGAATTTCCTGAGAACGCGGCTTGCATGGTCATCCCAACGACATCCATCGTCAAACCAAGTTCTGCCATTTTTTCACGATCGATGTCCACACTGACTTCAGGATTTCCGGTTTCGATGGACATTTTCACCTCTGCCGTACCTTTAATCGCCTTAAGTGCATCGATTAATTCATTGGCAACCTTGAAGTTTTCGTTAACATCATTACTCGTAACAGCCATCTGAACGGGTGCTTGATTCGCTCCACCGGTTAAACTCACCGCCGCCGAACTCACTTTCACACCGGGTAAAATCCGCTCCAATTCCAACTTCGTGTATTGAGCAAAAATGCTCGATTCAACTTCTCTTTGTTCGCGTGGAACTAATTTGACATTGATTTCTGCCTTATTGTTTGTTGAATTACTCCCTCCGATAGCATTTGAGGCAGTCCCCACACTCGAGAATACATTTTTTACATCTGCATTTTTAAACAAGTGCTCTTCGGCCATTTGCACTGCTTCATTTGTTTGAGCCAACGTTGCATTTTGTGCTAACTCCAAGGTGACGATAAATTCACTTGTGTCTCCTTGACTCACAAACTCCGATCCAATATATCCCTTACCAACTAACATGAAAGAAGCAATTAAAATACCTATCGATCCAAGAATCACATATCGTTTTTTCCCTAGGGCAATGACTAAAATTCTTCCGTAAGTATCCGTTAAATGAGTGATGAATCGTTCGAATAATAAAATGAACCTTCCAAAAAGTGTTTTGTTGGTCATCTCCTCTTTACGCGCCATTCTAGAGGCTAACAAAGGTGTTAAGGTGAAAGAAACAAATAAACTCATGAGTGTTGACAATACAATCACGACAGAGAATTGGGATAATAAATTCGAAATGATGCCACCAACCAATGTCAGCGGTAAGAAAACCACGACATCTACTAAGGTAATTCCGAGCGCAGTAAATCCAATTTCTTGTCGACCCTTGATAGCAGCTGTCACACGATCTTCACCAAGTTCCAAGTGACGATAAATATTTTCGAGTACTACAATGGAATCATCGACCAAAATACCGACCACCAATGAAATCGCTAATAGAGTCATGAGGTTCAACGAATAGCCAAGTAAAAACATGGCAACAAACACAGAAATCAAGGATGCTGGAATGGCAATCATGACGATTAAAGAGTTGCGAATACTATGCAAGAACAACAACATACATAAAGCCACAATGAAGATAGCCAAGCCTAAATCGTACATGACCGCATTTGCTGCAGCCAAGGTAAAATCAGATGAATCCGAAGCGATGTCAAATGTCAACTGTTTGGCTTTGTACGTCTCTTCTAAATTTTTAATTTCTTTCTTCACTAGCTTACTCAATTCCACCGCATTGGCGTCATTCTGTTTGATGATCATTAATCCAATGGAATTTCGTCCATTAATGCGGCTAAATGTTTTGATCTCCTTTGTCCCATCGACAATCGTGGCAACCTCAAACAACCTAATTTTAGAACCCGTCGATTTATCGATTCCCACGGGGAGATTTCGAATATCATCCAAGGATTGGTATTTCCCTTTTAATTTGATGACGGTCTGTGTATTGTCATTGGAAAGTTTACCCGTCGGGAATTCCATGTTTGCATTTCGAATCGACTGACTTATTTGTAGGATGGACAAGTTGTACAACTCTGCTTGACGACGATTTATACTCACATTAATCATCCGTTCTTCTCCTCCAACAACAGAAATCTGAGCAGCACCTTTCACACGACCAAGCAAGGGTTTGATGTCGTCTTTCACCAAAGAATACAATTCACTTGGCGGCATTTTTGCGGTCACACCGAGACGCATAATAGGCGCTTCATCAAAGGAAAATTTCCCTAAGGATGGTGATTGTACGTCGTCTGGTAATTTCGATAAAATCGCATTGACTTTTCGTTGGGCATCTTGAATGGCTTGATTCGCGTCTGCATCAGGCTTTAACATCAACACAACGGATGAAACGCCTTCCATTGATGTCGATTTGATTTCATCCAAATTCTCCAGATTTGCCAAAGCATCTTCCAATACTTTGGTCACTGAATTCTCAACTTCCGTCGGCGACGCACCAGGATAAACCGTCGTGACACTGACAACTGGAATGGAGAATTTAGGCATTAATTCATAATTCAGTTTGGAATAACTTAAGAGTCCAAGAAATCCAAGTACCGAAAAGATCACTACAATGAGTGAGGGTCTTTTGATGGCTAGTTCAGTAATTGACATGCGTTCACTTATTTAATGATTTCGACTTTTGATCCATCAGCTATGTTCAATTGTCCTGTACGAACAACTTTGTCTTGCGGACTCAATCCTCCCAATACTTCCACAAAATCCCCTTGAATGTATCCTGTTTCGATGTTTCTCTTCACGGCTTTGTTATTGACCACAATATAAACCTGTGGATCTTGAAGTCCGCCAACGACACATTGAATCGGTAACATCATTGCTTGACGTTCTTCCGCCATTTCGAATTCAACGACACCGGTCATTCCTGCTTTCAATGGTTCCTTCGTATTATTCGCTAATTCAATTTCAACCGCATAATTTCTCGAAGCATCGGCTTTGGAAGCGATGTAGGAAATTCGTCCGTTTCTAGGTGAGTTTGGATATAAATCTGGTTTAACAGAAATAGTTTGACCCACTTTAAATCGAACGACATCGCGATCTAACAAGGACGCTTTCATTTTCAATTGAGAAATATCGATGATTTCCGCCACATTCGCTCCCGGAGAAACAAAGGATCCAAGCTCTAAATAGAATTTATTCACCACACCAGAAATAGGCGAAACAATTTTCATTGCTCTAAGTTGACGCTTCAAGGTAGAAACCCTTGCCTCGGCGCTTTTTACTTGCATTTTCAATTCTTCAATTTGCTGTTTCGTAGTAGCATTTCCGGCCAACATTCCTTCGTATTTTGTCAAATCTACACGTGCTTTTTCAAGCGTAGCATTGGCTAATTCTAGATCAATCAACAATTGCTCGTCGTCGATCTTTGCGATCAATTGTCCCTTCGTCACATGTTGACCTTCACGTATGGAAACTTGGGTAATTCGACCAGACTGTTCTGAAAGAAAATTCAAGGCATGAGCTGGATTAAACACCCCGTTTACTTGGATCAATTGATTCAATAATTGTGATTCCGCATGAACAATTGTTACAGGGAAAATAACCGTTTTCTGTTCCGCAATGGCTGCTTTTTGCTCCATTACTTTTTTGTTACTGGACAACTTCCATCCAATAAATACAAGCACTAGCAGTGTGATGGATACGGGAACAATAATTTTTCTAATTCTTTTCATGGGTCGATTTATTTAATAATTGATTTAATATTTCCTGCTGCTTTCAAAGCCTCTAATTCCGCCAAACGGATTTGAGCGATGGAACGCAAATAATTGGTTTGTGCTTCTTTCAAACTTGTTTCCGCATTTAACAACTCTGCCGTGCTGATAAATCCAGATTGGTATTGTACGGTCGTTGTTTGATAGATTTCTTCTGCTAATTGTAAATTATTTCGCTGTGTTTCTAATGCTCCTAAACTCACTTGCAACTTGGTTTCCATATTTTTCATTTGGAAATTCAAGGTATTTTTAAGTTGCTCTTCATCTAACAAACTTTGTTTTTGTTGAATGTTTAATTGTTGAATTTTTGCGTGTTTGGTTAATCCGTCAAATATGGGCACATTCATGTTGATGGACAAGACCGAATTCGGATACCATGTGGTGGCACTACTTAAAAAATCCAATTGATTTCGTTGTGCTTGATAACCATAACGAAAACCTAGAGAAAAACTAGGTAAATAGGACATTTTCAATTGCGAAATATTAATGTTCGTCATTCTTCGTTGCGCCATCAATAGTTGAAAATCAAGGTTATTCGTGACATCCATTTTGGAAGAAATCGATGAGGCTACTTTTTCATTTTCGACATTCGTCGTTAATTGAATGACATCATCCAAAGGATACGCCATCACGTATTTCAAATACACCAACTGTTGCTGGTAATTTAATTCAATATTGGCAAGTTCCGTTTCTAGATTTGTGCGATTTACTTTCAGTTTGTCGTAGTCCAATTGTTTTGCAAAACCAAGATCCAATTGAACTTTGGTGATCTTCAACAGACTATCTAGCTTTTGCACATTTACCGCAACAATTTCTTTCTGAAGTCCGATCAATTGCACGTTATAATAGGCCATTGCTACATCAAAAATGACCTGTTCTTCACTTTTGTTGACCGTTAATTGCGTCATCGTTTGCAATTCTTTATTGGCACTTAATCCAGTAATCAACGATTGATCGTATATGACTTGTGAAGCATCGATAAAACCATTCACCGTATATTTCGTTCCGAATTTCACCGCCACATTTTGTCCTGGCTGACCAAACACTGCTCCAGGAATAATGTTTGTTGCTAATTTAAGGTTGTTGTTTACTCCTCCGGAGGCACGTACCTGTGGCAAATACAAAGCCAAAGCTTCGTTGAATTTCTGCTCATTTTTAGCCAATTCCAATTTAGATTTTTGGATTCCGACTTGATGAGCGACACCATAAACTACGGCTTCTTGCAAGGTAAAACTCGTTCCCTGCTGTGCAAAAAATGCGGGACTTACTAATCCTATTATAATGAGCAGCAGTGACCGATTGATTTGTTTCATTTGTTGTTTCATATGCTATTTTTTTGCTGATTGTTGTTTATTCCATTTTTCAAAAACGATGACTAATTCTTTTTGCATGAATTCAATGAAATCAATTACATGACTGAGATCTTGATTAAAGTCTTCTGTTTCGACGCATCGAACGGCTAAAATTTCCTTTAATAATTGATGAACACTAAGCAATTTCCCTAGGCTATCCTTTGCATTTTCGTTCCAATTTTTCAATTGATGTTTGAAATATCTTTTTCTATCTCCTGGAATGGTAATTGATTCAACCTTATTGCGTAAGACAAGTGTATTTAAAGCATTACTTACAGCGCTTTTACTCGTTTTTAACGTTTCGCGAATTTCATCAAATGTCAATTCGGTGCGATCAGAAACCAATAACAAGGCAAGGATGCGCGCTTCTGTCGGAGGCATTCCCGACTTCACTTGAAACACACTCATCTTCTGAATGATTTCTAATTGTTCATGTCTTAATTCGATCATATTGTTTTCAAATTCGGGTGCAAAAGTACAACGTTCTTTTGGTTCTGAATTAAAAGAACCAACTTTTTTTTAAGGTAAACACAACAAAAAGGAACGATGCCTTAATTTTACAATATGGAACCAACGAACTATATCGCTTTAAATCGTCAAAACTGGAACAACCGAGTTGACGGACACCTTAGCTCTGAATTTTATGACATGAAATCGTTTCGTACTGGCGAAAATTCGCTGAAAGAAATTGAATTAAACCTACTTGGGAATGTCAGCGGAAAGAAAATCCTCCACTTGCAATGTCACTTCGGTCAAGACACACTTTCCTTAGCGAGAATGGGCGCTCAAGTTACAGGAATAGACTTCTCAGATAAAGCGATTGAGGAAGCCAAAAAACTAAGTACGGAATTACAATTAAATGCGCGTTTCATATGCTGTGACATTTACGACGCACCTCAGCATTTAGATGAAAAATTTGACATCGTTTACACCACTTATGGCACCATTGGCTGGCTACCAGATGTTCAAAAATGGGCAGATGTCATTGCGCAATTTTTAAATCCTAATGGTCAACTTATTTTCGTAGATTTTCACCCCGTAGTTTGGATGTTCGATGATGATTTCAAACACATTATTTACAACTACTTTCAAGAAAATCCGATCATTGAAGAAATCTCAGGGTCCTACGCCAACAAAGATCTGGAAATTACAGATACCACCATCACTTGGAATCATGGACTCAGTGAAGTCTATCAAGCACTTCAACAGGCCGGATTGTCCATTCAACACTTTTCCGAATATCCGTTCTCACCTTACAATTGCCTGAGAAATATGATAGAGTCCGAACCAAATCGATTTCAAATTGAACATTTGCAGAACAAGATCCCAATGGTCTATGCGTTGACTGCACATCCCAAGGCACAATAATATCTATTTCACGATAATTTGCTTAGTTTTGATGTATGAAAACATGCCTTAGTTTACTCTTTATTTCTGTTCTAAATTTCGCCTTTGCGCAAGACAGTATTTCCGTATTATTCATTGGAAATAGTTACATGTCGGTGAATAATCTGCCTCAAATGGTCCAAGATTTGACCAATTCCTTAGGTGACCACATGTTGATGGATAACAAAATGAATGGTGGCTTCACTTTTCAATCGCATGCAAATGATGCTGTTACCTACGATAAAATCCACGCGAAACCTTGGGATTTCGTCATTCTACAGGGACAAAGTCAAGAGCCGAGTTTTCCATGGGACCAAGTGAATCAACAAACAATTCCTTTCGCCCAACAGTTATCCGATAGCGTTTATGCTTCGCATGCCTGTTCTCAAGTAAATTACTACATGACATGGGGACGTCAAGTTGGTGATCCTCAATGGGATTCGATCAATACGTTCGACAAAATGAATGAACGATTACGTAATGCCTACATTCGTATCGCAGACTCTACTCACGCCTCTGTTTCTCCAGTTGGCGTTGCCTGGAAGTTTGTTCGCGACCATTATCCTGCCATCAACTTGTATGCGGGAGATGGCTCCCACCCTAGCCTAGAAGGATCGTATTTAGCGGCATGTACTTTTTACAGTTCTTTGTTTCAAAAATCTTCCATGGGCGCTTCCTACACGGCAGGCTTGGATCCACAAACCTGTGCCATTTTACAACAAGTAGCGAGCAGTATCGTTTTGGATAGCATTCCAACTTGGAAACTGATCCACCATGATTCATTGTTCCAAATCACTTTTGCATCCAGCATGAATCAATACGATGTGTCATTTTCAGCCAATGCGACATCAAACGGCAACTTTGTTTGGGACTTCGGGGATGGAAGTTCAGTTGGCTTTGGACAAAATCCAAGTCATACCTACGCTCCAGGAACATACACAGTCACCTTATTTGCAAGTGGACTTTGTGGGGTGGACACTGTTCAACAACAAATCACGGTAAATACCGTTTCCTTGAATGAATTGATTGCTCAGACTCCTTTCATCTATCAAAACAAAAATGGCGATTTCATTTGCCAAACGTTTGCTCAGGAAGTAAAAAACATCGAAGCGTTTAATTTACTCGGACAACAAGTTCCTTATATTTACACGAAAGAAGCCGACGGAACGCTGACTTTTCCATTTCAAGCAGACATTTTCATGATCCGAATTGCATTTGATCAATCCATTTTGACACAACGATTTCATTAATGGAATACATTACTGATCAAACATTTGAAGGCCTTACCATCGATGAAATACGCATGGCCGAATACGAAAACTGTGTGTTTCAGTCCTGCCAATTAAATGGTGCTGATGTATCCAATTTCACCTTTGTTGATTGTGAATTCATCAATTGTGACCTAAGTTCCATCCGCAGTAAAAAAACGTCTTTTCGCGATGTTTACTTCCGTGACTGTAAACTCATGGGTGTTCATTTTGAAGATTGCAATCCGTATGGACTCAAATGTCATTTTAACTCTAGCACCTTGGACTATTCGTTCTTTTATCAATGTCCAATGAAAGGATCCAAATTTTCAAATTGTCGTCTCATTGAGGTGGATTTTACCGAAACTGGACTTGAAGGAGTTTCTTTCGATGGCTGCAACTTAAGTGGCGCTGTATTTCAAATGAGTAATTTGGAACAAGCCTCTTTTGTTTCCGCACACGGATTTATGATCGACCCATCTAAAAACCGCATGAAAGGCGCAAAATTTAGTCACAGTGAACTTTCTGGACTCTTGACTTCCTTCGGGATTAACATCCAATAAAAAAGCCCCTGATTGTTCGATCAGAGGCTTTTACAACGAATTGAAAAATCAATTATTTGATCACTTTTTGCGTGTACACATTGGTACCAACTTCTAATTGCATGAAGTATGGTCCTGCCGGTAATTGTGTGGTCAGCATACTTGCTTCTTTCACAGAGTTTAGGCTGTGAGATTTCACTAACTGACCATTCATGTTATACAAACGCAATGTTCCTGTAGTTACCTCATCAAATTGAACGCTTAACTCATTCCCCATTGGATTGATCACGCTAAACGGTTGTTGAACCATTTCATTCAAGCCACTTAACTGTGACATATCATTGACAACGATTGTTTTAATGTTGCTTGATTTAATCGGACAGTAAAGAATAAACTGAAGATTGACACATCCATTCGCCATCCCATTTGGAATGTAGTAATTGATGGTATAGGTTCCAATTGTTACATTCATTGAATCGACGAAGGTCCAAACAGTTTGCAAGGTATCATTACCGATTATCGTCGATGAAGTCATCGAAGCACTTGTACATGCATTGAAATCAAAATTACAATCTTCAAATTGTTGCACGAAGTTCCCAACTGCTGCGGGCCCGCAATTTGTATTGTTCACGACTAATGTGTCACCAGTATTTGATCCTGAAACCGTCATAGAATCACAAACCGTCAGTTGACATCCGTTCACATCTGTTACTTGTACACAATAGTTATAACCTGCTGGTAAATTCGTCGGATTTTGAATAGTCGCGCCCATATTCCAAACAAAGGAATAAGGAGCTGTTCCTCCGGTTGCATTTGCAAACACAGCTCCATCATTTGAACTTACTGAAGAACAAGGAGTTGTATTCAATGTTACGTTAAAGCTTGCACAAGGATTGGTTCCTCCCATGATGAAAAAAGTCGCATTCAAAGAATCAATTCCGCCTGCTGGATTACTTTGGTTATAAAAAACGCCATAACTTCCAGGACACAAATTTCCGACTTGATAGGCATTCGTCGCGATAATCATTCCATTTCCATACCAAGTAATCGAAGAAAGGATCACTCCAGATGGATTTGAAATGGCTGCAGTTCCATCGCATAAATTCGGTCCACTTGCTGGTGTAATGATCAACTGTGCGTTGGAAAAAACGGATAAAATGGAAAGTGATACTCCAAGAATAACTGATTTAAGTAGATTTTTTTTCATGGTTGAATAGATTAATAAGTAATCAAAGTTAGTGATTACAGTTGTAAACGACTCACTTATACATTCGTTGCCTACTTCAAGTGTAAAAACTTCCACGTTTTTGAATTAGACACAACAAATGGCGCGTTTCGATGAAAAATCAAGTAATACCACGTATGTAAAAAACTACGCAAGGGATAAATTTTACCGATCTGCCAAGTCAATTCCTTGTACTGAATTCCATTTTTTGTTTCAACGACAATTTCTCGAGAATAATAGGTTGGCAAAGTCAATACGATCGCATCCGGACCATCGAACAAAAAACGCACGTGATCATGCGGCACCATATTTTGCAAGCGGTGATCGATGTCTTTTTCCACTTGACGCCATTGTTCCTTTTCAAGGTGACGACAAAAACGACAATGAGTCGAACACACCGTTTGCGCCAAGACATTATCTTGATCTGCAGATGCAGATGCCACGTCTAAAGTAACGTAATTGCTATAAATCCCAGTTGCATCAATTTGCAATTTTTCCGGATTCATCGGTTCTTCGATATTTCTTCCGTGATCATCAAAGGGTTGAAATACATAACTTGACAACGGTTCAGACAACGGATTGTAATAGGCAATGACTTGATAAGATCCCAATTCTAAATTTGGAAAAGAATAATTGGAATAAATGTATTTTTGCGCATTTCGATAATCGTTTACAAATAGTGGAATTCGCACCGATTCACCTGCATTTAGTTGTTTAAATTGAACCGAGCCAACAAACGACGTATCCATCTCTAATTGCAAGGGATTCTCAAAAACTTTCGTGTAAAAATTGGTAGAACGATTGACTGAAAAGACCTGGAGTTGAAGGATCCGCTTTCCTTTGTTTTGAGTTCCAGGAAGCAAAATCGTCAAATCACGATCCGTTTGATTAGTGAAAGTCAACTCAAACTGAATAATTTCATTCGGATGATGGCTCGTTTTTTTGATCGACAACTGCATAGCGAGTTCAGGTAAGCGCAAATCAGCATAACTCATCCCTGAAAAAGAGATGGATAAGATCAAAAAGAGAAATTTAGTCCCAACCAATTTCATGGATCAAATTTAGATTTTCTTTTAATAATTCCTCCTTCGTGAATTGTTGATTTTCTACCTCTACTTCCCCATCTGAATAAATCAATAGCGAAACAGACCCAAATGGAATGACGAGTTCAGCACGCATGAGACACGCATTCATTCTTGAAATGTGAATCCTATTCTGACGATTGTTCTGTCTCCTGCCGAAATCTATCTGCTGCACCCTTGGATTTTCTTTGGTATAAGCGAATTCCATCCAACTTTGACAAAATGGAAAATAGGCCTCAACGATTTGATGTGAATACAAACCTTTTAAGCGGATTTTCCCAACATAGATACCATTTTCCAAATTCCATTTTGGTAGTTCCCAACCTAAGCTAGAAAAGGACTTTACGATTTCTTTCACACGGTAATTCGTGGTGTCTCCTTGTCGTAATCCGGGAAAAGCAGCTTCAGGAAGTCGAAGAAACAGCAATTGTTCACCTACATCTGTACTTGGGAAAGGAAAGGAGGTAAACGGTGAACAGTCCACAACATAAGAATACCATTGTGCCAAAGAATCTATCTCTTCACTCGTACAATGTTCCTTCATGGTTCGCAGAAGTTGATGATATGCTAATCCATACACATACGAGCGTTCACTCTCGCATAAAATGGCTAATTTACGTTTGTTATTGATGTTCGTTTTTACCTGAATCGGACAGCCATTTTCGTACATTTGAGAAAAGATCAACTCTTGTTTCGCATTGTACCGCTGACAAAGTCCGTGTCGAAGTCCGGCGTGATACTGAAAAGACACCAGCACATTTCCCAAACTATCTAATTCTTGATAGGGACCTTCTAATTTTCCATCCACAGTTTGACGTGAGCGAATTTTGATTTCATTTTTCGCATATTGTTCCTCGATCCGTTCACGACCTTTTTGTAAAATTTGAAGGGTCAAATTACCCAAAGAATCATATTTTCGCTGCAAGAAATGAGTCATTGGTTCCCCGCAATTAACTTCCACTTCAATCGCTAATTGTCCATTTGAATACCATTCCTTTTGAATGTTCATTTTTCGCACGCCATTTTGCTTGGGCACACAATGTACATCGGACATTTTTCCATCCGGAAAATAGGCAACATACGACGTATCTGCAAAAGGCAAATGATTTAGGATGGATTTAATGTGCCCGTCCTGAAAGCGCTCTATTTCAATGTCTTTCTTGTCATCATTTGAAATGATTGCCGTTTCATAAAGCAAAACACCTTCGTTATTCCATTTTTTAATGGAGCCATTCCCCATTTTATCTAGCACCAGGTTCAAAAGCAAGTCCCCTTGCTCATTCCATTCCTTTTTTGAGGGTTGAAACGGATGATTCGACGTTACGTCGTAAAAATGTTCTGTTTGCAATTGACCGTTATCGAACCAAGTGCGGTAATATCCCTGTAGAATGTTGTCTTTGTAGGTCAACTCCATGTTTTTCATCCCGAGATGGTTGTAACCCACCCAGTTCCCATCAGGATTTCCATTCTTGTAAAAACCCTTTGTTCTCACCTTTCCATTTTCATGATATTCGGTAAAAGGTCCATCTTTGGAAGAATCACGTGAGAATTCACTTAAAATCAGTTGATGGTGAAAACGACTCAACAATATTCCTTCACTTGAATAATTTTCCTCCTCTCCAAATTGAACGAGCAAAGATGTATATCCTTCATCATCAACGGTATGAGGCGGATGATTTTTAATCTCGTATTCATTGATTTCACTTAAACGCACGAATGCGTATGATTGAACGAATCGTTTGTTCCCATTGAGATGATAGTCAATTTGATTCATGCAACGACGACCCGAATCATCCAAATAATACATACAATACATGGCTGGCTGACCATTTTCCCAATACGTACGTAGTTCCGCAATGACGTCATCCGCTCGATTGCTATATGTTTTCAGTAAGATACGCGGTTTTCCATCTTGAAAATTGGCTTCCTCAGAGATCAGATGCCCACGTAGAAACACGCGTCTTTCGTATAGTTGAGCTTGAATGAAGGATTCACATATTCCTTCTAATGGCGTTTTGTAATCCCCCTCGAAATAGGTCGAAAAGACATAATTACTTCCTTTTCTAATGTGTTGTTGAAACGAACAGTTTTCTTGCCCAAGTATGATTCCCGTCCAACAGATGAACAAAAACAAAGCAGTAAATAAGGAAGAACGGTTCATGAACATCAAGTACAACGCAAACTTAATAAAGTTCATTTTAACTCAAACGAAAAACGAACATCGTTTACCGAACATCGGACATCGAAAAACGAACATCGGACATCGAAAAACGGACATCGGACATCGAAAAACGAACCTCGGACATCGAAAAACGGACATCGAAACCCTACTTCTCAGCAACCACCTGAATCACAGCTGCTTTTCCGAAGTGAAATTCCCCCTCATGCACTTCTCTTTCCACTTGACGAATGGTTAACATTTCAAATTCTTGAAAATCTTCACGAAGCTCCGCTTCTGAATACAACATTGTTTCCGTCATTGGTCCACCTGTTTTATAAGCGATTTGACTTTTATGATAGGCTTCTAAAATCAATTTCCCCTTTGGCTTCAAAGCCTGAAAAATTTGACCATGCACTTTTTTTCGTAAATCCTCTGGGAAATGTCCGAAGATGATCACAATGACATCCCATAGATTTTCACCAAGAGTATAATCCGTTAAATCAGCACAAACGGTTGTTAACTTTACCCCTTTTATTTCCGCTAATTGGGACATTTTCCGAACACCTTCTTCCGAATAATCGACACATGTGACATCGTTGCCTTGTTCAGCAAGATAAACACCATTTCGACCCTCACCTTCCGCTAGACAAAGGATTTTTGAACCCATAGGTATGGATTGTTCTTGTAGAAAATCATTGGCTTCCATTCCGTAAGCAAAGACTTCTTCTTTGTATCGTTCATTCCAAAATTCTGCTTTCATATTAATCGATTGTTACTTGAACAACACGTGTAAACTTGTCGTCAAAAATGAAATTAAAATAGTAATGTCCTTTCATTAATGGAGGATCATCGTTATAGCGAAAAGCTTTTACACCTGTTTTTTGTTTGTCATAATACTTTTCCATGACAACTTTTCCTTCTTGATTTGTAATGAGTAGTTCCACTGCACCTTTATACGGACAAACAAATTTCATATCCATTTCACCATTTGATGGATTGGGATACACTTCCACGTTGAACAAATCTTTTTTCGCAATAATTGGCGTTTGACCTGTTTCAGAATGAACAAGCCAAACTTCATACATATTGGTTTGTGCGGACGTAAGACTAGGATTGTTATTAGTAAATGGATTTGCTTCTGAACTTTTAATTCCACCCACAATAAATCCAATACGCACGGAATCCATCGTAATCGCTGAGAGATCGATGACCTCATTTCCGAAAGATTGCATTTCTTTATCCAAGAAAAAATGAGCCGACGCTCCTGTTAATGCGGGCATTTCTGTAGAAAACATCACTTCTTCAAATTGTCCATTTGGTGTGACAGATAAACGACTGATTGTTTTGACAAAAGGTACATTTACATCACTTGTTAATACACCATTTTGATACTGATATTGACTAATTCCACCAAAAAAAACATGGTGCATTTGCTGTGTTCCGGCATCGTAAAAGGAAGCTTTGGCGGAATGGTAATGACTTAAATATTGATTAAAATCAGTTCTTGGAAGATAATTATTTGCGTGAATTTCAACCGGATACAAGAACGGCAGATCAACATTTAATTGAAATACACCTGAAGAAATGAGGTAACCAAATTCATTATTGGGATATTTCATCGGTAATAAATTGTAATCCCTGCGATGTAAATGCATTTGATCTATTTGTTCATTGTAGGAAACAATCTCTAGGTTTCCATTTGCATGACTTATTTCGAACGAACGAATGGCGCTTGTATATGTTTGCGTAAAAGTTGGTCCTCCCATCGGATTGTACCGTCCATCAAAACGATGACCACCTATTAAATAAAAACGTGAATCAATCTTCCCTAAATTACCTCCTGTTACAGCGAAGCGATTATCCGTTAATTGTTTAAAATTTGGACTAATATCCTCTCCTTGAATGATATCTGCAACCAATCCATTCAAATCAATTTCAGTTAGATAAGGAAAAGTAATATGATCATTTACTGTTGGACTAAAACCATAGCCCCCTGAAACATATAAGAAATTTCCATCTTGATAATCATTCATATTGGTTGACTGTAACTGCTCTTTCAATCCAACAGGTAAAGATTGAATAGAGGCTGTCCAATATTGATTATTAAATTTATCTAGAACATATATCAAATCATTATTCTGATTCGCAGGAAAGGCGTTAAAGGGTTGTCTTGCATGAATCCCATCTTTTCTCCCACCAATCAGCACCCATTTTCCATTTATTTCTCCACTTGCAAAAGAATGTAAACCAGGAACGTCCAATAACGAAGTGGGAACCAATTTAATTTCATAAGGAAATTGTGTAGCCTGAGCAGTCAAATCGACCGAAAAGGAACACATGAACAATAAAAAAAATATGATCTGTTTCATTCACTATAGAATTTCTCTCAAAAAAACAACACATGCCATGATCAAAACGAACCAGGCAAAGGACTTACGTAAAAAAAGTGTTTTCATGGATTTCGCCAAATTACCCCCAATGACAATACCAATAATCGATAAAGAAGTAATCAAAAACAAAAAGGACCAATCCATTTTCCCACCTTGACTCCAAACGTCCCCTGTAAAACCAACCAAAGAATTGATTGAAATGATGAACAAGGATGTTCCAACGGCTATTTTCATTGGGAGTTTACTGTACATAACCAAAGCGGGTACGATTAAGAATCCACCTCCTACTCCAACAAAACCGGTAAGAAGTCCAACCAAAAGTCCTTGAATCGCCAGCGAAAACCAACTATTCCTATCCGCCACATCGTTTATTTCCTCTTCCTTTTTCGGAAGCAACATTCGTATGGCGGCAAAAAGCATTAACATTGAAAAGAACAACATCATGGCAGATGATTTCCCCAACACAAAATGTTCCATGTCAATTATTGGATCCGGAACCAATGGCAGCAACCATTTTCGCGTTAAGAACACCGACAACATGGATGGCAATCCAAAAATCAAGGCTGTTTTCACTTCCACTTCACTGCGCTTCCATTTTGGAAACACGCCAATCAAACTGGAACTTCCCACCACAAATAAGGAATAGGCAGTCCCAAGACTTGGTTCGATGTGAAACAAATAAACCAGAACAGGAACCGTTAAAATAGATCCTCCACCTCCAATGAGTCCCAAAATGAGTCCAATTAAAACGGCGGATAAGTATCCAAATAGTTCCACTTATTTCAGGACTTTACTCTGACAAATAAAATCTGTCGTTGGAACGATTGTTTTTGAAATTGCGGCAAATCCACCGTCAACCTCTGAAAAATTTCGATATCCACGTGCCTGAAGAATGCTTGCGGCAATCATGCTGCGATATCCACCTTGACAATGCAAAAAGAAATGTTCAGTTGGATTGATGTCTTTTGTCCATTCGTTAATATACGCTAAGGGTTTGCTGTAAGCATCCTCCACATGTTCTGCGGCATATTCTCCTTCCTTACGCACATCGATCACCAATGATTTCGAAACATCAAAAGCAGAAGCAAATTCATCTACGCTAATTCGATTCACCGTATCGATTTCCTTTCCTGAACTTAACCACGCTTCAAATCCGCCCTCTAAATAACCAACAACATGATCAAACCCAACACGACTCAAACGTGTCACCACTTCTTCCTCCATTCCTGGATCTGTTACCAACAAAATTTCTTGCTTCACGTCACCAATTAAGGCGCCAACCCATGGTGCAAAATCTCCTTTGATTCCAATATTAATGGCATTTGGAATAAATCCTTGGGAAAAAGCCCCTGGTGCTCGTGTATCCAAAATAAGCGCACTCGTTGATTCTGCCAATAACTCAAAAGCTTGTGGATTCAGTGGATTCAAGGCACGTGATTTCACCTCATCGAAACTAGCATATCCTCCTTTATTCATGGCTACATTGAAACCAAAATAAGCCGGCGGAGGCAATAATCCATCTGTAACTGCTTCGATAAATGCTTCTTTACTTGGTTGATTCAAAGCATAATTCATCGATTTTTGATTCCCGAGTGAATCAACGGTTTCCTTCATCATGTTTTTACCACAAGCTGAACCAGCTCCATGAGCCGGATAAACCGTGATATCATCTGACAAAGGCATGATTTTCGTCATCAAACTATCGTATAAAAGTCCAGCTAATTGCTCTTGCGTCAAATGTGCTGCTTTCTGTGCCAAATCTGGTCGACCAACATCTCCTAAAAACAAGGTATCTCCTGAGAACAATGCCACATCTTTACCTGATTCATCCATTAACAAGAAACAAGAACTTTCCATGGTGTGTCCAGGTGTGTGTAACACTTTCAATTTGATGGATCCAATCTCGAACACTTGTTCGTCTGCCGCAACAATTGCTTCAAAAGCTGGAACGGCCGTTGGACCATAAACAATCTTTGCGCCTGTCTTTTGACTTAAGTCTAAATGACCGGATACGAAATCAGCATGAAAATGCGTTTCGAAAATATATTTCAACGTGACGCCATCTTCCTTCAAACGAGCCAAATAAGGCTCCACTTCGCGCAATGGATCAATAATGAATGCTTCGTTATCACTCACCACGTAATAAGCTCCTTGAGCCAAACATCCCGTATAAATTTGTTCGATTTTCATAAGCGATCTGATTATTTATTTCACAAAGATAAATTACCTAATCGAATGAAAAGGTGATAAATGTCACAAATCACCGATAGTTATTTCTAGCACAAAAAAAAAGACAGGCAAAGCTGTCTTTTTTCATCATCGATATTTGTATCAACTATCCTTTTCCTAACATTCCTTTTTTCAAGTTTTCATCTGCCGGTTTTGAACCTAGCCAAATGGAAAACAACGCTTTTTTGAAGTCATATCCTGGAATGGTTCCCTTCACCACACCGTTTTTCGTCACCTTCACCCCTTTTTCAGGTGTATAATCGAAATGGATAATGTCCCCATTTTTAAATTCTTCAGAAAAGAAGGCAATGAATTTTTTCTTCTCATCCGCTGAAGCTTTGCACGACGCATTGGCAAATCCTTCGTTTACTGATTCGATGAATCGCTCTCTGGTAACACTACTCGAAATGATTTTTAACTGAATCGCCATTTCTTCGTTTCCAAAAATCACTTTTGAAGCATCGGTTGTTTTTGTTTCCACATACAATGCAGCGACATAAAGGTCCATCCAATATTTCTCTCTTAATCCTCCTCCATTCAGAACAAGCTCTTGCTTTCCAATTTTTTCTGTAAGTGGGAATTTAACACCCGAAATTGTTTTTGATTGAGCCATTATTTGTGCACTGAGCGCAACGAATAACAGCAATAGTACTTTTTTCATTTTATTAAGTTTAGGTTGCTCCAAAAATAGGAAAACATCTCAAAATTTCAAACCCATTTATTTATCTGTCCATTCATCTGGATCAGAAAATTCATCGATGAGTTTTTTCCAATTGTAGTTTAAATCTTCGGAATCTTCAATGATGGACATGTAATCTTTACTATCGATATCATATCGCAAAATCTCCTCACCTGTATAGGCTTCAATTGCATCTAAATACGTCACTTCTTCCTCACTGCAGAAAGACAACGCCTGACCAGTTTGTTGTCCACGGCCAGTTCTTCCACAACGATGGACATAATTCTCAGGTAAATCCGGTAAATCGTAATTGATGACATAGTCCATATTTGGAATATCAATTCCTCGACAGGCAACATCTGTTGTAATCAACACTTGATTTTCCATGGATCTAAATCGATCTAAAATAGCAAAACGATCTTGCTGATCTTTTCCTCCGTGAAGCGCTTCCGATTTCACCCCTACTCGCTCCATGGCAGCCACCACGCGTTCAGCGCGTACTTTCGTACGAACAAAGACTAAAAATTTATAATCTGGATATTCCTTGATCATGTTTTCCAAGAAAAATCGCTTGTCGTCCATTTCGATAAATGCCACGGCATGGGTCACATTCTTCGAAACGGGATTTTTAGGTGAAATCTGAATTCGAATGGCGTTTTGCACCACATCGTAAGCCAAAGATTTGATCTTCTTAGATATAGTCGCAGTAAAAAACAAGGTTTGACGTTTTTTAGGGATTTTCTTTAAAACATCGTGAATATCTTTCGTAAATCCTAAATCCAACATTAAATCCGCTTCATCCAACACGAGCATTTCCAATTTCGACAAATCGATGTATCCCTGAGCGATGAGGTCAAACATTCTACCTGGTGTGGAAACCAGAATGTCCAAGCCATTTTTTAATTGGGTAATTTGTTTTTCTTGCTCGACGCCTCCATACAACCCCAAAACACTCACAGGCGTTTTTGCACCAATTTGGACAACCACATCTGAAATTTGCTTGGCTAATTCACGTGTTGGAACAAGTACCAATCCTCGAATTCCTTTGTAGGCTCCTCTTTTCTTCGTAGCAAATTTATGTAACATCGGAATGACAAACGCCGCTGTTTTTCCTGTTCCTGTTTGCGCAACCGCCATTACATCTTCTCCGTCGAGAATCGGTTTAATCGCACGATGTTGAATATCTGTCGGACGTTTGAATCCAAGGGACTCAAGTTGGTCTTTAATTTCATCGATAAGGGAATAGTCCTTGAATTTCATGCAACAAAGGTACGAATGTTTGCCATGCTATTTCATTCCTTTCGACATCAAAAAAAATTCTGATGAACCTTTTTCGCAGATGGATGTAAGCCGTAAAAAAAAAGGAAACATGAAAAGAATCTTCTTATTAATGGCCATTGCTGCTTTCAGTTGGAAAGCATTCGCCACAGAAAAAGACCTTGTAAAAGCAAGTTTAACAGAAGTTACTGTTTATTCGCAAGGCGCACAATTACACCATAAAGCAAACTACACGGCAAAAGTGGGTATTACGGAAGTCAGTATTGAAGGAATAAGTCCATACATCGATCCGAAAAGCATCCAAGTGAAAGCGACCGGAAATGTGGTTATTCTCGACTCTAAATATGTTTTGTTTTATCCACAACCAAGTGCGGTAACGGAAGACGGCGTTCCGTTAAAAGTTAAACGTAGCATTTCTTTATTGGAGGACTCTCTGCGCTCATGGAATTTCGACATTCAAGAAATGGACGATGAAATTGGTGTCCTCAATGCGACCAAATACATCATTAGCAATAACGGATCTATGAAAGGAACTGGAAAAGTCAATGATTCCATTCAATTATTAAAATCAGCGGTGGATTACTATGCCTTAAAGATGAATGAAATCAACAAGAAATTACTTGTCCTTCAGCGTAAAAAAGCACAAAAAGTAGCTACAAAACAAGAAATGGAAGCACGTCTAGAAGAATTACGCAATTATCAAAATGGAAATGGATTAAACAAGGAAATAAACAAAGCCATTCCAAGAGTAGTCATTACTCTTTCTTCCTCTGAATTAACAACAGGTAAACTTAGTTTTTCCTATGTGGTTTCGCAAGCGGGATGGACGCCATTGTATGACTTGAGAAGTGACTCTTCTACAGGGAAAATCAATTTGACATATAAGGCGCAAGTGCATCAAAACACAGGTTTGGAGTGGAATGATGTCCGATTGAATATCTCCACCAATAATCCGTACGCGAATAAAACGAAACCAGAATTGAATCCTTGGTACATTGATTATCAAAATGCTTACGAGCGAACAAAACAAGAAGCCCCAGTTTGTAGTGGGACAAATTTCGGATTGATTAATACACAAGCCATGAATATGGGATATGCATTCACTCAAAAGGATTCATACAACTTGGACGATGCCTTGACTGCCGCTAATTTTACGTCGGTAGTACAAATGCTCATTGCCGCTGAATTCAAAATCGACTTGCCTTATTCCATTTCTTCAAACAATGATCAACACATGGTTTTGATTAAACAAACGGAATTAGCGACTACGTTTAAATATTACGCCGTTCCTAAAATGGACCCAGGTGTATATTTAGTTGCGCAAATGACGAAGTTAGATGAACTTCAGTTGATTCCTGCCAAAGCAAATATTTTCTTTGACGGATCTTATATTGGAGAAACATACATCGATCCAACGCGTATGGAAGACACCTTGAATTTATCTCTTGGAAAGGATCCAAACATTACGGTGAAGCGAACATTATTGAAAAAAGAATGCAAAGACAAAGTGATTCAAGATAAACGAGAACGAACGTTCGCTTATAGCATCGAAGTCCGAAACAGTAAATCCAGCCCAATTGATATCGTCATTCAAGACCAAATTCCCATTACGCAAAATACAGATATCACGATAGAATCTGCCAATTTAGCGAAAGGAAGATTGAACGAACGAACAGGTGTGATTGAATGGAATTTCAATTTAAAATCGAAGGAAAATAAAGTCCTCGACTTCGATTATAAAATCCGACATTCGAAGGATAAAGAAATCACTATTTAAAGAAAAAGCCCCTGACGAATAAGTCAGGGGCTTTTCGTTTAATGTTGTTTCGCAATTAATGACTTGCGATGTATTTTCTGTATTCCATTTTGTTGGAATCGAAAGTCATCAATTTCGCTAAAGCGGTAGCGTTTTGACGATCCGTTAATCGATCTGACAAATATTTGGCAACCTCTAATTTATTTTCGTCGAAGGTATATAATTCAACAATTTTACCAGCCTGCTCTGTTGTTAAACATGTGTTTTTCAAAGCTAATTTTACCGCTTCCACACGATCATCTTCAAAACTTTGATCTTTCAACTCCTCTAAGAATGTTGGCAGATTATTCAATGTTCGATTGCACGCAATGATTGAACCGGAAGATTGTACATTAGAAGATGTATTCATTTGGTTTTGCTGATTATTCGCATTGTATTGAACATTACCTGTTGAATTGGAAGTGGTGGTCGTTGTGGTTGTCGTTGTAACTGTAGTTTGTCCATTCGTTTGCTGCGTATTCATTCCATTTGCATTTGCATTCACATTCATTTGAACATTGCCATTGTTTCCGTAGGTATTTTGTGTTTGCATACCGTTGGCATTTACATTCATATTCACATTGGCGTTTGGATTCACCTGCTGCTGATTCATTCCTGTCCCATTCACATTCATATTCACCCCCATGTTTCCGTTCTGCATATTAGGATCCATCCCAGAAACGTTAATGGTAATACCAACATTTCCATTTTGCATGTTTGGATCCATTCCATTTCCATTCACATTGACATTCATCCCCACATTTCCTGCTTGGTTATTTTGTGTTTGATTCATGCCTGTTCCCGTTGCGTTCAAATTGACATTCATTCCAACATTTCCCGTTGAAGTAGTGTTCATTCCATTGGTATTGACATTCATGTTGACGTTCCCATTTGGATTGGTTGACTGCTGATTCATTCCATTCGCATTGACATTCATTTGAACATTTCCATTCGTTGGCACTTGAATATTTGTTTGACCAGCGTTCGTTTGTGTTGTCGTTGTTTGAACGGTTGTTGTTTGAATCACTGCATCTGAATAGACAGCGGCATCGGTCGGACGATAAACCACAGCTCCCGGTGTAACCACGCCAGCTGTTGGAACCATACTCACTAATTGAATTTTACCAACGCCTTTTTTAAATACAATTCGCGTGGTGATATCACTCGCTTCTTCTAAGAAAAAATTCTTGTTAGCATCTGGTGTTTTCCCATCAGCAAAAATAATTTTCAAGGAATATCCTCCATTTTTAATGCCCGATATATAGACATTTGTTTGAGGCTGTGAATTTTGTTTAATACCGTTCAAAATGGCGTAAAACGGTTGTCCACCATTATTGAAAATGGTTAGATTACTTTGTGCCATCGAAATAATGGACACGAAAGTGAATAACATACTTGTAATCAGTTTCATTTTGTACTTTTTTTTCAAAAATAAGTAAAATACATGGGCTGTTCAAATTTGAATTTCAATCCTTTTCCTAACTTCGTACCCATGAATTTTGTCATTGTCGATGTGGAAACAACTGGAGGAAATACAAAGGACTCCAAAATCACTGAAGTAGCGATGTACAAATACGATGGGAAAAAAGTCATTGATTCGTTCGTTTCCCTCGTCAATCCAGAGCAAGCCATTCCTGAATTTATTGTCCGACTAACAGGCATTACAGACAACATGGTTGCAGATGCGCCCAAATTTTATGAAATCGCCAAGAGCATCGTTGAATTCACCAAAGATTGCGTTTTTGTTGCGCACAACGTCGCATTCGACTACGGCATGTTTCGAAGTGAATTCAGACGCTTAGGTTTCGACTTTCGTTTACCACACTTATGTACCGTGAGGGCTTCTCGCTACGTGATCCCAGGGCACGCGAGCTATAGTTTAGGGAAGCTCTGTAGAGAAATTGGCATTGATAACAACGCTCGTCATCGTGCAGATGGAGATGCCAAGGCAACAACAGAATTATTTCATTTAATCTACCATAAAGACCCGAATCAACTTCGGACGTTTATTCAACAAGAATTAAATCCAAAATCAATACATCCAAACCTCAGTTTAGAAGTCATTGACAATCTACCGACTAAAACAGGTGTTTATTTGCTTTACAATGAATTTAATCAACTGATTTACATCGGGAAAAGCATCAATATTAAAAAAAGAATCGAGCAACATCTGCGCAACACAAAAACAGCGAAGGGACTCAAAATGATTAGATATTTGTCGCATCGAATTTGAATTAACTGGCAGTGAACTCATTGCGATGTTATTGGAATCCGATCTTATCAAAAAACACCAGCCCATTTATAATCGAAAACTCCGCAAAAGCTTT
>JBJTMU010000011.1:0-22847 GCA_046070685.1 Flavobacteriales bacterium | reverse complement strand
ACATCATGGAGGAAGCTATTGGAAGTAAAATTGCAGATTACCTTATCAAACCAGTAAACCCCAACCAGATTCTGTTGAGCATTAAAAAGAACCTAGATCAATCCAAGCTTGTCACCCAATCTAAGTAATTATCCTCGATGAAATCGAATTATTGAAACCTCATATTTTGTTTTTAGAAGCAAAAGGATACAAGGTTGATCCGGTTACGAATGGACAAGATGCCATCGAAAAAGCTTTAGAAAATAGTTACGATATTATATTTCTCGATGAAAACATGCCGGGATTAACGGGATTAGAAACTTTATTTCAAATCAAAGAACAAAAACCTTTGGTTCCCATTGTAATGATTACGAAGAGTGAGGAGGAACATATTATGGAAGAGGCGATTGGAAGTAAAATCGCTGACTACCTCATCAAGCCGGTCAATCCAAATCAAATACTTTTAAGTATTAAAAAGAATTTGGACCAATCTAAATTGGTTAGTCAAAAAACAAATTCAAATTACCAGCAAGAATTTCGTCAACTTGGCATGCAGTTGATGGGACGAATGGATGCTGATGAATGGAAAGAATTCTACGCAAAATTGGTTTATTGGGAATTGGAATTAGATCGCATTGAAGATTCTGGAATGCGTGAGATTTTCGAAATGCAAAAAAAAGAAGCCAATAAATTATTCTGTGACTTCGTTGAAGACAACTACTTAGATTGGGTGAATGGAACAGAAGATGCTCCACAAATGATCCACACCTTGGTAAAAGATAAAATTGCAGGTTACATCGGAAAAGAAAAAACGGCGGTATTGGTCATTGATAACCTCCGATTCGATCAATGGAAAATGATTGAACCAATCCTTTCGCGTTATTACAGCAAAGAGGAAGAAGAAATCGTTTTTTCCATTCTTCCAACAGCAACTCACTATGCACGCAATGCATTTTTCGCTGGACTTTTGCCATCTGAAATTGAAAAAAGATTTCCAACTCTTTGGAAAAATGAAGACGACGAAGGTGGAAAAAACATGCACGAAAAAGAATTTCTGGATGCACAATTAAAGCGTCTCGGCAAAAACGTAAAATGGAGCTACAATAAAATCACGAACGTTGAAGCAGGAAAAAAACTGGGGGATTCCTTTCACACGTGGAAAGATAATGATGTCAATTTCATCGTTTACAATTTTGTAGATATGCTTTCACACGCACGAACAGAGATGGAAGTGATACGAGAGTTAGCGGACAATGAATCCGCATACCGTTCCATAACTGTTTCTTGGCTTGAACACTCGCCTCTATTAGAAATTATCAAAAAAATTGCAGAGGCCGGCATCCGCTTGATAGTCACAACAGATCATGGAACCATTAAAGTAACGAAACCTGTTCGTATCGTAGGAGAACGAAACACAAATTCAAATTTGCGATACAAGGCTGGACGTGGCCTCACTTACGAGGCGAAAGAAGTTTTTGTGGTGAAGCATCCAGGAGAAGCATTTCTTCCTAAATTGAAATTATCAGCTGAATTCGTTTTTGCAAGAGAACAAGATTTCTTTGTTTATCCCAATAATTACAATCATTTTGTCAATTATTACGGAAACACGTTTCAGCATGGGGGGATTTCCTTGGAAGAAGTTTTGATCCCATACATTTCACTAAAAGCAAAATAATCTCATATTTCTTTCTTCTTTAGAACAATTCAAAATAAGGGATTTCGTACCTTTGTACGAATATGAGTGAATTGCAGAAAAAATCATTTAATGTGCGCGAAATCCGTGAGGAATTTCCGGCACTTCGTCAACAAGTATATGGGAAAAATCTCATCTATTTTGACAATGGGGCGACTTCGCAAAAGCCACAATTGGTACTGAACGCCATTAATCAATTTTACTCAAAAGAAAATGCGAATATCCACCGAGGTGTTCACTACATGAGTCAAAAAGCAACCACTGAATATGAAGCGGCTCGTCAGCGCATTCAACGATATATTGGTGCACGAAAATCAGAAGAAATCATTTTCACGAAAGGAACAACCGACAGCATTAATTTAGTCGCTTTTTCTTACGGGCAACTTTTGACTACGGGTGATGAAATCCTTATTTCAGCGATGGAACATCATTCTAACATTGTACCTTGGCAAATGTTATGTGAACGTCAAGGTTGCGTATTGAAAGTAGTTCCCATCAATCAAAAAGGAGAACTGCTGATGGATGAATACGAGAAGTTGCTTTCGAAAAAAACGAAATTAGTTTCTATTACGCATATTTCGAATACTCTTGGTACGATCAATCCGGTGAAAGAAATCATTCAAAAAGCTCATGCTGTTGGAGCCAAAGTTCTGATTGACGGTGCTCAAAGTATTCAGCATATGTCCATCAACGTGAAAGAATTGGACTGCGATTTTTATGTTTTCTCGAGCCATAAGGTTTTTGGTCCAACTGGAATCGGTGTCTTGTACGGAAAGGAAGATCTACTCGATCGTATGCCGCCATATCAAGGTGGAGGAGATATGATTGCTCGAGTAACCTTTGAGCGCACTACTTATAATGAATTACCATTTAAATTCGAAGCAGGAACTCCTCATATCGCAGGTGGCATTTGTCTAGGGACAGCCTTTGAATTCCTTGATTCCATTGATATGCAGGCCGCAGAACTACACGAGCGCGAATTAGCCAAATATGCTGAAGACATGCTCGATACATTTGAGGGATTACAAATCATTGGGGAAGCAAAAAATAAAACATCTGTCGTTTCATTCAATGTCGCAGGAATCCACCCGTTTGACATTGGAACATTACTAGATAAACAAGGAATCGCGGTTCGCACAGGACATCATTGTACCCAACCACTGATGGATTTTTACAAAATTCCAGGAACTGTTCGTGCTTCCTTTGCATTTTACAATACGAAACAAGAAATCGATTTATTTGTTGAAGCAGTGGAACGAAGTTTAAGCATGTTGAAATAAGATGAATTTAACAGAGAAACAAGAAGAAATCATTCAAGAATTCGAAATTTTCGATGATTGGATGGAAAAATATGAATACATCATCGACTTGGGTAAAGACCTGCCGAAGATTGATGAGGCACAAAAAACCGATGATCGATTAATTGAAGGATGTCAATCTAGGGTTTGGTTGGATGCACAATTCCAGGATGAACGAATGCATTTTACCGCTGACTCAGACGCGATCATCACCAAAGGAATCATTGGCTTATTGATCCGTGTTTTGGACAATGAAACACCAGAGAACGTTGCGAAAGCTGATTTGTTTTTCATTGAAAAAATAGGACTACAAGAACACCTATCCCCTACTCGTGCCAACGGTTTACTTGGCATGGTGAAACGATTAAAATTAGAAGCACTCAAACATATTTCAACTGCATCATGAATGAATTAGAAGACCGCATTGTTCAAATGATGAAAACCATTTACGATCCAGAAATTCCTGTGGATATTTTCGAATTGGGATTAATTTATGAGGTGAAAATTGAAGAAGGAAATCATGTGTTTATTGACATGACCTTAACGTCGCCTAATTGTCCAGTGGCAGAAAGTTTACCGAAGGAAGTGGAAGACAAAGTATCCTCCGTTGAAGGTGTTGAATCCGCGAAGGTGAACATCGTTTTTGATCCTCCTTGGGACAAGGACATGATGAGTGAAGAAGCGAAATTAGAGCTAGGTTTCCTTTAGAGTTTGCGCAAGACAAATCGACGCAAACGGTATTGATGATAGTCGTAATATTCAAACTCCAAATTCTTTTTGGACGTACTTAACAAACGAACATCAATTGTGTCGGTTGATCGAATTAACGATAGATGGTCGCCTTTTTCGTTGATGGTAAAATAGGCTTGATCCACCACAAATGAATCCTGAACTTGGTTGATGCCAAAATGGGAATAATTAAAATCAATTCTTCCATTCATTTTCAATTCATCCGAAGAAATGCTAATGATGCCACTTGGTAAACTATCATAAAAAGTAAATCCTTCTCCATCTAAAACGCGAACAAGCTCCACTTGCCAAGTTCCATCAATGCGTTTCAGCTGCGCTTTCTTTTTTTGACAAGCACTCAATAGAATAATAACCATTAAAAATAATGCGTTCTTTTTCATCCGTTAAATGCTATACTACACATGGCGACCATTCCCATTTTTAGAGATTCAGGGTCAATATCAAATCGAGGATGATGCACAGCGTAAGTGATGCCCTTTTCTTTGTTACCAACGCCAAGTCGAAAGAAACAAACAGGAATTTCTTGACTATAAAACGCAAAGTCTTCCGCTGTCATTCGTAAATCCAAAGGATGAATTTTATCTTGACCAAATACCTGTTCAAAGTTGATTTTAACCTGTTCTGTTAGTACTTCATCGTTTTTTAAGAACGGATAACCTTTTGAAATATTCACTTCCATTTCTCCACCAAAAAGCAGCGAAACGGCTTTTGCTTCATCCGTTAAAATCTCATATGCTCTTGCTCTCCAAATTTCATCCATTGTTCTGAAGGTTCCTTTTATATGCGCCAATGAAGGAATCACATTTGTCGAACCTAAGGCTTCAAATCGTCCAAACGTTAAGACATGTGGCACACCTTCTGGACATTCGTTTTGGAAACGCGTTTTCACTCTACTCATCCAAAGTGCACCCATTTCTATTGGATTGATGCATTTCTCCGGTAATGCTCCGTGTCCGCCAACACCGTTGATCTGAACATGCAATTCGTCACTTGATGCCATGTACAATCCGGGGCGAAGTCCAATATGTCCAACTTCCATTTCTGGGAAGACATGGAGGGCATACATTTTTTCAACGGAAGGATTTTTCAATACACCCGCTTTCATCATTAAACTTGCACCACCTGGATTCATTTCCTCTCCCGGTTGAAAAATCAATTTGACAGGTTTTTCGAGCAGGTTTCTATTTTCCTGAAGAATAACCGCTGTCCCGAGTAGTATGGACGTATGAACATCATGTCCACAAGCGTGCATCCAACCTGGATTGGTTGATTTGTAAGGAACATCATTTTCCTCCAAAATCGGCAAGGCATCAAGGTCAGCACGCAATCCCAAACACGGATGTTCTTGGGTGTGATGATCAGCACCAATCCATGCAACAAGACCTGTTTCAGCTACGTTTACTTCATGAGAAATACCAAAACGATTGAGGATTTCAGACACAAACAACATCGTATTTTTTTCCTGAAAAGAAGGCTCAGGGAAGCGATGCATGTGTTCTCTCCATGACAGAACTTCATTAAAAAGTTCAGTGACGCGCGTATTCAGTTTTTCAAGATTCATCGGAAGAAAGTGAAGAATAACCAGATAAAATGAGTCGAAAAGAAACGTAAGCTAGAAAAATCCCAAAGATTAACTTCACCATTCCTGGAGACATCTTTAACGATAATTTTGAGCCAACATAAGCCCCGATCAGGAATGTTGCGGCAATGACCAATCCGTATTTCCATTGCACATTTCCCGTTTTCCAATAGTTCATCACCGCGAAGAAAACCACGGGCATGGCTAATACGAATAAACTCGTTCCTTGTGCGGTATGTTGAGAAAGTCCCAAAAAGAAAACCAAGGCTGGAACAATGATAACGCCACCGCCTACTCCAACGAATCCACTGAGGATACCGGCAAATACTCCAATAAAGGCAAGTATGATAATGGTTTGAGGTGTCATGTGAATCAAAGGTATTAAAAATAATTATTGATTGACGAGAAGATTACATCCTCTGACATCAGCTTCATCAAAACGACCTTCCAAATAAAATCCATCATGGACTAATCGTCCGAGGTCTTGTGTTTGAATAAACGCACAACTATGCTGATTTGCCAAATCAATGACATTGATACCTCCAGACCGTTCCAAAGGAAAAATCGTAAAGGGATCATACGGATCACGAACAAGAATTTTCATCCACGGCACCACTTGAAACTTACAATTCTTCATCGAATATCCCTGAGAAAGAAGTTCGGTCATTCCATATTCCGACTGCACATGACTCACACCTAATCCTTTACACAATTCTGCATGTAATTCTGCTTTCGTCAGTTCTTTTCGGCGCCCTTTCATTCCACCAGTTTCAATAATGATCGCTTCCGATAAGTCGATGTTTAGTTCAGCCAAATCTAACAAGGCATAAGACACACCGAAAATGATGACTCTTTTTCCTTGGGCGATTGCTTTTTGATACCGTTCAATTAATACAGTGGGTTCATTTAGAACAAATCCTGAATCTGTTTGACACGATTGCTGAATCAAGGAATCGACCATGTACACTAATGAAGAATCCCCTTGCTCGACATAATTTGGTAGAAGCGCAAGAACGACATACTCTTGAACCGGTCCAAAAAAATGGGTGAAGCCTAACAAAAATGAAGCATCGTACCAGGATTTATTTCGCACAAAATGCTGACTTCTTCCTGAATTTCCCGTCCCACTACTTTGAAAATGTAATGCGACGTTGGCTTCCGGACTATCAATGATTCGTTCCGTTTTAAAAAAAGAAATAGGTAAAAACGGAATTTCCTCGATCGACGTCGGATTGTTCCGTTTCAATAAATCCACATAGGAGCGATAAATTGGAACATGCTCGTATTGATATTGAAATAATGTCAAGGCACGTTGCTCAAAGTTTTCTGCATTCGTACTGATTAGAAATTCCTCCGGATTCATGCAACAAAGTTAAGATGAAATGTGTATTCTTGAACGTCATGCGGAGAAATGTGCGTAATTTTGAACAAGCGTTTCGAAACGTTGTTAAAGAATAGAAAAGAACAAAAAATGAAGAAAACAGGAGTTTTATTAATTCAATTAGGAACACCAGATAGTCCAAAAACGAGTGATGTTCGAAAATACTTAACTGAATTTTTAAACGACCCTCGTGTAATTGACATTCCTTGGATTGCTCGAAAAATTTTAGTGAACGGTATTATCGTCCCTTTTCGCGCACCGAAATCAGCAAAAATATACAAAGAATTGTGGCATTTAGGCAATGGCGTTTCGCCACTCATGACACATACGCAACAAGTTCAAAAATTACTAAGTGACGCTTTTCAACAAGAAAACGTGACCATTGAAATGGCGATGAGGTATCAAAATCCATCAATGGAAAGTGTCTTAGAGCGCATGCACAAAGCGAATTATGACGAAATTATTATTTTACCATTGTTTCCGCAATATGCAAGTGCCTCGACTGGTTCTGCTGTAGACAAAGCCATGGATATCATCCGTAAATGGTGGGTGATTCCGGATATTAAAATCATAAGTCAATTCTATGATAATTCAGGATACATTGACTCGATTGTAGATAACGCCAAAGCCTTCCATCTGGGAGATTACGACCATGTGCTATTTTCTTATCACGGACTTCCAGAGCGCCAAGTGGACAAAGTTTATGATGGAAGTGATTTGTGCAGTGATCAACCGTGTGAATCTGAAATCAATGCGCACAACAAATTCTGTTACAAAGCAACCGCGTATGCCACTACTCGATTAATCGCAGCGAAACTCGGACTAACAGAAACACAATATACCGTTTGTTTTCAATCGCGACTAGACAAGAAATGGCTCACACCATTTTCCGATAAAGTAGTCGAAGAATGGGGTAAAAAAGGAGCTAAAAAATTATTGGTTTTTAGTCCAGCTTTTGTAGCGGATTGCCTTGAAACACTGATTGAAATTGGAGAAGAGTATCAAGGAATTTTTGAAGAGAACGGCGGCGAAAAAGTGCAATTGGTGGCAAGCTCAAATAGCCATCCCTTATTCGTAAAAGGCTTAGAAATGCTTATTCGTGAACAAATGAATGGCTAAACAAGAAGAGGGCTTTTTCAGTTACATATATAAGTAGTAAATTTGCATCCGATTAACTAAATAAATAATTAATAATCATATGGCTTACAAAGTAAAAGACATCAGCTTGGCTGAATGGGGAAGAAAAGAAATTAAACTAGCAGAGGCTGAAATGCCAGGTCTAATGTCCCTTCGTCAAGAATACGGAACATCTAAACCATTAGCGGGAGCAAGAATTGCAGGATGTCTGCATATGACCATTCAAACAGCGGTTTTAATCGAAACGTTGGTTGAATTAGGTGCTGAAGTGACTTGGTCTTCATGTAATATTTTCTCAACGCAAGATCACGCAGCAGCAGCAATTGCAGCAGCAGGAATTCCAGTTTTCGCTTGGAAAGGAATGAATGAAGAAGAGTTTGATTGGTGTATTGAGCAAACATTATTTGCTTTCGAAGGTGCACAACCATTAAACATGATTTTGGATGACGGAGGTGATTTAACCAATATGGTTTTTGATCGTTTCCCTGAATTAACAAAAGACATTAAAGGATTATCAGAAGAAACAACAACAGGTGTTCACCGTTTGTATGAGCGTGTTAAAAACGGAACGTTGGTGATGCCTGCAATCAATGTAAACGATTCAGTTACAAAATCGAAATTCGATAATAAATACGGATGTAAAGAATCATTAGTGGATTCGATTCGTCGCGCAACCGACACTATGATGGCTGGTAAAGTAGCTGTTGTTTGTGGATACGGGGACGTTGGAAAAGGATCTGCGGCATCGTTAAGAGGTGCTGGAGCACGTGTCATTGTTACTGAAATTGATCCAATTTGTGCGTTACAAGCAGCAATGGACGGATTCGAAGTAAAACGTTTGGACAATGTTGTTCATTTAGGAGACATTATCGTAACAACAACTGGAAACAAAAACATCGTTGTAGGACGTCATTTCGAAAAAATGAAAGACAAAGCGATTGTTTGTAACATTGGACACTTCGACAATGAAATCGATATGGCTTGGTTAAACAATAACCATGGGGCAACTAAAATTGAAATCAAACCGCAAGTTGACTTGTACAACATCAACGGAAAAGACATCATTATTTTAGCTGAAGGTCGATTAGTGAATCTTGGCTGTGCAACAGGTCACCCATCATTTGTTATGTCAAACTCATTTACGAATCAAACATTAGCTCAAATTGAGTTGTGGTTGCATTCAGACAAATACGGAAATGATGTGTACATGCTACCTAAACATTTAGATGAAAAAGTAGCAAGACTTCACCTAGCGAAAATCGGTGTGGAACTAGAAACATTAAGTCAAGACCAAGCAGATTACATTGGTGTGGCAGTTGAAGGTCCATTCAAAGCGGAGCACTACCGCTACTAAAAAATAGCTTGTATAAAAAAAGCGGAGGTCATTGACTTCCGCTTTTTTTATGTCTTAATGTTTCGATTACAATTTGTACGTATATTGAACAGAAAAGAGTGGTCCGCCCACACCAATCTCTGCTCCAAGCGCTGAATTATAACTAAAGAAATAACGAAAACCGTAGCACACACGAGCAGAAACCGGTACTGTAACTAAATCCACGGAAGTTAAATTCTCTGTTAGGTTTTCATTCACCCATTGTTTTTTCCAACGATTGTTTGTTCCAACAGCCACACCAATGTAAGAATCCACATTTGGACTCGAAGTTGGCAGCATGAAATTAAATCGAGCTTGAATTCTTAACCGCGATTTTAAATCCACATAATTAGCCGAAATGTAAGTCCACTGATTGTTTACAAAAACAGTATCCGTACTAGAATAGGTTTGACGCAAAGAATTATATAAAACATCTACTCCAACACTGACATCATTTGAGATCATATACGAATAACGCAAACCGCAAGGAGGGATACTTAAATTCTTTACCCCGTTAGTACTATTTGGGGAAGAATTATAAAAGTCAAACTTCATGAAATTTGGCCCTCCGCCATAAAGTTCAAAATGATGATTTCCTTGATATGAAGCTTGTCCGTAAGACAAACCACAAACCGAAAGAAATAAAAGGACCAACGTTTTTCTCATGTCTTAGGCTTCCATTAATTTAATTAAATTCAAAGCTGAACCCGCTTTAAACCACTCAATTTGTGAATCGTTGTATGTATGATTCAACAAAATCTCCTCACTGGATCCATTCGCATGATTCAATTTCAATGTGATTTGTTTTCCAGGAGCAAAGCTTGCTAAATCAGTAAAATCGAAGGTGTCATTTTCAAGGATTTTATCGTAATCAGCTTCATTTACAAACGTAAAGGCTAACATACCTTGTTTTTTCAAGTTCGTTTCATGAATACGTGCAAACGATTTCACAATCACTGCACATACACCCAAATGACGCGGCTCCATCGCAGCATGCTCACGAGAGGATCCTTCTCCGTAGTTATGGTCACCCACAACAATTGTTGGAATTCCAGCTGCTTTATAAGCACGTTGAACTGCAGGAACTTCACCGTATTCGCCTGTCAATATATTTTTAACTGAATTTGCTTCACCGTTAAAGGCATTTTCTGCGCCAATTAACAAGTTATTTGAAATATTGTCTAAGTGTCCACGGTAACGCAACCACGGTCCAGCCATGGAAATGTGATCCGTTGTACATTTACCTTTTGCTTTGATTAATAAACGAGCAGCTTCGATGTTTTGACCATTCCAAGCTGGGAAGTTTTCTAGTAATTGCAAACGAGAAGAATCTGCTGCAACTTTCACTTCCACATGGCTACCATCTTCCGCTGGTGCTTGATATCCATTGTCTTCTACCGCAAAACCACGAGTTGGCAATTCGTCCCCATGTGGTGGATTTAACTTCACTTGTTCACCTTTATCATTCGTTAAGGTGTCGGTTAGAGGATTGAATCCTAAATCACCTGCAATTGCTAAAGCCGCCACCATTTCTGGAGAAGTAACAAAGGCATGTGTGTTTGGATTTCCATCTGCACGTTTAGAGAAATTTCTGTTAAATGAGTGAACGATGGTGTTTTTTTCTTGTTTTTCAGCACCCTCTCTCGACCATTGTCCGATACAAGGTCCACAAGCATTCGTAAACACTTTTGTTCCCATTTTCTCAAAATCAGCAAGAATTCCATCACGATCAGCAGTGTAACGCACTTGTTCTGATCCCGGGTTGATTCCAAATTCAGCTTTTGGCGTAATTCCTTGCGCAACGGCTTGTTGAACGATTGATGCAGCACGAGCCAAATCTTCATAAGAAGAGTTCGTACAAGATCCAATCAATCCCCATTCCACTTTCATTGGCCACTCATTTGCTGCTGCTTCTGCACGCATTTTAGAAACGGGTGTTCCTCTATCAGGAGTGAAAGGCCCGTTAATATGCGGCTCCAATTCACTTAAGTTAATTTCAATGATTTGATCAAAATAAGCAGATGGATTATCATAAACTTCTTGATCACCAGTTAAATGTTCGGCAATTTGATCTGCAGCTTTCACCACTTCCTCGCGTCCAGTTGCCATTAAATAGCGACGCATTGACTCATCATAACCGAAAGTAGAAGTTGTTGCACCGATTTCAGCCCCCATATTACAAATGGTTCCTTTACCCGTACAAGAAAGCGAAATTGCTCCTTCTCCAAAGTATTCAACGATCGCACCTGTTCCACCTTTCACCGTTAAAATATCAGCTACTTTTAAGATCACGTCTTTTGCGGATGTCCAACCATTTAATTTACCGGTTAATTTCACACCAATTAACTTTGGAAATTTCAATTCCCAAGCCATTCCTGCCATGACATCTACAGCATCAGCCCCACCAACACCAATTGCAATCATACCTAATCCACCAGCGTTTACGGTGTGAGAATCGGTACCAATCATCATTCCACCTGGGAACGCATAATTTTCCAATACTACTTGGTGGATGATTCCAGCTCCTGGTTTCCAGAAACCAATTCCATATTTATTTGAAATCGAAGACAAGAAGTTAAATACTTCATTGTTTTGATTCAATGATTCTTGTAAATCTTTTCCAGCACCTAATTTTGCTTGAATCAAGTGGTCCGCATGTACGGTTGAAGGAACAGCCACACGTTTTTTTCCTGCTTGCATAAATTGCAACAAGGCCATTTGTGCTGTTGCATCCTGCATCGCTACTCGATCTGGTGCAAAATCAACATAAGAGTTTCCTCTTTCATAGGCTGCTTGCGCATTTCCATCCCAAAGGTGTGCATAAAGAATTTTTTCAGATAAAGTCAATGGTCTTCCAACCACTTTTCTCGCTGCTGCAATACGCTCTGGATATTGTGCGTAAACCTTTTGAATCATGTCAAGATCGAATACTTTCATAGTGCTATTGTAATTAGTGTTGTGCGCGCAAATTTAGTGAATTTGATGTATTAAAGAAATTCAAATGGAGTGAAATATTTTTTATTCCTAAACTTTGATTGTAACTTACTCCTTCAAATTATAAAATATGCGTGTTTTTCCGTTCATTTCCCTGGTATTTATTCTCTTATCATTTAGCGGTTCCGAGATAGAAAAAGGTATTGCCTCCTTTTACAGCAGCAGTATGAATGGACACAAAACATCATCCGGAGAGGTCTTTAACAACAACCTATTCACTGCGGCTCATAAGTCCTTGGCATTGGGAACCATGGTAAAAGTCACCAACCTCAAAAATGACTCCATCGTGCTACTTAAAATCAATGATCGCCTTTCTAAAAGTTCAAGTCATGTGATTGATGTCACCCTCGCTGCGGCAAAAAAACTTAATTTTGTTCGAAATGGTCTAACAACAGTTACCATTGAAATTGTTGCGAACAAAAATGAAAAAAAGTAAACTCATTCAAGACTTAAAAGTCATTGAACTATCAACTGTCCTTGCTGGTCCGTCTGTCGGAATGTTCTTTGCTGAATTGGGTGCCGAAGTAGTAAAAATAGAACACCCGAAATTACCTGACGTGACCCGTTCATGGAAATTGCCTTCGGAGCATGAAGACAGTCCAGTATCCGCGTATTTTTCTAGTGTGAATTTCGGTAAAAACTACCAAAAACTTGATTTAACCGCATCGGACGATTACGATCGATTTGTACAATTGTTGAAATCTGCAGATATTTTATTGACCAATTTTAAACATGGGGACGATCGAAAATTAAAGCTAGAAACCAAGATATTACATGGAATCAATCCTCGATTAATTATCGGTAAAATCTCTGGCTTTGGCGAAGAAAGTGATCGTGTAGCATACGACCTTATTTTACAAGCAGAGACAGGATTTATGTCCATGAACGGCACAAGTGAATCCGGACCTGTAAAAATGCCCGTAGCGTTAATCGATGTTTTGGCTGGACATCAATTGAAAGAAGGAGTTTTAGTGGCCTTGATGGGAAGACAACTATCAGGACTGGGCGCTGAAGTCAGTGTATCTTTATTTGACGCCGCTGTTTGCAGTCTAGCGAATCAAGCATCGAATTACCTGATGACCGGACACATCGCTCAACGAATGGGAAGCTTACACCCGAACATTGCGCCATACGGAGAACTGTTCCAAAGTAAAGACGGTGCGACCCTAACTTTTGCCATTGGATCCGATCAACACTTTGCGAAATTTGTTCAGACGTTGGGAGAATCTGATTTAGCGAAAGACCCTCGATTTGAACACAATCAAAATCGAATCGCCAACCGAACATTATTATTCGAACGACTTAAAGAATTGATCCTAACTCGAGATAGCCATGAATTATTGGGACAATTGCACGCGCTACATGTCCCATGTGCAAAGGTAAAATCCATCGATGAAGTTTTCGCTTCTACGGAGGCAAAGGCACTTGTACTTTCCGAGGAAATTGATGGTCAAGAAACAAAACGCGTACGAACAACTGCTTTTCAAATTCGACATGATTAGAACACCAAACACGCATGAGGAATGGGATTCCTACTACGACTTAAGATACCGCATTTTACGTCAACCATGGAACCAAGTGAGGGGGAGTGAACGAAACGATGGTGATTCTTCCGCGATTCACCTAGCCTATTTTGAAGCGAAAAGTATTTTAGGTGTTGGACGACTAGACCTACTTACTGAGAACGAAGCACAAATTCGCTTTATGGCTGTGGAGAATGAGCAGCAAGGCAAAGGAATCGGACGTTCGCTAATGGAACACATGGAAACACTGGCAAAAAATGAAGGATGTGAACGATCCATCTTACATGCACGAGAAATTGCCCTGCCGTTTTACCAGAAACTAGGTTATCAATCCATTGAAAAATCACATCTATTATTTGATGAAATTCAACATTATTTAATGCACAAAAATTTATGAATTTAGTAACAGAAGATCAATTTGTTTTAGCTGAATTTTATGAGATTATTACGCCGAATAAAATTTCTTTATTCGATCGTATTGCCGCAGAAAGAACACGTCATTTAACGGTTGCACTTGAAAACATCTTCCAAGAACACAATGCATCTGCGGTCATGCGTTCCTGCGACTGCTTTGGCATTCAAGATTTACATGTCATCGAAAAGGACAATCAATATCAAATTCAACGAGATATCGCCTTAGGCTCTGGACGTTGGGTTGACATGCACAATTACAGCGATGAAGTTGGTCCAACGGAAATGTGCATCGCCCAATTGAAAGAAAAAGGTTATCAAATCGTTGCCACTACACCTCACACAAATGCATATACGGTCCATGATTTACCCATTGACAAACCACTAGCTTTCTTTTTTGGCACAGAACGTAAAGGATTGAGTGAAGAAATGATGCAGGCAGCTGATATGCATGTTCGCATACCGATGTATGGATTCACAGAAAGCTTCAATATTTCTGTTTCTGTAGCCATTCTTTTACAGACCATTCGTCAACGATTAGAATTGAGCAATAAATCCTGGAAACTAACTGAAGAAGAGCAAATTGCTTTAAAAATTCAATGGTGTGAAAAAATTCTTAAGGGCGGTGAAGCACTTCATTCAGAATTCCGATCGAGATATCAAAAAGATTGATACATTTGTGTTGATATTCTGTACATAAACAAATACTTATGGGAAAAGGAGATAAAAAAACAGCAAAAGGAAAACGTATGATGGGATCATACGGAGTGACTAGAAAACGCAAAGAAGAAAAAGTGGTGATCGTTGCCAAAGAAAAAAAGGTGAAAAAAGTGGCAAGTGAAACAAGCAAGCCAGCCGCAAAGAAACCGGCCGCAAAGAAAACCACTTCCAAAAAATCTGAATAATTGAAAGCTGTCGAATGACAGCTTTTTTTTTAACAAAATCTTACTTTAATTCACATTCTGTTCCTTATGTGAAAAGTAATACTGAATTTTGACACAAATTAATCAACAATGAAACATAATTTCGGCGCAGGTCCCTGCATTTTACCACAAGAAGTTTTTCAACAAGCAGCCGATGCTGTATTGGATTTCAATGGTTTATCCATTTTAGAAGTCTCTCATCGTCACAAAGATTTTGTGGCTGTCATGGATGAAGCCATTGACCTCGTCAAAAAAGCGCTCAATGTCCCTTCAGGATATTCCGTTGTTTTCCTTCAAGGGGGCGCAACTTTGGGGTTCACAATTGTTGCATTAAACATGATGCGTGAGAAAAAAAGAGCTGGATATATTAATACAGGAACTTGGGCAAGTGGAGCAATCAAGGAAGCAAAAAAAGTAGGTATCGATGTAGATGTCTTTGCTTCTTCTGAGGACCAGAATTTCACTTACATTCCAAAGGATTATACCGTGCCAACCGATGTTGATTACATTCACTTTACGTCGAATAACACCATCTATGGAACACAATTCAAAGAATATCCAAAGACTGACTTGCCATTGATTTGCGATATGTCATCCGATATTTTTTCAAAAGAAATTAATGTGGCAGATTTCGATATCATTTATGCCGGTGCACAGAAAAATTTAGGTCCAGCTGGAGCTACACTATACATCATTAAAGATGAAATCCTTGGGAAATCGACATCCACTTTTATGCCGACATACTTAGATTTAAAACAACAAGTGGAAAAAGAATCCATGTTGAATACACCACCCGTATTTTCTGTTTATGTGGCGATGTTGAATCTACGTCATCTATTGGCAAATGGTGGTGTGAAAGCTATGGAACAACGAAACAATGAGAAAGCGGATTTACTATACAAAGAAATCGATGAAAATCCATCTTTCAAAGGAGCTGTTGCAGTAGAAGATCGATCAAACATGAATGTTACTTTCCTTCTAACAGATGAAAGTCGAACAGCTGAATTTGACGCCATGTGGAAAGCAGCAGGAATTGTTGGACTACCTGGACATCGTTCTGTGGGTGGTTACCGCGCGTCTATTTACAATGCATTACCCATTGAAAGCGTACAAGTTTTGGTTGAAGTAATGAGAGCATTTGATCACAAATAAGATTTCATCCCTATGAAAATATTAGCAAACGACGGAATATCCGCATTAGGTCAACAATTATTAGAAGCAGCTGGACATCTTGTCATCACTGAAAAAGTGGCGCAAGATCAATTAGCAAATAGCGTGAATGAGCAAGGAATTGATGTCATTCTAGTTCGCAGTGCAACCACTGTTCGCAAGGAAGTGATTGATGCTTGTCCGGGAGTTAAAATCATTGGACGCGGTGGTGTCGGGATGGACAATATCGATGTAGAATATGCAAGAAGCAAAGGAATCCATGTGATCAATACACCAGCTTCTTCATCACAATCTGTGGCTGAATTGGTGATGGGTCAGTTATTTTCCTTGTCGCGATTTTTACATGATTCCTTTAAGAATATGGAATCTGGAGATTTCTCTACCTTGAAAAAGAACTATGCCAAAGGTGTAGAATTAAGAGGCAAAACCCTGGGAATTATTGGATTTGGTCGTATTGGACAAAGTCTAGCTTCCTACGCATTGGGAGTTGGAATGAATGTGATTGCCATTGACAACAAAAAGCAAGAAGTTCAAATCAAACTCAACATTGCCGGACAAGAAATCACTGTTCCAATTTCAACAGAGACCAATCTTCATGAAGTGATCGGAAAAATGGATTATATTTCTATTCACGTCCCAAAACAAGCGGATGGATCAGCAGTGCTTGGAGCTACCGAATTTTCTAAAATGAAAAAAGGAGTTTTCATTGCCAACGCGGCAAGAGGCGGTGTCGTGAATGAAACTGAATTGATGGAAGCATTGAATAATGGTACAATTGCCGGAATCGCCTTAGATGTTTTCGAAAACGAACCAAATCCGAAAAAGGAATTATTACAACATCCGAAAATTGCGTGTACTCCGCACATTGGTGCAGCGACCTTAGAAGCGCAAGACCGAATTGGAGAAGAACTCGCTCAATTAATTATAGGCTTAGCCTAACAGAAAAAAAGGGATGCTATTCGCATCCCTTTTTTATTTCGTTTTATTTCGGTGTTAATCTCTTATGATTTCAATCGAATCAATGCTATCACCTTCTCGAATATCGTCAATGACATCTAAACCTTCTGTTACTTTCGCGAAACAGGTGTGATTTCTATCTAAATGAGCTGTATTTCTTCTAGAGTGACAAACGAAAAATTGAGATCCACCCGTATTTCTTCCTGCATGTGCCATCGAAAGTACGCCACGATCATGGAATTGATTCTCCCCTGTTAATTCGCAGTCAATTTGATAACCTGGTCCACCTGTACCCGGCATGCCTTTTCCACCTTCACGCGTATTCGGACAACCTCCTTGAATCACGAAATCTGGAATAACTCGGTGCCATTTTAGCCCGTTGTAATATCCTGATTCTGCTAATTTGACAAAATTCTCCACCGTCTTTGGTGCGTCGTTCTCGTAAAATGTCACATGCATTTCACCTTTGTTTGTTCGAATGATTCCTTTCATAATCTTAAATTGATGTTGCGAAATTACGCGTTGAAGTTGACATGCTCAAATGTAGTTTTGAACAGTTGAGTATGGGAATACTTGTTGAAAACTTAGTTGATAACGAATTTAGGTGGACTTTCATCCGACTTTATGTGAATGTTAAATTTGTAGGGAACGAACCAACAAACGATTTCATATGTTCAGTACACTTACAAAACGAAAACTTACCGACAATCAAGTGGCCAATGTTTTCATCAATGCTATTTTTGATAGTGTTGACAATGGCTTCAAAGAAGTGGCTTCTATGATAAACGAAGATTCAGCATTTGTCCAGTCGCCAACGATTTCAGAAGCGCACAATGGCGAATTTGGAATGATCGTCCTCGTTGGGAATTTGTCTTTTTTAGAAAGTACATTTGAAGCTGATCAAGCGGAACGCATAGAAAACATTATTTTCGACAAGTTTCCAAAATGTATGAAATGGACATGTCTTCGTTCAGAAATATGATTCGTGAATACCAATCATTCATCATGCGTGTAAACCATCCATCTAAGAATTGGATCTACGGCATGTCGAAAGCAGTATTTCATAAATACAATTTGAATGAATTTCAAGATGAATACTTCAGACGAATGCAAGCACCAAATCCATTATTCTTAAAAAGAATGGACGAGGTAATGTCGAATTTCATTTGGAATTGGGACGCATTCTTCAAAAAATATAGAATCTAATTTAACGATAAAAAAAAGGAGCGAAATCGCTCCTTTTTTTTTGCTCTGTATTATACTTCCTCAGCTTCAGTAATTGGTTTTCTGAAAACCATTTTTCCATCAAAGACATCCATTACGATGTTCTTCGTTCGATCAATACTTCCACCTAACAAGGCTTTCGATAATTCATTCAATACTTGTTTTTGAATCACTCGTTTAACTGGACGTGCACCAAAGAATGGATCATAACCGATTTCAGCGATGTGATCAAAAGCTTCTTGAGTCACCACCAAGTTTAGGTCCATATCTTTTAATTTATGTTTTAAAGCATCCAATTGAATCTGAACAATTTGTTTCACATCACTCATCGTCAATGGGGTAAACATGATGATTTCATCCACGCGGTTCAAAAATTCTGGTCGAATAGTCTGTCGCAACAATTCAAGTACTTCTAGCTTTGCTTTATCCGCTGTATTATCAAAATCCTTTTCCTTCACTTTTTCAAATCGATCGTGAATGATATTAGAACCTAAATTCGATGTCATGATCACAATCGTGTTTTTAAAGTTCACCAAACGACCTTTATTATCGGTTAAGCGTCCATCATCTAAGACTTGTAACAAGACGTTAAAAACATCAGGATGTGCTTTTTCAATTTCATCTAAAAGAATAATTGAATAGGGTTTGCGTCGAACAGCTTCTGTTAATTGTCCACCTTCATCATATCCCACATATCCCGGAGGCGCTCCAACCAATCTACTCACGGTATGTTTTTCTTGGTATTCACTCATGTCGATACGGGTCATTGCATTTTCATCATTGAACAAGTATTCTGCCAAAGCTTTTGCTAATTCGGTTTTTCCAACGCCAGTTGTTCCAAGAAAAATAAATGAACCAATCGGACGTTTTGCATCTTGTAATCCAGCGCGACTTCTTCTCACCGCATCCGAAAGTGCAGAGATGGCTTCTTCCTGTCCAACCACACGTTTGTGTAATTCATCTTCCAAACGAAGCAACTTAGAGACTTCACTTTCCATCATTTTATGCACTGGAATTCCGGTCCATTTCGAAATGACTTCCGCAATTTCATCGACATCGACTTCTTCTTTGATCATTTTAGCATTCGCCTGTAGTTCAATTAATTGTTGTTTTAAGGATTCTAAACTTTCTTCCGCCTGTTTGATTTTTCCATAGCGAATTTCAGCTACTTTTCCATAGTCACCATTGCGTTCTGCTAGGTCAGCTTCATATTTAAGTGCTTCAATTTCTTCCTTTGTACGCTGAACCGCATCCACCACATCACGTTCCGCCTGCCATTTCGATTGCAGTGCATTGCGTTGTTCATTCCAATTCGCAAGTTCTCGCTCTACATTTTCGAGTTTTTTGGAATCATTTTCTCTCTTCAATGCGGCACGTTCAATCTCCAACTGCATGATTTTACGCTCAATTTCATCGAGTTCTTCCGGTTTGGAATTAATTTCCATTCGAAGTTTTGAGGCAGCTTCATCAATTAAATCAATTGCTTTGTCTGGTAAATGTCGGTCCGTAATGTAGCGTTGCGAAAGTTCAACAGCTGAAATAATGGCCGCATCCTTGATGATCACTTTATGGTGATTCTCATATTTTTCCTTGATTCCACGAAGGATGGAAATCGCATCTTCCGTACTTGGTTCATCGACTAAAACTGTTTGAAAACGACGAACCAGTGCTTTATCTTTTTCAAAGTATTTTTGATACTCATTCAAGGTTGTTGCACCAACCGCTCTCAATTCTCCACGAGCAAGTGCCGGTTTCAAAATGTTCGCTGCATCCATTGCACCTTCTCCCCCACCTGCACCAACAAGGGTGTGGATTTCATCAATAAATAGAATGATTTCTCCTTCTGCTGCAATCACTTCTTTCACGACCGCTTTCAATCGCTCCTCGAATTCACCTTTGTATTTTGCACCTGCAATCAGCGCACCCATATCGAGTGAATAAACAATTTTTGACTTGAGGTTTTCCGGTACATCACCACTGATAATACGATGTGCGAGTCCTTCTGCGATTGCGGTTTTACCCACTCCTGGTTCACCGATCAAAATCGGATTGTTTTTCGTTCTACGTGTTAAAATTTGCAAGACACGACGAATTTCATCATCGCGACCAATAACCGGATCCAACTTCCCAGATTCCGCCAATTCATTTAGGTTTTTAGCATATTTCTCTAATGACTGATATGTATTTTCTTGATGAGGTGATTGTACTTTTTCTCCTTTTCTAAGGTCCATAATGGTTTCTTTTAATGTTGATTTGATTAATTTGTTGTCTTTTAATAATTTCCCAATGGTATCCGTAGAATCCAACAGCGCATAAAATAATAGCTCGATGGAAACATACTCATCTCCAAATTCAGTAAGACTTGCCATTGCACTTTGTAAAACGCGATTTGCCGTTTGACTCACAAACACTTGTCCACCACTAACTTTGGGATACCCGTCCACAATTCGCTCTAAGGCCGCCTGAAGCATTCCCTGATTGACACCTAACTTTTTCAATACGTACGGAATTACTTCCTGATCAACGGCAAAAATTCCTTGTAGTAAATGCCCTGTCTCAATCGATTGTTGTCCTTTTGTTTCAGCAATTTGTTGTGCTTGTTGAATCGCTTCTTGTGTTTTGATCGTGAATTTCTGAAAGTCCATTTTTTCAAAATTTAATTACACACGAGCATCGTCAAAAGCCAATCCAACTGCTATTTTACCGACATTATTTCCGATTCAACCCTTAATTCATGTCTTTTTTTCCGATTTAACACTCATTTAAAAAAAACCATTCTGTCAATGTAACCATTTTTAATAAAGGTGCGTTAGAAACCACATGAGATTAGCAAAGCAATTTGGATTCGTTTTCTTCACCAGTATCAACTGCTTAGGAAGTGCGCATGCAATGAACAGTAATCCAATTTTGCCAAAAAAGTCTATAGCGAAAATTACTGTACAAGAAGGACAGACCTTGTATCAAATTTCGAAAGCGAATCAATTGACCTTAAGACAATTATACAAGTTCAATGACTTCAATCCGAGTTCCGACATATTAGAACCTGGAACACTGGTGTTTTTGGAACAAAAGAAGAGGAAATCAACTCGTAAAGAGTTCGTAATAGTGGATAACTCCGCCACACTTCGTCAGATTGCCAACATAGAAGGCATCAGACTGAAATCATTAATGAGAATGAATCAAGGTTCTTCTCCGGACGAACAACTACCGAATGGAGAAAAGGTATTCCTTCGCTAACTTGCATGGCAAGTGAAGGAATTTGTTTGTTGTTTGTTATAAAGTCCCGCTCGTCGGGACTTTTTTGTTTTCGCTTCACTTTAGCTGAACAAATTCAATCCCATTCGTGTTATTAGAGTAGTGATTTTCAATTCAAGATTTTAGTATCTTTCACATAAAATATGGCACATGAAGCTCTTGATTATCTGTCTTTTGACCTTTACATTTTCGAAAGTCTATTCCCAATTGGGCAATACAATGTATGGATTGGCAAGAACCACTAACCCGGCAGCAGTTTATTTAGCAACTATGGATCCATCTACAGGATTCCAAACGAATTTGAGTCAAAATCCAGTTGCTACCTCGATTAACCTAACCGGAGCTGCCTTGAATCCCTACAATTTTCATTTTTGTTTCCTAGGTGATAATGGACTCAAATCGATTGACTTACTTACTGGTCAACTGAGCAATTCTGTGCTAGTCAATAACCCCAATGGGAATGCGCATTTCGATCTGTTCAGGTTTAATACATCGGATTCACTCATGTATGGTTTATCAAGACGAAACATCATTGACCCATTAACCGGTCAATCAACCCCTACCATGTATTTAGCGACTATTAATGAGCAAACAGGAACAATCACTGAAATTTCCACGAATTCCATCGGTCAAGGATTTGCCTACTCCGGAAGTGCAATTGATCCGCACCAAATGGTTTTCTATTATTCAAATGGATCACAATTGGTAGGACTTGACATGTACACAGGTGGGATATTCTCGAATCCCACGCTCAGTTTCCCAAACGGCGGACAGTATTTTGATAATTTCACTTACAATTGCTCGGACACATCCATGTACGGATTGATTCGCACCAATTACTATTCCCAAATTTATGATCCATTAACGATGACGAAAACGCAGGTATTTGATTCTGCTACGGTTCACCTCGGGAAAGTAAATGCCCTAACAGGTGAAGTTTCGAAAGTAAGTTCGCAAGCCTTAGGTGTGAACTCATTCTCTGTAAACGGAAGTTCGACCATTGACCCTATCCAAATGATTTACTGTTTCATTAGTGGTAGTTCTGGATCGAATTTAGCGATTTACGGAGTTTCACTTCAAACAGGTTTATTGGTCAGTCAAAGTCCCATTTCTGGTAATGGAACCCCATACTTTGATATGATTCGTATTCAGAGTGATTGTTATGAGTCCAGACCAACTCGATTAAATCCTGTTGCACTAA